>NZ_JCALCF010000006.1:0-258976 GCF_059812185.1 Mycobacterium sp. NGS67
AAAGCCCCCTATTTCGGCACGAAATGGGGGCTTTTGCGTCTGCTCGCCACACCCCACTAGAGCAGCAGGTAGCGGTAGGCCGGCGAACCCGGCTGCAGGGTTTCCACGTGCATGTCGGTGGCTCGCATCCGAGCCAGCAGACCGTCCAGGTCCGCCGCGGATCCCAGTTGGATCCCGACGAGCGCCTCCCCCGTCTCGCGGTTGTTGCGCTTGACGTATTCGAACAAGGTGATGTCGTCACCGGCGCCCAGCACCTCGTCGAGGAACCGCCGCAGCGCACCCGGCTCCTGCGGGAAGTCGACCAGGAAATAGTGCTTGAGACCCAGGTGGACCAGCGACCGCTCCAGCACCTCGCCGTACCGGGAGACGTCATTGTTGCCGCCGGAGATCAGACACACCACGGTGGAGCCGGGTTCGACGTCGGCTTCCAGCAGGCCGGCCACCGACAGCGCCCCGGCGGGTTCGGCGATGATGCCCTCGTTCTGGTACAGGTCGAGCATCGCGGTGCACACCGCGCCCTCGTCGACGGTCGTGATCGACACCATGTCCCCCGCTGCCGACAGGGCCGCATACGGCAACGCGCCCGCCCGGGCCACCGCCGCGCCGTCCACGAACTGGTCGACGTGATCCAGGGTGACCGGCTCGCCGGCGGCCAGCGCAGCCATCATCGCGGCCGCGCCCGCGGGCTCGATCCCCAGCACCGCGGTGTTGGTGGTCCGTTCGGCCAGGTAGGTGGTGATACCGGCGATGCATCCGCCCCCGCCCACGGGCACCACCACCAGGTCGGGCTCGACGTCGAGCGCGTCCAGGATCTCGACGGCGATGGTGCCCTGACCGGCCATGGTGCGCAGGTCGTCGTACGGCGGCACCAGTGTGGCTCCGGTGCGGGCGACGTCGTCGCGGGCGGCTTCGGCGGCCCGATCGTAGGTGGATCCACCGACGATCAAGTCGATGAAACCGCCGCCGTGGTAGACGATCCGGTCGCGCTTCTGCCTGGGGGTCTTGGCCGGCACGTAGACGCGGCCGTGCACCCCCAAGGCACGGCACGCGAACGCGAAGCCCTGCGCGTGATTACCGGCCGACGAGCACACCACCCCGGCCGCCAGCTCCTCGTCGGAGAGCTGCACCAGCAGGTTGTAGGCACCCCGCAGCTTGTAGGAGCGCACGACCTGCAGATCTTCGCGCTTGAGGTAGACCGCCGCGCCGGTAATGTCCGACAACCGGTCGCTGTACTGCAGCGGCGTAGGCGTGACCACCGCAGCAATCCGCTTGGCCGCCCCGTCGATGTCAGCCGCGCACAGCGGCAGATCGCGCGGGTTCTGGCTCAGTTCGGCGGACACCGGTCAATGGTGCCATGCCGCGGCAACGCCAGCTCAGCTCACCGGGGTCAGGACGAACACCGGGATTTGCCGGTCGGTCTTGGTCTGATACTCGGCGTAATCCGGCCAGGCCTCGACGGCCCGCTCCCACCAAGTGGCCTTCTCGTCGCCGAACACCTCGCGCGCGTCGTAGTCGCGGGTGACCGCGCCGTCTTGCAGTTCGACCCGGGGGTTCTTGGCGATGTTGTAGTACCAGACCGGGTTCTTCGGAGCGCCGCCGAGCGAGGCGACGACGGCGTATTCGCCGTCGTGCTCGACGCGCATCAACGGCGTCTTGCGAAGTTTGCCGGTCTTGGCGCCTACGGTGGTCAGGACGATGATGGGCTTGCCCTTCATGTCCGCGGCATCGGCCCCGCCGGATTCCACGTACTTGTCGGCTTGTTCGCGGGACCAATCCCACGGGCTGGGTGCGTATTCACCGGAAAGTGGCATGGCACCAACTCTAGGCCCGCTGGGTACCTGCGTGGCCGACCACGGTCCGGGCCAGTTCCGCGATGCAATTGACCCGCCGGGTCGCGGTGGCGATCTCGTCGGCGAACTCCTGGCGCCGTTTGGCGAGATCGGCCTGGTCAGCGCCCTCGACCAGCTCGCGGTGCCGAGCCAGTCGCAGCGCGGTCTTGAACAGTTCCATCGATCGTGACTCGGCGTTGGCGATCCGGCGTTGCAGCTCCCACTGCTTGCCCACCTCGAGGCATTCGGTCAGGAACGCCTCCTCGTCCAGCGCCTCGTCTTCCAGGGCAGCCAGCCGGTTGGCGACAATGTGGTAGGCGTCCAGGAACGGCCGCAGCACCAAATGCGCGAGCAACAGATCAGCGGACTCCAACAACCCGCGCACCTCGGCCGCGCTGACGCTCTTGGTGGTGTCCTCGACCGGACCGATCAACCGAACTTCGTCGGCCAGTTCCTTCTCGAACTGCGCCCGCGCCGAGAATAGGAACTCGAACTTCAGCAACTCGCGCAGTTGCAGTGCCTCGTCGCGCACCGCGGCGGGTGACACGTCGGCTCCGCCTTCGGAGGCCGCCAGCAACGCCAGCTCGGCGATGGCGCGGTCGACCAGGATGTGGATCGCGGTGTTGCGGTAGAACGCCGCGACCAGGTGCTGGTCGGCGCCGATCCCCCACACCGCCTCGGTGCCTGCGTCGTACACGCTGACCACCCCGGAGGCCACCATCTGATGAAGGGTCCACCGGATCGTCGACTTGTTCGTCAGGTCGGCGGCCCCGGCCACCGCCCAGTCGCGGGCGGCGATGTAGCTGGCCAACGGTCGCACCGTGGCCAGCACCTCGCTGATGGACAGCGAACGGTCGGCGCCCAGCAGCGCCAGGCTCACCACCGCGGTCGGCGTGACGGGGGTGGCGCGGTTGATCCGGTGCTCGACGTCCAGCGCGATGCGTTCGACGACGGTGCCGGTTCCCGACGGGTCCGCCCGCAGTTCCTCGAGACGCTTGCGCAACGGCAGCGGCTCACCGAAGTCGAGATAGGCGCGGCCCAACCGTTCGCCCTGCTGTCGGGACAGCCGGACCAGGAACCGGAAGTCCTCCGGTCGTTTGGTGGCGCCGTAAGCTTCGGTGGTCATCGCCTCCACCTCGTGCAGCTGGTCGTACACGATCGAGGTCGGCACCAAATACACCTCGGAGTCGTGGACTCCGTCCACGCCGGCACCCCTTCCCGGACCGTCGATTTCATCGACGGCATCGGTCAGATAGCGCAGGATGCCGAACACCGGGGGGCGTAACTTGCCGGTCCGGGTGCGTCCGCCCTCGATCGACCAGGTGAGGTTGGTGTGGTTCTGCACCAGCTGCGCGGTGTAGGCGCGCAGCACGAACCGGTAGACCGGAATGTCTTTGGTCTGGCGGCGGATGAAGATCGTGCCGGTGCGCTTGGCGAAGCCACCCATCGGGAAGAAGTTCAGGTTGGCCCCGCCGAACGTGAACGCCGACGACAGCCGGTTGGCCGCGATCTCCTCGGGCAGCAACATTCCGTCCAGGTAGGACCGGTGGGAGAACGCGAACGCCAGCGTGGCCTTGCGGTCCAGCGCGCGCAGCTGCGCGATCTGGTCCTCGTCGACCAGCACGTCATAGGCCCGCATCAGCCATCTGCTGAACCCGCGCCACGCCTGCACCGCCCGCTCGTCCAGCGACGCCGCCACTTCCCGCAGATAGCCGGCGGCCTCCACCCGCACGCTCTCGGGATCCCGGCCGAGTTCGTCGGCCAGCGCGTCCAGGCGCTCACCGAACCACTGCGCGTCCAGCAACTGGGTGACCGCGTCCGGATCCGTCGCCAACGGGGTGGTGGATTCGTCGACGATTCCGGTGCGCTGCAACAGCTTTCGCACCCCGCTGCGACCGACCTCCCGTGCAGTCACCGCTACTCCCCCTCCGCTCAGGCCGGCTGCGCGGACGCAGCCGCGGGTTCGTGAACGTCAGATCCCGGCTCGCTGGCGTACAGCTCCTCGATCTCGGCACCGTACTTGGCGTGGATCGGCTTGCGCTTGAGCTTCATCGTCAGCGTGATCTCGTCACCGCCGGGTTCCCACAGGGTGGGCAGGATGCGGAATCGCTTGACCTGCTCCACCCGTGACAGTTTCTCGTTTCCCGCGGCGACACCCGCGGCGATCTGCGCGATCACCTCCGCGTCGGACGCGAGCGCCTCCGGTGACGGGTCGAGGCCGCGTTGGGCGGCATACGGACCCACCGAGTCGGCGTCGAACACCAGCAGCGCGGTGTTGTAGGGCCGGCCGTCACCGATCGCGATCATCACCCCCACCATCGGGCAGGCGGCCACGATGGTGTTCTCGATGTTGGCCGGCGACATATTCTTTCCGGCCGCGTTGATGATGAGTTCCTTCTTACGATCCACCACCCGCAGGTAGCCGTCGTCGTCGATTTCGAAGATGTCGCCGGTGTGCAGCCACCCGTCGGAGTCGATCGCTTCGGCGGTCTTGGCGGGTTCCTTGCGGTAGCCCTTCATCACCAGCGGCCCACGGACCAGGTACTCACCGTCGTCGGCGATCCTGCCTTCCAGGCCGGGAAACAGCTTGCCGACGGTGCCCAGGCGTGCGTCGCGCGGATGGCTTGCGGTGGCGGCGCAGCTGAGCTCGGACATCCCCCACAGCTCGGCGATCGGGATGCCGATGCCGGTGAAGAACGCCAGCGTCTCCTTCGGTATCGGAGCCGCCCCGGAGACCGCCCACCGCAGTTCGCCGAAACCGAGCTTCTCGCGGAGCTTCGACAGCACCAGTTCGTCGGCCTTGTCCCACTCGGCCGTCGCCTCCTCCGACATCGGCTCACCGGCCAGCAGCTTTTGCGCACGTTTGTCCGCCACCGACATGGCCCACTGCATCGCCGCCCGCTTCGTCTCGTCGGACTCGTTGGCGACGGTGAATTCGATTCCCGCCTTGAGCTTTTCCCACACCCGGGGCACCGCGCCCCAGACGGTTGGCCGTGCGTCGGGCAGTGCCCCGACGATTGCTCGCGGGTCGGAGACCGTCGTGATCTGCGTTCCGAAGATCTCCTGGGAGTACAGGCAGCACATCCGGTCGGCGATGTGCGCCGTAGGCAGGAACGACGTGCCCCGGTCTCCGAACTCGACGCCCAGCACGTCGTCCAGACCGTACCCCTCGAACAGCAGGTTCGAGTGTGTCATTTCCACACCCTTGGGGTTCCCGGTGGTGCCGGACGTGTAGATGAGGGTGACGATGTCGTCGGGTTGCACTGCACGCCAGGTCGATTCGAAGTCGAAGTCTTCGGCGGCGGCTTGGTACAGGTCGTCTATCGAGAGGGTGCCCTCGGGGTGGCCGTCGACGCAGATGATGTGCTCGATCGGGGCGCCGCTGGCGCGGATCCGGTCGACGTACTGCTCCTCGCAGATCACCACCTTGGTGCCGGCGTTGTCGAACACGTAGGTCAGCTGTTCGGCGGGCAGGGTGTTGTACACCGAAAACGACGTGGCGCCAACGTGTTGCGCGCCGACTTCGAGCGGATAGAACTCCACCCGGTTGGCCATCATCAGCGACACGGTGTCGCCGCGCTTGATGCCGAGACCGGTCAGGCCGGCCGCCACCTTGCGGACCTGGTCTGCGTACTCACGCCAGGTCATTGTCTGGGTGTTGCCCGGGGTGCGCAGGGCCACCGCGTCGGGATCGACCGCGGCGGTGCGCTGAAACGCCTCACACAGGGTGGCCGGTCGCTCGGATGGGGTCGTCACACGGGTAACCCTACGTCCTTCGTCCGTGCGCGCCGAGAGTGAATATCACGACGCAACACGCCGATTGATCGTCGTTGAGTTCACTTTCGGCAGGCAGGCGCGTAGTAGGTGCACGACGACGAGCAAGACCGCACATGTGCCGAGGGTCGTACCCCTGACAGCGGACGACCCCCTCGTCGGGTTCGTCCTGGTCGACGACATTGTGCAGCTCTACCACGATGAACTCACTGAATTGCTCGGCACACTATCTCCGCCGACAATGCAGGAAATCAGCAAAGCGCTTCGCATCGCACTGCCTTGAGCGCATCCATGGAATCTCGCCACTCGTTTCTGAGCGAAAGCGCTGAGCGTACGTCAGCCGCGTCGCGACCGTCACGCTGGCGTTGCGTTCGAACGCGAGCGCGGCACTGGCGTGACGTTCGGCGCAGCTCGGAATGGATGCGCCGCCGGCCTAACTCCCCAAACACCCCGGGCCGAGCAGTTCCTTGAGATCCCCCATCAGCGCCGGCGACGGCGTCACCCGCAGCGCCTGATCGAGCTCGAGCGTGGTGATCCGGTCACCGCTGATCAGCCGCAGATGAACCTGCGCGGTACCAGGGTGCCGGGCCAGCACCTGCTTGAGAGCGGTGACCTTGTCGATGGTGCACTGCCGGGTCGGCAGGCTGACCGCCAGCGGCCGGTTGGGCTGAGCGTTGGTGAAGTCGGGCACCACCAGTTCGTTGGCGATCAAGCTGATGCGGTCGTCGCGAATAGCCACTTTGCCGCTGACCAGCACCACCGCGTCGTCGGCGATGTCGGCGCCGAAGGTGGAGTAGGTGTGCGGGAAGAACATCACCTCGATACCGCCGGTGAGGTCCTCCAATTGCGCTGACGCCCAAGGCATCCCGTTCTTGTTGACGCGACGGTTCACCGAGGCCAGGATGCCGCCGACGCGCACTTGCGCATCGTTGGGCACATCGCCGTCGAGGATCGCCGGGATCTGCGTATCGACCTGCCCCGCCAACAGGTGCGCCACTCCGTTGAGCGGATGACCGGACACATACAGGCCCAGCATCTCCCGTTCCAACGCGAGCTTGTGCTTGTCTTCCCACTCGTCCTCGGGCACCCGGATGGTGAACACCGATTCGACCCCGGAGTCGCTGCCGCCGAACAGGTCGAACTGCCCCATCGCCTCGGCCTTCTTGGTGCCCAGCACGCTGTCGACGGCATCGGTGTGCACCAGGAACAGACCCTTGCGAGCGTGCCCCAGGGAGTCGAACGCCCCGGCCTTGACCAACGACTCGGTGACTTTCTTGTTGCACGCCGAGATGTCGATCTTGTTCAGGTAATCCGAGAAGTCGGTGAATTTGCCTTTCTCATTGCGGGTGCCGATCAGCGAGGCCACCACATTGGCCCCGACATTGCGCACCGCACCGAGACCGAAGCGGATGTCGTTGCCCACCGACGCGAAGTTCTGCACTGACTCGTTGACGTCGGGCGGCAGCACGGTGATGCCCAGCCGGCGGCAGTCCGCGAGATAGACGGCGGCTTTGTCCTTGTCGTCGCCGACCGAGGTGAGTAGGCCGGCCATGTACTCGCCCGGATAGTTGGCCTTCAGGTAGGCCGTCCAGTAGGAGACCAGTCCGTAGCCGGCGGCGTGCGACTTGTTGAACGCATACCCGGCGAACGGAAGGATGGTGTCCCACAAGGCTTTCACCGCTTTTTCGGAGAAGCCGTTGGCGTTCATGCCCTCGTAGAAGCCCTTGTACTCGGCCTCGAGCACCTCGAGCTTCTTCTTGCCCATCGCTTTGCGCAGCACGTCGGCCTTGCCCATGCTGTAGGAGGCGACCTTCTGGGCAATGAACATGATCTGTTCCTGGTAGACGATCAGACCGTAAGTCTCGGAGAGGATTTCGCGCAGCGGCTCTTCGAGTTCGGGATGGATCGGCTTGATCGGCTGCCGCTTGTTCTTGCGGTCGGCGTAGTCGTTGTGGGCGTTCATGCCCATCGGTCCGGGGCGGTACAGCGCCAATACGGCGACGATGTCGTTGAATTCGGTGGGCTGCATGCGGCGCAGCAGATCGCGCATCGGTCCGCCGTCGAGCTGGAACACACCCAGCGTGTCGCCGCGACCCAGCAGTTCGTAGGTGGCCTGGTCGTCCAACGGCAGCGACTCCAGGTCAAGATCGATGCCCCGGTTGGCTTTGATGTTCTCCAGCGCGTCGCCGATGATCGTCAGGTTCCGCAGGCCCAGGAAGTCCATCTTCAATAGGCCGATGGCCTCGCACGACGGGTAGTCCCAGCCGGTGATGATGGCGCCGTCCTGCGGACGCTTCCACAACGGAATCGCCTCGGTCAGCGGCTCGCTGCTCATGATCACCGCGCAGGCGTGCACACCCGCGTTGCGGATCAGGCCTTCCAGGCCGCGCGCGGTCTGGTAGATGGTCCGTACGTCCGGATCGGACTCGATCAGACCGCGGACCTCGGCGGCTTCCTTGAACCGCTCGTGGGCCGGGTCGGTGATCCCCGACAGCGGAATGTCCTTGGCCATGATGGGCGGCGGCAGCGCTTTGGTGATTCGGTCGGCGATCGCGAACCCGGGCTGGCCGTAGTGAATGCGCGCCGAGTCCTTCAGCGCGGCTTTGGTTTTGATGGTGCCGAAGGTGATGACCTGGGCGACGCGGTCGTGGCCCCACTTCTCGGCGGCGTAGCGCACCATCTCGCCGCGACGACGGTCGTCGAAGTCGATGTCGATGTCGGGTGCCGACGGGCGCTCCGGATTCAGGAAGCGCTCGAACAGCAGACCGTGCGGGATGGGGTCGATGTTGGTGATGCCCATCGCGTAGGCGACCAGCGACCCCGCCGCCGATCCGCGTCCCGGCCCGACCCGGATGTCGACCGATTTCGCGTAGTTGATCAGGTCGGCCACGATCAGGAAGTAAGCCGGGAAGCCTTTGTCGCAGATGACCTTGATCTCGTATTCGGCGCGGTCGAGGTACTCCTGGCCGACGCCGGCGGGGAAACGCCTGTCCAGCCCGGCCATCACCTCGTGACGCAGCCACGAAGCCTGGTCGTACCCGTCGGGCACCGGGAAGATCGGCATCCGGTCGCGCGGTGTCCACACGTCGGCGTAGGACTGGACCCGTTCGGCGATCAGCAGGGTGGAGTCGCAGGCTCCGGGGACCTCGTCGTCCCAGAGCCGGCGCATCTCGGCGGCGGACTTGAGGTAGTAGCCGTCGCCGTCGAACTTGAACCGGTTCGGGTCCGACAGCGTCTTGCCGGTCTGCACGCACAGCAGCGCCTCGTGGTTGTGGGCGGCTTCGCGGGTGACGTAGTGACAGTCGTTGGTGGCCAGCGGCCGGATGTTGAGTTTGCGGCCGATCTCGAGCAGTCCCTGCCGGACGCGTTGTTCGATCGAGATGCCGTGGTCCATCAACTCCAGGAAGAAGTTGTCGGCACCGAAGATCTCCTGCCACTTGGCGGCGGATTCCAGGGCTTCGCGCTCATGGCCGAGCCGCAGCCGGGTCTGCACTTCACCGGACGGGCAGCCGGTGGTGGCGATGATGCCTTCGGCGTGCTCGGCGATGAGCTCGGCGTCCATCCGCGACCACTTGCCGAGTTGGCCCTCGAACGAGGCCAGCGACGACAGCCGGAACAGGTTGCGCAGGCCGGTCGCGTTCTCGGCCATCAACGTCATGTGCGTGTAGGAGCCGCTGCCCGAGACGTCGTCGCCCTTCTGGCTGGGATCGCCCCAGGTGATGCGTCGGGTGTCGAAGCGGGAAGCGGGAGCGATATAAGCCTCGACCCCGATAATCGGCTTGACGCCGGCCTTGGTCGCCGAGTTGTAGAACTCGCTGGCGCCGAACATGTTTCCGTGGTCGGTCATCCCGACCGCGGGCATCCCCAGCCGCGTCACCTCGTCCAGCATCGGCGTGATCTTCGCGGCACCGTCGAGCATCGAATACTCGGTGTGGTTGTGCAGGTGCACGAAGGAGGACTCATTCATAGGGACGCCAGTCTATGACCGCCCACCGACACGTTCTCGGCGTGTCGCAGAACGTGTCTTGAGCGATTTTCAGCCGTAGAGCTCGAGGAAATTATCCAGCGACTTTTTCACGTCACCTTTGGCCGCGCGGGCCGCGACGGACCCGATCGGACCGAACAGGGCGGGCCCGCCCAGGTCGACGGACAATCCGAGGGTGGAGGCATCCCCATGTGCCTTGACGGTCAGGGTCACCTTGTACTTTGCCCCGCCTTTGCCCTCCCCCGACATCGCGACCGAGTGTGGCGGGTCCCACTTGGTGATCGTCCAGGTCACCCGGTTGCGCAACTTCTTGGAGCGCGCGACACCCACGATCTGGGTGCCCTCGGTGATCTCGCTGACGTCGGGCACGTCGCTGCGCCAGCCTTCGTGCAGCACCAGCCAGTCGCCCAGCGTCGAAAGGTCCGAGACGTGGTCCCACATCTCCTGCGGGGTCATCGGCGCGTCCAGGGTCAGGTCAACAGAAGCCATGGCGGTGAGCGTAACGCCGGTGGTGCGCGCCGGATACGCTCGGCGACGAAGCGGAGGGTCGGGTAGTGGTCGAGAATCGGGCGGGTTCGCAGTTCGGACCGTATCGGTTGGTCCGGCTGCTGGGCGCCGGCGGCTTCGGCGAGGTCTACGAAGCCGAAGACACCGCCATGCACCGGGTGGTGGCGCTCAAACTGCTGAGCAGCACGTTTTCGCTGAACCCGGTGTTTCGTGAGCGACTGTTCCGGGAGGCGCGGACCGCTGGGCGGCTGCGTGAACCCCATGTGCTGCCGATCCACGGCTGCGGTGAGATCGACGGACAGGTCTACATCGACATGCGGTTGGTGCGCGGGGTGGACCTGGAGACGGTGCTGCGCCGGGACGGCCCGCTGGTGCCGGCGCGCGCAGTGAACCTGGTGAGCCAGATCGCCGGCGCTCTGGACGCCGCGCACGCCGAGACGGTGCTGCACCGCGACGTCAAACCCGCCAACATCCTGTTGTCCGGGGACGACTTCGCGAGCCTGGTCGACTTCGGTCTGGCCAGCGCCGCCGGCGAAGCCCGGCTCACCCGGACCGGCAAGGCCGTCGGCACCTTTGATTACGTTGCCCCGGAACGCCTTTCGCAGCACCCGGTGATCGACCACCGCAGCGACGTGTACTCGCTGGCCTGCGTGCTCTACGAACTGCTGACCGGTGAGACGCCTTATGCGCAAAACCAGGACCTCAGCGCGCTGATCAACGCTCACCTGACCGCGCCGATTCCGCGGCCCAGCCAAGCCCGGGCCGGCATCCCCGCCGCGCTGGACGAGGTCGTCGCGAAGGGCATGGCCAAAAACCCCGACGATCGGTATCCCAGCGCGGGCGAACTCGCCGCGGCCGCCCAGCGCGCCCTCGGCCCCGCCGCCACCACCCGTGAGTGGGCGATCACGCCGCCGCCCCCACCACCGGCGCCCCGACCCCTCCCGCCGCCGGCCTGGGCCCACCCCCCGGGCCGAAAACCCATCCGCCGCAAGGTGATTGCCGTCACCGCGGCAACTGTGGTGGCCGCGGTGGCAGTGGCCGCGATGGTGGCAATCGCGCGCCGGCCCGCGCCGTCACAGTCCACGAGCACCAGCACGTCGCGTCCCTCGCCGAGCGTCCCGACCGTGTTGAAATATCCCGACCTGGTCAAGGCGCGTGGCGTGGCCGTCGACGGTGCCGGCAACGTCTACGCCACCGAGCTGACCAACCGCTCCCCCAACGGCCGGGTGCTGAAGCTGGCGGCCGGCCAAAGCTCCCCCACCGAATTGCCGTTCGGGGAGCTCTTCGCCGAGGGCGTGGCGGTGGATTCGGCGGGCAACGTCTACGTCGCCGACTCCCACGCGCCGGGAGTGTGGAAATTGGCGCCGGGCGCGCGCGGGCCCACTCCGATGCCGTTCGGGCACCTCGGACGGCCACTGGGTGTGACGGCGGGCAGGGACGGCAGTCTCTACGTCACCGACGGGGCGCTGCGGCAGGTGCTCAAGCTGGCGCCCGGCGCCTCGAGCCCGACCGTGCTGATGCCCACCACCCCGTTGAACACACCGGTCGGGATCGCGGTGGACGACGACGGCAACCTCTACATCGCCGACAGCGACGACCGGCATGTGTTGAAGCTGCCCGCCGGTGCCGACACCCCCACCGAACTACCGTTCGCCGGACTGCAGCAGCCCTACGGTGTGGCGGTGGACAAGAAGGGCAACGTCTATGTCTCCGACATCGAAGGTCGCGGCATCTTCAAGCTGGCCGCCGGCGCGACCAGCGCCAACCAGGTGACCTTCCCCGGCTTGAACTACCCGTTCGGGGTGGCAACCGACAAGGACGGCGACCTGTTCGTCGTCGACTGTCACCGGGGCGACGACTGTGCCACCGGCAAAGTCCTGGAACTGGGTGCCGCGCAATGACTTCTGCCCCGCGAGTGGGTTCCCGGTTCGGGCCGTACGTACTGCGCCGGCTGCTGGGCAGCGGCGGGTTCGGGGAGGTCTACGAAGCCGAAGACACCGTCATGCACCGGGTGGTCGCACTGAAACTGTTGTCCAGCAGCTACTCTCACAATCCAGCGTTCCGGGAACGGCTCTTCCGCGAGGCCCGCACCGCCGGGCGGCTGCACGACCCGCACGTGGTGCCGATCCACGGCTGCGGTGAGATCGACGGGCAGCTCTACATCGACATGCGGCTCATCGAGGGCACCGACTTGCAGAGCACGCTGGAACGCGGCGGGGCGCTGGGCGCGGCGCGCGCGGTGCATGTGGTGCGGCAGATCGCTGCCGCGCTGGACGCCGCGCACGCCGAAACGGTGATCCACCGCGACGTCAAACCCGCCAACATCCTGCTCGGCCGTGACGACTTCGCCTGTCTGGTCGACTTCGGGCTGGCGAACGCCGCCACCGACACCAAGCTCACCAGCGAGGGCACCACGGTCGGCTCGTTCGCCTACCTGGCCCCGGAACGTCTCGCCTCCGGGCAGGTCACCGCGGGCGCCGACATCTACGCGCTGGCATGCGTGCTGTACGAATGCCTGACCGGGGTGACACCGTATGAGAATCGAACGGAGATACCGGCTTTGGTGGCGGCGCACCTGGCGTCGCCACCGCCGCAGCCCAGTCGGGAACATCCCGGCATACCGGTCGGTTTCGACGAGGTCATCGCCCGCGGCATGGCCAAGGACCCCGCGGCCCGCTACCGCAGCGCCGGCGAATTGGCAGCGGCGGCACAGCGCGCGTTGAGCACCCCGGTGAATCAGTGGACGCCGCAACAGGTTACGACCACCCAGCCCTGGACGCATCCGAAACCGTTGCGGCGCAAGTCTGGTCGACGCGCGCTGTGGACAGCCGCCGCCGTCGGGGTGGTCGCCGTCGTCGTCGCGACCGTCGCGGTGCTGGCTTGGCCCGCCCCGAACCGGCACGCCGATCCCAGCGGCAGCGCCGCGCCGCAGACTGCCAGCACCGCCCCGGCGTCCACCAGCACGGCGCCGACGCTGAACGCCACCCGGTTGCCGGTCCTCGGAAACGGCCAGCTGAGCGGCGTGACGGTCGGGCCCGGCGGTGACGTCTACGTCGTCGACACCAGCAGCACCCGGATCTACAAACTGGTCCCCAACTCCCCGGCGCCCGTCGAGCTGCCCTTCCGCGGACTCAGCCGGCCCAAGCGCGTGAGCGTGGACACGGCCGGCGGCGTCTACGTCACCGACCTGCCCCGCGAAGGAGGCGGCAGAGTCTACAAATTGGCTCCCGGTTCCACCGACCAGGTCGAGTTGCCGTTCGGCCGACTCGTTCCCAACGGCATCGCGGTAGACCCTGCCGGCACGGTCTACGTCGCCGCCAACGACCGGGTGCTCCAGCTCGCACCCGGTGCGGCCGCTCCGACCGTATTGCCGTTCGGCAGTCGGTTTTTCGAGGACGTGGCGGTGGACGGCGCCGGCAACGTCTACGCACTGCAGGCGGGTCGGGTGCTCAAGTTGGCCCGCGGGGACACCGACCCGGCCCAGGTTCCGTTCGGACAGCTCGGCAGGGCGCAGGGTGTGGTGGTCGACGGTCAGGGCAACATCTACGTCGTCGACAACGCAGACAACATGGGGCGCTTGGTCAAACTCGCGGTGGGCGCGGCGACCCCGACCCTGTTGTTCGCACCGGAGAACCAGCCGTTCGGCGGTATAGCCGTCGACGCGGCCGGCGGCATCTACCTGACCGAGAACAACCGACTGCTCAAGGTCGGGGCGGGCTGATGGGCGATACCCCGAGCGGCGACCTGAAAACCGTACTGGCGCAACATGGTCCGCTGGATCCGGCGCGTGCGGTCGACGTGGTGCGCCGGGTCGCGGCCGCGATCGACGCCGCCCACGCCAACCGGACCGGCCACCGCAACGTCACGACGACTGCCATTCTGCTGGCCGGTGACGGGTCGGTGTACCTGAGCGACACCAGCGGGGCCACGCCGTCAGCCGACCGGACCCGAGTGCTGGTCACCGACAGCGGGGCGGCCTATCGTGCCGACATCCACGCGCTGGCACAGGTGCTCTACGAATGCCTGACCGGGCACCCGCCGGATCCCGCCGGGCTGGTCCCTCCCCCCAGCCTTCAGCATCCCGGCGTCCCCGCCGGCCTCGACGCCGTCATCGCCCGCGGCCTGGCCGCCAATCCCGACGACCGGTACCGCAGCGCCGCCGAGCTGGTGGCCGCGGCACAGGGCGCACTGGCCGACAAGCCCGCGCGACCTTCCCAGGCAGCCACCCGCTCGTTCGAACTGCCGCAGCCGGTCGTGCCCAGTCCGCAACCGCCGCAATGGGATCCGATCCACGGACGTTCGCCGACGGTGTCCTACCCGCACTCGCGTCCCGTCCAGCTGGCGCCGCCGCGGCGACGACGGCGCATCGGGCCTCTGGTTGCCGCCGTCGTCATCGTCGCCGCCGTCGTGGCCGGCGCCATTGCAATCCCGCGGTTGGCCCACCGCGGCGATCGGGCCGCTCCCACCACGAGCACCGCCCCGCCGCGACGCACCTATACCGCGCAACCCACCGTGTTGCCGTTTCCAGGCCTCTATCCCACCAAGAGCGTCGCGGTGGACGGTGCCGGCAATGTCTATGTGCTGGCCTCCGTCGTCCCGGCCGCCGACGCCGGGCCATTCGAGTCAGCGCCGGCGAAGCTGTGGAAGCTGGCGTCGGGCGCCGGCGCCGCGACCTCCCTGGACGTCACCGGCGCCAACTTCCGTTCGGCGACAGACCTGGCGGTCGACACGGCCGGCAACATCTACTACAGCGACGACGCCCAGGTCTATCTGCTCGAGTCGGGCAAGACCAGCCCAATTCGGTTGCCGTTCCGGGGATTTTCCTCGATAAAGGCCATCGCGGTCGACCAGGCCGGCAACACCTATGCGGCCGGGGCCCTGATGAGTGACGGCACAGATCTGAAGTACGGGGCGAAGAAGCTGGCTCCGGGCGAGAACCGGCCGACCGACCTGTCCTTCCAGAACCTGTTTCTGCCGCGCGGGATGGCCGTCGACAAGGACGGCAACGTCTATGTGTCCTCCGCCATCAAGGGCGCCGGCCGCGGTCAGGTCCTCAAACTTGCCGTCGGAGCAACCAGCCCCGTCGCGTTGACCATCCCCGGACTCATCGAGCCGAATCACATCGCGATCGGCAGCGCGGGAGACGTCTTCGTCGGCGACGGATTCGGCAAGGGCTTCTTCCAATTGCCCCCGGCGGGCAGAGCTGTCGAGGTGCCGCTGGGCGGCCACACCAGCGGCGTCGCGGTGGATTCCGAGGGCACCGTCTACGTCCTCACCTCGGCGCGGTCAGATCGATCCGACAAGATCGTCAAACCAGGCCAAGTGCTCAAGATCGCGCCCGACCGTTAGCAACTCGGTACGCCAGGTTCGCGCGGTTTTTCAGGGGCCGGTTGCGGTACCGTCCGAGCCATGAGCTTGCCATCGGCGCGTGAATTCTTGACGTCCGCGGGGTTCGGCGGCGCCGCGGCCCTGACCGTCGCCATCATCCTCGCGGTCATCGCGTATTTCGCCGCGCGCCGGGCCGCCCGACGGGAAGAGGCGCAGACCGAACAGCGCGAGCGCCACCATCAGGAACTGCGCGAAGACGAGCAGCGCAGCGCGGCGCTGGCCCGCTGCTGGCAGCGGCTGGTGTGGGTGGTGGAAACCGCGGGGATCGAACCGGCCGCCAGCGAGAACGCCACGTTGGGCCTCGGCCCGGAATTGGCGCTGGAACTGCTGCGCGGGTTGTTGCGCGACGCCGAGCACCTCGGCGACGACACGTTGGCCCGGTCGGTGACGGTGTATATGAACCAGTTCTCGCTGGTGCTGGCACAGCAGGCCGGTCCGCTGTCCCAGCTCACCGCCCGGCAGGGATCACGACGGGACGCCCCGACACCGCGGGAGGCACCGACGCCGCGGGACGCCCCGGCGACGCGTGAGGCGGCCGCCGAACCCGCCGAGGACGGCGCCGCCGAACCCGCCGGCAAAGGAAGGCGCCGTCACGCGTGAGCACTACACGGCAACACATCGAGGACCTCGACCCCGCGGCGTGGGCGACGTTGACCAAACGCGCCGCGGCGGATGCGGTGTCGGCCGCCGAACGGCAGGGCCAGCAGCCGCCCACCGAGTTGGTCGCGCTCGCGGCGATGAGCGAGCGCGAGTTGATCGACCACCGCCAACGCTCCGGCCCGGCACGCAAGCGACTCTCTCCGGTGATGCGGTTGGTCGAGGCCGACCACATGCGGGTTGCGGCCGAGGGCCAGGCGCGGGAGGCCCAGCAGGGCCGCAAGGACGCCGAAGCGGCCGTGTCGATGGCGCGGGCGCAGGCCGAGCAGTCGGCGCGGGTGGCCACCGCCGCGCGCGAACGGGTTCGTCAGGTGCAGGCGCAAGCCGCTCAGCGGGAGGAAGAGTGGGCGGCCGAGCGCGCAGCCGCCCAGCAAGCTGCCGAGCAGCGCGAGACGGAACACGCCGCCGAGCGGGCAGCCGCCCAGCAAGCTGCCGAACAGCGGGAGACGGAACGCGCCGCCGAGCGCGCGGCCGCCCAGCGAGCCCTGGAACAGGTGCAGGCCGAACTCGCCCAGGTCCGCGCCGACGCCGCAGCCGAACTCGCCACCGCCGCCGAACAGATCAGCGCCGCCGACAGCCGGGCCGAACAACGGCTGGCCGAGCGCACCGAGGACCGGGCGACTGGCCGTCAAGCCTTCGAACAGGTACGCGCCGAGCTCGACCGGGTCCGCGCGGACACCGCGGCCGAGATCGCCGCGGCCACAACGAGAGTCACTGCCGCTGAGGCTCGCGCCGAGCAACGGGTCGCCGAACGTGCGGCCGCACGCGAGAGCGCCCAGCGCGCCCTGGAAGAAGTGCGCCTCGAACTCGAACAGATCCGTGCCGACGCCGCAGCCGAAGTCGCGTCGGCCCGCGGACAGGCCAAAGGCGCGATCACGGCCGCGCAGCGGGCCGCCGAGACCGAAGTGGCCCGGATCAAGGCCGAAATGGAGCAGCTACGGTCGGCCGCCGCGGCGGAGTTGACCAAGACCCGCGGGCAGGCCAGCGAACAGGTTGCGGCCGTGCGCGAGGCGGCTGCGGCCGAAGTGGCGCGGGTCCGCGCCGAAGCCGACGAAGCCAAAGCCGCCGTCACCCAGGCACAGGCCGCGATCGAGGAATTACGCGCGAGCGCGGCGGCCGAACTGGCCGCCGTTCGCGAGCAAGCCGGCGCACAGATCGAGGCCGCACGCGAAGCTGCGCAGGCCGAGGTCGAGGCCGCCCGGGCGCTTTCCGCAGCCGACCCTGCGGAAGCGTCGCCGCACCTGTTGACGATCCCTGTTCCCCCGCTGGGTATCTCCGCCCACACCGGGAGCATCGAGCAAGCGGTTTCCACGGTGCGCCAAATCGATCACCTGTTGGACGCCGGGGGCGGTGACGTCGAGGCGGTGCGCGGCCTGGTACAGGCCGCGCGGGCAGAGGCGCAAGACCTGGCCGAGCAGTTGCACAATCTGCCCGCGCAGTATCAGGCGCCGTGGCAGGTCGAGGCCGCCGAAGGTTACGCGGCCGCCGCCGCCAATGCGTATGGCGCTCTGCTGCAACGGATCTCGACCCTGACCGACCAACTGCGCGGTTCCGACGGCGAGGCGGTCCCGCTGGTCACCAGTTGGCTGGACGACCACCCGTGGCGACGGGCGTAGCGCCGAGCGGTCAGCGTCCGGGTCCGCCGCGCAGTGCGTTGCCGATCCGGATCCCCGGCAGTAGCAGGGTACGCGGGATGAGTCGCCCGCTGGTGCTGACGACCTTGGGCACCACCCCCGGCACCACGGTGCGCTTACCGGCCAGCATTCCCTGGATCGCTTGCTCGGCAACGTCTTCCGGCGAAGTTTGAAACAGCGGCAGGCTGAACCGCTCGGCGTCGGCGATCTGCGCCCACTCGGTGGGTACCGGCCCCGGACACAGCGCGGTCACCGACACCCCCGTGCCGTGCAACTCCTCTTGGACGGCCTCGGAGAATGTCAGGACAAACGCTTTGGTGGCCGAGTACACCGCCATATACGGGATGGGCTGGAATCCGGCGATGGAGGCGATGTTGAGCACCGCGCCCGCTCCGCGCTCCACCATGCCGGGCAAGGCGGCATGCGTGAGTTCGGTCAAGGCCAGCGCGTTGAGGGTGACCTGTTCGCTCTCCCGCTCGAACGGCGACTCCCAGAAGTTGCCGCTGGTACCGAATCCCGCGCTGTTGCACAGCCCGGCAATCGAGTCGCTGCGCAAGCGATCGATCAGTTTCGAGCGGGAGTCGGTGTCCGACAGGTCCAGGGGCAACACCTCGACCTCGACTTTGTGCTCGCCGCGCAGCTTTTCGGCCAATTCGTCCAGGCGTTCCCGGCGGCGGGCGACCAACATCAGGGGAAAGCCGCGTTGTGCAAGGCCTTTGGCCAGTTCGGTGCCGATCCCCGAGGAGGCGCCGGTGATGACGACGGTGGTCTGTTTGTTCGGTTTGGGAAGGCTCATGATGTCACCAGTGGATTCCGCGGGTCGCCTGCAGGAAGGTCTCGCTTCGCTTGTCGAATTGTTCGGTGTCCGTTGTGGATTCGCTTCCCTTGGCGGCCGAGGAGTCGTCGAACATGCCGAACGCGCGGTTGCGCACCCGGTCCATCACGGCCGGGTTGACGGCGTCGGCGACGGCGGCGAACTGTCCGAACGGGGAACTGGCCCGACGGGGCCGGTGGATCAGCGCGTCGGTGATCACGCCGGCCGCCTGATCCGGCGTCAGCGCCGGGAACTTGTCGTACATCTTGGTGGGGCTGATCATCGGCGTACGCACCAGGGCCATGTGCACGGTGGTGAAACGGACGTTGTCGCTGACCGTCTCGGCCTGCAACGCGTCACACAGGCTGTCCAGCGCCGCCTTGCTGGCGATGTAGGCCCCGAACCGCGGCGCCCGCGTCTGCACGCCGACCGAGGAGACGTTGATGATCTGCCCGAAGCCGCGTTCACGCATGCCGGGAATGAACTTGAGGATCAACTGGACCGCGCCCAGGTAATTCAACTGGATCGTCCGCTGGTAGTCGTGGATCCGGTCGTAGGACAGCGCCAGTGAACGCCGGATGGAACGCCCGGCATTGTTGACCAGGATGTCCACCCCGCCGAGTTCCTCGATCACCTTGTCGGCCATCTCGGCGATGGCGTCCACGTCGGACAAATCGCACGGGTACACGTGCGCGGTGCCGCCGTTGGCGCGGATGTCGTCGGCGACCTTGTCCAGGTTCTCTTTGGTGCGCGCGACCAGTGCCACGGTGCCGCCGGCCTCGGCGATCTTGTGTGCGGCGGCTTCACCGATGCCCGATGACCCGCCGGTGATCAGCGCGACCTTGCCCTCGACGGCCTCGTTGAGCGAGCGGCCCTGTACGGCATCGCGCAGGTTCCGCCAGTAGAACGGACGGTATCGTCCCGCGGAGTTCGGCGTGTTGATCAGGTTGGACACAGCAGCGAACGGTTTCTCGACCAGGTTCGTGAGGTCACCGAGATTCATTGACAGTTGCTCCTGATGGCGGTGTGGATGGTGTGACACAGGTCATACAGCCAACCTAGGATATCGACCGATGAATAGGTACCGATTGCGGATGCCGAGAAAGCTTGCCCCCGTACTGATCGCCGTGATTGCGGCCGGTCTCGGCGGTTGTGGTTCGCGACCGGCGCATACCGGCTCGTCGACCACGAGTTCGTCGCCGGGTCTGTCGGCCAGCGTCACGACCACCTCGCCGACCCCGGTGTTGGACTGCGCGCGATCCACCAACAAAGCCCAGCAACTGGTGTGTAGCGATCCCGAACTGACAGTCCTGGACCGCCGGGCGCAGACCGCCTATCAGCAGGCGCTGGCACGTCCCGGGGCAGACCAGGCAACGCTGGCGACGGCGCAGCACGCCTTCCTGACCGTGCGCGACGGGTGCGCCGATTTCGTCGACATCCGGACCTGCCTCGCCGAGGCCTACCAGACACGACTGGTGGAGTTGGCCATCGCCGACCCGGCCACGGTCGCGCCGCCGGTCGTGACATACAACTGTCCGGCGGACGAGGGACCCTTGACCGCCCAGTTCTACAACGAACTGGATCCGAAAGCGGCAGTGCTCAATTGGAAGGGCACGCGCATCATTTTGTTCATCCAGCCGTCGGGCAGTGGCGCCCGCTACGGACGTCAAGGGTCCGAATACTGGGAGCACCAGGGTGAAGTCACGCTGAACCTCAACGGCATCAATTTCGTGTGCCGCACACAGTGAGCATGCGGCGCACATTCGAAGACTTGGTGGCAGAAGCCGATTCGGCATCGGTGGACGGCTGGGACTTCTCCTGGTTCGACGGGCGCGCGACCGAACAGCGCCCGTCGTGGGGGTATCAGCGGCTGATGAGCAGCCGGTTGGCCGGCGTCTCCGCCGCGCTGGACGTGCAGACCGGAGGCGGCGAAGTGCTGGCCGGGGCGGACACCTTCCCCACGACCATGGCCGCCGTGGAGTCCTGGCCGCCCAACGCGGCGTTGGCGACCCGACGTCTGCATCCGCGCGGCGTCGTGGTGGTGGCAACCCCGACCGAGTCGCCGCTGCCGTTCGCCGACGAGGCCTTCGACCTGGTGACCAGTCGGCACCCCAATACCGTCTACTGGACCGAGATCGCGCGGGTGCTGCGTCCCGGCGGCAGTTACCTGGGCCAGCACATCGGTCCGGCCACCGTCTGCGAGCTGGTGGAGCACTTCATCGGTCCGCAGCCCGAGTCCTGGGCCCGCCGTGACCCGGAAACCCAACGGGCACAAGCTGAATCGGCCGGTCTGCAGATCGTGCAGCTGAGGTCCGAGCGGTTGCGCCAGGAGTTCTTCGACATCGGCGCGGTCGTCTATTTCCTGCGCAAGGTGATCTGGTGCGTCCCCGACTTCACCGTCGAGCGCTATCGCCGGCAGCTGCGCGAGTTGCACGAGCGGATCGAGGCCGACGGTCCGTTCGTCGCGCACGCCGCCCGCGTACTGGTCGAAGCCCGCAAACCCGCTCGGTCATCCTTCGGCGCGTAGCACGTCCAAGGCATGCCGCAGGTCGGCCGGATAGGGGCTGACGATCTCGATGCGCCGGCCGTCGGCCGGGTGGGCGAAGGCCAACGACCGGGCATGTAACCATTGCCGTTCCAGGCCAAGCCTTTTCGCCAGCTTCGGGTCGGCGCCATAGACCAGGTCTCCGCAGCAGGGGTGATGCAGCGCCGCGAAGTGCACCCGGATCTGGTGGGTGCGGCCGGTTTCCAGATGCACATCGAGCAGGCTGGCGGCGACGAACGCTTCCACTGTGTCGTAGTGGGTGATGCTGTGCCGGCCGGTGCTGGTGACCGCGAACTTCCACTCCGGGCCGTGATGACGGCCGATGGGGGCGTCGATCGTGCCGCTGGACGGGTCCGGATGTCCTTGCACCAGTGCGTGATAACGCTTGTCGACGGTGCGCTGCTTGAACGCCCGCTTGAGGACGGTGTAGGCGCGTTCGGAGCGCGCCACCACCATCACCCCGGACGTGCCGACGTCGAGTCGGTGCACGATGCCCTGGCGTTCATGCACGCCCGAGGTGGTGATGCGATAACCCGCGGCGGCCAGACCTCCCAGCACCGTCGGACCGGTCCAGCCCACCGACGCGTGCGCGGCCACCGCGGCGGGTTTGTCGACGGCGACGATGTCGTCGTCGGAGTACAGCACCGTCATGCCCTCGATGTCGACGGGGGTGTTCTCCAACGGTTTCGGCGGTTCGGGCAGCCGTACCTGCAGCCAGGCACCCGCTGCGAGCCGGTCAGACTTCCCGGCCGGGACGCCGTCGAGTTCGACGCCGCCGTCTTCGGCGATGGCCGCGGCGGCGCTGCGGGACAGTCCCAGCAGGCGGGCCAGCCCGGCATCGACGCGCATGCCCGCCAATCCCTCGGGGACCGGCATCGTGCGTTCAGTCACCAGCGTCGTCGGATTCAGGCCGAATGTCGTTTTCTGCGTTGGCTTTTCGTCGTCCCACGGTGTCGAAGTCGTACCCGAAGATAGACAGCGCGACCAGCAGGATGGCGCCGCCCACCACCGACGGGTCGGCGACGTTGAACACTGGCCACCAGCCCACCGACAGAAAATCCACGACGTGTCCGCGCAGCGGTCCGGGGGCCCGGAAGAAGCGGTCCACCAGATTGCCCATCGCGCCGCCGAGGATCATTCCCAAGCCCAGCGCCCACCAGGGCGAGACCAGTCGGCGGCCCATCCAGAAGATCCCGACCACGACGCCGGTCGCGATCAGGGTCAGCAGCCAGGTGTACCCGGTCGCCATCGAGAACGCGGCGCCCGAGTTACGCACCAGCGTCCAGGTGACCGTGTCGCCGATGATCGACACCGGCTGACCGGGCGGCAACAGCTTGACCGCCAGCACCTTGGTGATCACGTCGAGCGTGAGCACCACGGCCGCGACCGACAACAACAGACGCAGCCGGCGCGTCGGGTGGGCCTGGGGTTCGCGGGCTTCGTCGGTGTCGCCGGCAGAAGTCAGCGGATCAGCGGACCCGGATGGTTCGTCAGGCACCCGTCCATTGTCCACTAGTGGCGATCGCCCAGCGCGGCGCAGCCACCATCGCACCGAGCCCGCACACTCGCCGCAGCCCCCCGGGTGCGGGATGATTCGCGAATGGGCCGTGTCACCGTCGTCACCACCGGGGGAACGATCTCCACCAGCACCGGCACCGACGGCGTACGCAGGCCCGTCCACTCGGGCGCCGAACTCGCCGCAGGCCTCGACGTCGACGTGGTCGACGTGCTGGCCGTGGACAGCTCCGAACTGGTACCGGCCGACTGGGACCGGATCCGCGCCGCGGTGGACGCGGCGATCGACGACGGGGCCGACGGCATCGTCCTCACCCACGGCACCGACACCATGGAGGAAAGCGCCCTGTGGCTCGAACTGACCTATTCGGGCAAAGTCCCGATCGTGCTGACCGGGGCGATGCGCAGCGCGGACGCGCCAGACGCCGACGGTCCGGCCAACCTGCGTGACGCCGTCGCGGTCGCAGCCGATCCGGCCGCCCGTGACCTCGGCGTACTCGTCTGCTTCGCCGGCCGCGTGCTGCAACCGCTGGGCCTGCGCAAGATGGCGACGCAGGACCTGAGCGCGTTCGGCGGGAAGGTGCTGGGCACCGTCGATGGCGCGGTGTCCTGGACGGGCGCCAAGGTGCGGCCGTTCGTCGGCCGGGTCGGCGCTGCCGAGGCGCCGCGCGTGGACATCGTCGCTGCGTACCTGGGCAGCGATGCGGTAGCGCTGGATGCGTTCGTGGCCGCCGGGGCGCGGGGCGTGGTGTTGGAGGCGCTCGGCTCGGGCAACGCCGGCGCGGCGGTGATCGACGGGGTGCGGCGGTTGTGCGGCTCCGACGGGGTGGTGGTCGCGGTGTCCACGCGGGTGCCCGGCGGCCCGGTGAGCGCGGGCTATGGACCGGGTCACGACCTGGTGCGGGCGGGCGCTCTGACGGTGCCGCGGTTGGCGCCGTCGCAGGCCCGGGTGCTGCTGATGGCGACGCTGGCGGCGGGGCTACCGGTCGCCGACGTCGTCGGCCGCTGGGGCTGACAGTCGCCCGACGTACTCCGGCCAGTCCAGGCTGTCCACCGGGTTGGCCGCGCTGAGGTCGGCGGTGTCGAGCGGGAACGTCCGGGCTTGGCCGGGTCCGGTACTACGCGTCTCGAACCGGACGGTGACCACACCGTGGCCGGCGCCCTGAACCCAGCCGTGCCCGAAGTCGCGGTGCATCACGTCGTCGCCGACCCGCCACGACGGGACATCCTGCCCGGTCAGCAGGGCCGCGCGCAGCGTCTCGAAGTCCTGGTGGTGGACGTCGTCGACCGGTTCCGGGCCCACGTCCAGGTCCGGAAACAGCGACTCCTGACGCACGTCGCTCAGACCCGAAAAGCCAACGCCCAGCAGACGAATGGGTCCGATCTGCAGCGGATCCAGCAACAGTCGGCGAGCGACTGCCACCAGGGCGCTCGGTTCGGTGGTGGCGTAGGGCAGCGTCGCCGAGCGGGTCAGCGTGCTCATGTCGGATTTCTTCAACTTCACCGTCACCGTGCGGGCGCCGCGGCCGTCTTTGAGCAAGCGCCGATGGGCGTGCTCGGCGATCGGCTCGATCGCTTCACGCAGCTGGTCCAGCGTGGTCAGGTCGGCGGCGAAGGTCGACTCGGCGCTGATCTGTTTGGCCTCGGCGCGCTCGGCAACGGCGCGGTCGTCGATGCCGCGAGCCAGCCGGTGCAGCGCGGGCCCGACGGTGGCGCCCAGGATGTCGGCCACCTCGGGATCGGACAGCGCGGCCAACTGCCCGATCGTCTCGATGCCGAGCCGGTGCAGCTTCTCCTCCGCGACGGGTCCGATCCCCCACAGCCGCCGCACCGGCAACGCACCGAGCAACTCCTGTTGCTCGGCGGGCCGAACCACCCGAATTCCGTCGGGCTTGGCCAGATCGGAGGCGATCTTGGCGATCTGTTTGCCGGAGCCCGCGCCGACCGAGGCGATCAGACCCGTCGCGTGACGCACCCGTCGTCGCAGCTCTTCGCAGAACGCCTGCACCTCGTCCGCCGATGCGCCCGCCAACTGGGCGGGTTCTCCGAAAGCCTCGTCGAACGACAGTTGCTCCACGACCGGCACCAGGTTGCGCACCGTTTCGAAGACGCGCCGACTGGCCACGCCGTACACCACACCGCGCGGCGGCAGCACCACCGCCGCCGCCCCGACCAGCCGGCGAGCCTGGTGCATCGGCATCGCCGAGCGGGCGCCGAACACCCGCGCCTCATAGCTTGCCCCGGCCACCACTCCCCGGCCGCCCAGCCCACCCACCAGCACCGGACGGCCACGCAGGGTCGGCCGGGTGAGTTGTTCGACGGACGCGAAGAACGCGTCCATGTCCAGGTGCAGCACCCATCGGGACTCCACGGGTGTCGATGCTATTGGCGCTGTCGCTGGAGGATTAGGCCAGCACGCCATTAGCGTGGCTAAAATATCGAGTTCTACGCATGTTTAATTGAGGGTTTGGGTGGTGATTCACCACCAGCGCATACCGGTTTTGCCGCTGACATCGGGGTCGAGGGAGTTGGCTATGTCATTCGTCGTTTCACCGGATTGGGTTCAGGTCGCCGCGCAGGAATTAGCGGGCATACGCGCTGCATTGACCGAAGCCTCGAATTCCGTAGCCGGTGTGACCACCGGTCTCGCGCCCGCCGCCGCCGACGAAGTCTCCGGTGTCATCGCCGCGATGTTCGGCGATTTCGGCGAGGAATTTCAGGCGATCAGCGCTCGCACTCAGGCTTTCCATGCGGAATTCGTCAGGGCGCTGAATTCGAGTGTGGGCGCTTACCTCAGCACGGAAACCGCGATAGCCCAACAGCTGCTGGCAAGCGCCGCGCCGGCGGCTGCGGCGGCGTTACCGGCGGCGTCGATCCTGGATGGCCTGACTGGTCCCGGCGGGCTGTTGGGCGGCCTCGGATTGGTCAATCCGGGTGGACTGTTGGGCGGCCTCGGTATTCCCTCCCTCAACGCATTGCTGCCTGGTGTCTTCGGTCCGACGCCCGGACCCACGCCGGTCAGCTTGGCCGCGATCACCGGACCTTACGAGCGACTGTTCAGCAACACCGTCGCGAATCTGCAGAGCCTCGGCAACGGCCTGGCCGCCAATCCGTTCCCCTTCCTGCGGCAGTTCGTCGCCAATCAGATCAGCTACGGGGCAATCGTCACTTCGGCATTCTCGAACGCGGGTCAGCATTTGAGCAGTGGGGCGTTCAGCCTGATCCCGGGCGACCTCACGCCGATCGCGTCGATACCGGCTCGAATCGGTCAGAACTTCGTCAACGTGTTGTCGACTATCACCGATTTCTCGTACTCGGTCGGCACGAACATCAATCCGTTGACGGTTGGATTGAACCAGCTCGGCGCTTTGGAATTGGGGGCGGCCTTCTTCGGATTCCCGATCGCGTTGGGCATTGACTTCATCGGTTCGCCGATCACGACGGGCAGCGCGGTCGTCTCCGTCGCCTCGGCGTTCGGCAGTGCGGTGCAGAGCGGGGACGGTTTCGGGGCTCTCGTCGCGGTCTTGACGGCTCCGGCGGTCGTGACCGATGGCTTCCTGAATGGTCAGGTCTCCTTCGGTTTGGGCCTACCGGGTGTGACCCTGCCGTTGGGCGTCGGCCCGCTCCCCGGCGTTACCGTCCCGCTGACGGCGCAGATCCCGCTCGGCGGAATCCTCACGCCACTGTCCACGACGACGCTGGTGGTGAACCCGCTGGCAAGCCCGACCCCGTTGTTGTCCATCCCGCTGGGCGGCACCCCCACCGGCGGAATCCTGCCCGGTTTGTTGCTCTACGCGCCACAGCAGTTGGCCGAAGCGATAGGTGCGCCGCCGATGCTCGGCCCGCTGGTTCCGTTGCCGGAGGTAGTCCTGCCGGGCATCGGCTCACTGCCGAACCTGAGCGGTGTGACGAACGGGCTGCGCGACGTGCTCGGCGGGCTGGGCAGCGGCCTGCCCGACTTGGGCGGTTTGCTGGGCGGGTTGGGCAACTTGGGCGGCTTGTTGGGCGGCTTGCCGGATCTGGGAGGTCTGCTGGGCGGGCTAGGCGGTCTGGGGCTGCCGGGCTTGCCTGGCTTGCCGACTCTGCCCGGGTTGCCCGGCCTGCCGGGTCTGCCGGGTCTGCTGCCGGGGCTGGGCGGCGGCTCCACTCCGCCCCTCCTAGGCGGCCTGCTCTAGTCACCATTTCCGGCGCGAACAGACGCAAAGGCCCCCATTTCCGACCGGAAATGGGGGCCTTTGCGTCTGTTCGTCACACTTTGGCGATGCCGACCCGCACCCCGTCGCCGATCTCCGCGGCCTCGTCCGGTTCGCCGAATTCGAAAGTGGTCGCCAGGATTTCGCCCGCGATCAGGTCGCGGTGCGTACGCGCCCACGCTTCGCGCTCGGCGGGCACGGCAATCACCACGTTGATCCGGTCGGACACCTCCAGGCCGGTCGACTTCCGCAGCTCCTGCAGTTCGCGGATGCGGTCCTTGGCCCAGCCTTCGGCTTCCAATTCCGGGGTCACCGTCCCGTCCAGCACCACCAGTCCGGCCCCACCAGGCAGCGCGGCGGTGAACTCGGGGTCGGCGGCGACCAGTCGCGAGCTGTACTCGTCGGGCTGCAGCACCGCCGGCCCGGCTGTCAGGGTGCCGTCGGGGTTGACGACGCCGTCGCCGGCCTTGACGGCTTTGATCGCCGCCTGCACGTCTTTGCCCAGCCGCGGTCCGGCGACGCGGGCGTTGACGGTGAGTTCGAACCGCCCGTAGGTGTCGATCGCGTCGGTCAGTTCCACGTGCTTGACGTTGAGTTCATCGCCGATCAAATCGGCGAAGGGCCGCAGGCTGTCCGGATTCTCCACCGCCACAGTCAGTTTCGGCAACGGCAGCCGTACCCGGAGCTTCTTGGCCTTGCGCAGCGAGGATGCCGCCGAACACACCTCACGAACCTGATCCATCGCGGTCACCAACTCGGGGTCGGCCGGCAGTTCTGACGACTGCGGCCAATCCGTCAAATGCACCGAACGCCCACCCGTAAGACCCCGCCAGATCATCTCGGTCACCAACGGCAGCAGCGGCGCGGCCAGCCGCGCGGTGACCTCCAGCACCGTGTGCAGGGTGTCGATCGCGTCGGCGTCCTCCACCCAGAACCGCGAACGCGACCGTCGCACATACCAATTCGTCAACGCCTCGGTGAACTGGCGCAGCTGTTCGCACGCCCCGGAGATGTCGCAGACATCCAGCGCGTCGGTCAGGTCGTCGCGCAGCACCGCCAGCTTGGCCAGGATGTAACGGTCCAGCACATTCGTCGAATCGGTGCGCCAGGTACCGACTTTCGGCGCATAGAGCGCCAAAAAGCTGTAGGCGTTCCAGAACGGCAGCAGCACCTGTCGCACCCCGTCGCGGATGCCCTGCTCGGTGACGATCAGGTTGCCGCCCCGCAAGATCGGCGACGCCATCAAAAACCAGCGCATGGCATCGGAGCCGTCGCGGTCAAACACCTCGGTGACGTCCGGGTAGTTGCGCAGCGACTTGCTCATCTTCTGGCCGTCGGAGCCTAACACGATCCCGTGTGCCACACAGGTTTTGAACGACGGCCGGTCGAACAGCGCGGTGGCCAGCACGTGCAGGGTGTAGAACCAGCCGCGGGTCTGGCCGATGTACTCGACGATGAAGTCGCCCGGATAGTGGGCTTCCCCCTCTCCCGCCGCCCCGCCCAAGAACCACTCGCCGTTCTCGAACGGGTAGTGCACCTGGGCGTACGGCATCGAGCCCGAGTCGAACCATACGTCGAGTACGTCGCTGATGCGGCGCATCGTGCTGGCGCCGGAGGGGTCGTCGGGGTTGGGCCGGGTGAGTTCGTCGATGTAGGGCCGGTGCAGGTTGTCCGGACGTACCCCGAAGTCACGCTCCAGCTCGTCGAGGCTGCCGTAGACGTCGATTCTCGGATAGGCGGGATCATCGGACTTCCACACCGGAATCGGCGTGCCCCAGTAGCGGTTTCGCGAGATCGACCAGTCCCGGGCACCCTGCAGCCACTTGCCGAACTGCCCGTCCTTGACGTGCTCGGGATACCAGGTGATCTGCTGGTTGAGCTCGACCATGCGGTCGCGGAACTGGGTGACCCGCACGAACCACGACGACACCGCCCGGTAGATCAACGGGTTTCGGCAGCGCCAGCAGTGTGGGTACGGGTGCTCGTAGGTCTCGTGGCGCAGCAGCACCGCACCGTTCTCGGCGGCGGGTCCGCCGCCGGCCTTCAGGTCGCGGATGATCTGTGGGTTGGCCTCGAAGACGTGCTGTCCCTGGTAATCCGGGACGGTGGCGTCGAAGCGGCCCTTGGCGTCGACGGGGGTGACGGGCACGATGCCGACGGGGTCGGTGGTCGCCATGTCGTCCTCGCCGTAGGCCGGCGCCATGTGCACCAGGCCGGTGCCGTCCTCGGTGGTGACGAAGTCGGCGGGCAGGACCTGAAAAGCGTTGTGCGAGTCGGTGAAATAAGGGAACGGCGGCAGATAGCGGGTGCCCAGCAGCTCTGCGCCGGGGTACGTCCCCAGCACCTCAGGCTCCTCCCCCAACTCGCGCGCGTAGGCGGCCAGCCGCGCCTCGGCCAGCACGAAACGCCGGCCGCCGGCCTGCACCTGCACATAGCTCACGTCGGGATTGACCGCGACGGCGAGGTTCGACGGCAGCGTCCACGGGGTCGTCGTCCAGATCAGCAGATACGCGCCATCCAGCGGACCGCCCGTCACCTTGAATCCCACTGTCAGGGCGGGGTCCTGGCGGCTCTGGTAGACGTCGTCGTCCATCCGCAGTTCGTGGTTGGACAACGGTGTTTCGTCGCGCCAGCAGTACGGCAACACCCGGTAGCCCTCATAGGCCAGGCCCTTGTCCCACAGTTGTTTGAACGCCCAGATCACCGACTCCATATAGGACAGATCCAGTGTCTTGTAGTCATTGTCGAAGTCGACCCAGCGGGCCTGACGGGTGACGTACTGCTGCCATTCGTCGGTGTAGCGCAACACCGAGGCGCGGCACGCGTCGTTGAACGCGGCGATGCCCATCGAGTCGATCTGCGACTTGTCGGTGATGCCCAGCTGCCGCTCGACCTCCAGCTCCGCGGGCAAACCGTGGGTGTCCCAACCGAATCGGCGCTCCACCTTGTCCCCGCGCATGGTGCGGTAGCGCGGCACGATGTCCTTGACGTAGCCGGTCAGCAGATGCCCGTAGTGCGGCAGCCCGTTGGCGAACGGCGGACCGTCGTAGAAGACGTATTCGGTTGCGCCGTCCCGGTTGGCGATGCTGGCGCGAAAGGTGTCGTCGCGGAACCAGTAGTCGAGCACCTCGAGTTCGAGTGCCGGAAAATCGGGCGCCCCGCTGGCCAGCTTCGGGTAAGCCTGGTCGGTCACGTGCGTCGTCTCCCTGTAGCCACCTTCAGGCCGGGGACGACGATGCGCGGATGCGCAAGCGCCGCGGTACCACCCCGCTTGCCACGCTCACGCGTGACCGCTCGAAAGGCTGTGACGGGCCTACCCGTTCGGTTCTAGTGGGCCGCACTGGCTGTTCTTCCGAAAGCTCCCCGGTGATGGCCGGATCGACGCCAACAAGAAATTCTAATGGACTCCGAGGAGCTAGCTCACCGCAGGACGCACCCGCAGTCGGCTAGCCCCTCGGAGTCCAGAGTTGCTCGCTGTCCATGCGTTACGCCTGCACCTCGAGAACGCCGATGCGCCACAGCGCGGCGTACATGTGCCGCAGCGGAACGCTGAGCAGGCGGGCGGCGCCGTCGACCAGCGGGTCGCTGCCGGCTGCGCCGATCCGGGTTGCCGTCTTCTTCGGCGCCGGGGCCGCGGGTACGTCGCGCACCACGTGCAGCCGAGGGGCAGCGGGGATGGTTACAACTTCGTCATACAGAGCGCTGGTCATGATCGCCTCCTAGCGGATAGCCAACGATTACAGGTGGACCTCAAGGAATTCTTGGTAGATCCCGCCCCGCACCGGCTCCGATCTAGTGGCGTCTCAGCCGAGAACGCCGCACCGAAGATCGGTCAGGGACGAAATCACGCCCGGATATCGACCCGGACTGCCACTGGAACTCATGCGTCCCTCACCTCCTCTCGGTCACGACAAACACTGTTGTCAGTGTGCACACAAAGGAGAACAGAATCCGGCGAATGCCGGAAATCCGCACCCCTCTCGTCAGAGCTTTGGCACTACCCGACGTGTCCGATAAACCGGAAGCCACCTGGGCTCAACCCTTAAGCCGGGAAGAGCTGTCCTGACCCGGGGCGTCTTTCGACGTTCGGGGTCAGTGGCCTATGTTCGTGTAGCCGCCTCACCTAACGAGGTGCTTGCCCGACCGATCATGCACCACTCGGCCCGCGCGGTCAACGCGCCCCACCGTCCGTGTCGCAATCTTTCATGCAGTGCTACCTGCAGATGTGGGCACGATCACACTCTTTTCGCCGAGCGTGTAGCTACTGCGAAAATTCGCAAGGTTTTTCGCAGTGGCTGCACGCTCGACGACGGCACGGGTCAGTCAGTCAAACCGTCCAACCGTCCGATGGTGTCGATGTACTCCTCGACCATGTCCAGCACCACCGCCCGCGTCGGCCGCACCCGATCCAGCGAGCCGACCACCTGACCGACGAAGTAGGTGGCCAGCTCCCGCGCCTTCGCGCCCGGATGAGCCGCGGCCTGGTTGATCCGCACCTGCGAGTCGGTGACCAGCGCGGTCTGCAGCGGCATACCCAGCGGGTCGGGAGTGTCGGGGCGCTCCCATTCGTCGGTCCACGAGGTGCGCAGCATCCGCGCCGGCTTCCCGGTCAACGACCTGGAACGCACCGTGTCCGACGAGCTCGCCGCCAGAAACTTGTCCTTGACCACCGGCGCGGTCTCGGCCTCTTCGGTGGTCAGCCACACCGATCCGCACCAGACACCCTCGGCGCCCAAGGCCAGCGCCGCGGCGATCTGGCGGCCTCGCGCGATCCCGCCGGCGGCCAGTACCGGCGTCGGCGCCACCGCGTCGACCACTTCGGGCACCAGCACCATGCTGGCCACGTCACCGGTGTGACCGCCCGCCTCGGTGCCCTGCGCGACGATCAGGTCTACACCGGCTGCGGCGTGCCGACGGGCATGTTCGGTGGTTCCGGCCAGGGCGGCGACCAGCACGTCATGGCGGTGAGCCCGCTCGACCAGGTCGTGCGGCGGCGGCCCGAGCGCGCTGGCGATCAACCGGATGTTGTGGGCGAACGCCACCTCCAGCAGCGGTTCGTAGCCTCGTGGCGAGATGTTGAGTCCGCCCCGGATCGCCTCTTCGGTATCGGCGTGCTGCCCTACCCCGTAGCGGGTCAGCAACTCGTCGACGAACGCGCGGTGCTCTTCGGGGAGTAGGTCCTGGGCCTGGCGTGCGTTGATCCCGCCGGTGTCGGCGCCGACGTATTTTGGCGGCAACAGCAGATCCACCCCGTAGGGCTTGCCGCCGGTCTGCTCCTCGATCCAGGTCAGCTCGCTGTCGAGGCGTTTCGGGCTGTGCGCGGTGGCGCCGAGGACCCCGAATCCCCCCGCATTGGTCACCGCGGCGACCACATCCCGGCAGTGGCTGAACGCGCAGATCGGAAACTCAACGCCGAGCATCTCGGCGACCCTGGTTCGCATGCCGCCAAAGCTACGCCGCCGCCGACCGGGACCGTTCGCCGAGCGTCACGCTAGCGTGACTGCGGACGCCGAACGTCACGCTAGCGTGACGCTCGGCGCGGGCGGGTAGGGCGCCACGGCGCGGGCGGCTACGGCGCCACGCCGTCGGGCGGCTAGGGCGCCACGCCGTCGGGCGGCCAACTGGCCACGCCGTCCTCCAGCGGGACCTGCAGACTCTGCAAGATCGAAGCCACCATCCGCCACGCCCCGATCGCGGTCACCAACTCGATGAGAATTGTTGTGTCACCGGCAAATTCGCTTTCACAAGCCGACCAGCTGGCCGCGCTCATCGCACCGTCGCGCACAATGTCGTCGGTGGCCGCGAGCACGGCACGCTCGCTGGGCCCGAACCCCTCGTAGGCCTGCCAATCCCGAACTCCGAGCAGGTCGTCGGCCGACACCCCCAGCCGCGAGGCGACCCGCCAGTGCTGGGTCCACTCGTAGTCGCATCCGGTCAGCCAGCCGATCCGCATGATCGCCAATTCGCGCAGGCGGTGGTCCAGGGCACCGTGCCACAGCAGCGTGGCGAGCATGTCGTTGAACACCCGCGCGAGCCGCGGATGGTTCAGCAGCGTCTGGAAGATGCTGAGTTCGGCCATGTAGTCCGGGACGCCCGCCTCGTCGGCAGCGGCCCTGGCCTCGTCGACGGGCAGCAGCGGTATGCGGGCCGGCTTGCTGGCTTGGGTCATGAGAACTTCAACTATAGAGCCGCGCGAACGCAGGCTGACAGACTCGCGCGTTCGCGTATCGGGGAGCCGACCCGGCTGGCAACACTACTCGCCTGAAGACTGCGCCGCGTGAGCCGAACTGTTGGGAAAGCCGCACTGCTGGACCGGATCAACATCCATTCAACGATGAGAAGGTCGCCGCACGCGGGTACATGTGGCTTTACGAGAAGACCACCGCGACCGCCTCACTTTCGAGCAACCCGATCGCCCACGAGTCCATCGACCGCCACCTGCAGAAGCTGAAACGGTCTATTGGCGGATGGCCCAGATTCGCGAATACGCCCTTCCCCGCCGCAACGCGCGGCTACCAGTCGATCTCGGGAGTCAGACCGAATTCGGCGAACGTACTCACAATGATCTCGCGCAGCTGATCTTTGGTATTCGGCCGGCCGAGCAGATACGCGGAGATCCTGATGAAGATCTTGCCGCGGTCCCGCCCCGAAACCAGCAACAGTTGTCCTCCCATGTTTTCGAGTGTGCTTTTCTTCATGCCAGGTTCGAAGGGTCGCATGTGCGCTTCATCGGCTTCCGTGCCGTCGGGCCGGTTCACCGCCGCAGGCAGGTCGCCGATATTGGAGACAGTCACCGGAAGCGTGGCGCCTCCTGCTGCCACCCCCGCCAGTCGCCGTACGACCCGCTTCGGGGTCAATGGCGTCAACGGCAGGGGTGCCAACCACTCGTTGTCGGAGTTGTCCATCGCACCGAGGATGGTCTGCGTGATCTTCTGGTGCAGTTCCCGGAGGTCTGTCGCCACGGAGGTCGGGTCGACGCCGACGTCGACGGCCGTGATTGCGTTGCCGCGGTTATCCCCGTTGGTTCGCAGGTTCGCCACCAGTCGCAGCGTGACCGCTCCGTCGTCGTTCACTCGCCCGACTCGCACCGCGAGTCGGCACGCGACGCCCGCCACCAGCGAATGACTACTGGCATTAAGCGCTTTGGCGAGACCATCCCATTCCGCCAGACCGACATACGCAGTCAGCGCAGGCATCTCAATCGTCTGGTCCAGGTCAGCCGTCCGCCGTGGAGCTGGCGCCGCTTTGATCGACGACGTCAGCTCCTTGCGGTCGCGCCGGGCCCGTCGAGCCACCGCGACCAGCGCATGACCGACGTCTGGTAGTTCTCTGACGGTTTGCCGGACGTCCTCGCGTAACGCGCGCCGGCGAGTGCGCGACCCCGCGGGCGGATACCCCAGGTCGTGCGTCTTGCCCTCTGCGGCATCGGCGATCGCCCGCCCGAACGCGATCGCGTCAACGACCGCATGCGAGACCACCAAACTCACCGCGGTGCCGCCGTCGTCGAGCGGCAGCACCCCGAGGTGCCAGCCGGGTCCCAACTCCGGATCGATGGGCAGCCGCGCCCGCTCATCCGCCCACGCGCTGACGTCGGCGCGCCGACGCGGCGTCACGGCGATGTCCATGTCCGGCGAGCTCGGGGCCAGCACCCAGCGGTCGCGCGCAAACGGCAAGGGAGACCGCTCGACCAGGCGGCCGAACATCCCCGATCCAAGGTTTCTATGAAAGCGGCGCAGCGCGTCGATGTCGGCGCCGCGGTCGTATATCCAGGTCACCTGAATCAGAGCACCGTGCACCGCCCGAGTCGCGAGAAATGCCGCCTGGTCAAGGTATTCGAGCAGATTGTCCGCAGGTGGACTCTCAACCGTAGTGAGCTGAGCCGCGGGCGCAGCCGCAACGGTCAGCAGCTCCCGTAAGTGGCCGGCCAGCGAGTGCGGGGTCGGGTGCTCAAAGACCAGGGACGCGGGCAGGGTAAGCCCGGTTTGCGCGCCTAAGGTGTTGCGCAGTTCCAGTGCAGTGAGCGAGTCGATGCCGAGGTCTTTGAACGCAAGCTCGGTGTCGAGGGCGTCCGGGTCATGAAGGGCCAGCACGGCGGCGGTGGCGTTGGTCACCATCTTGGTCAACGTGTCGAGTTGCTGGTCCGCGGTCTGCCCAGCCAGTTGTACTCGGAGTCCTGAGCTGCTTGGTGTCGCGCCGTTGATCTCGGCCACAGTTGACATCAATTCGGTCAGGAACGGATGCGAACGGCGGATGGTGAACGCGGGCAGGAACCGGTCCCACCCAACGTCGGCGAGCGTGATCAAGGTGTCGTCTGCGTCGATGGCTTGTCGGAGGCCGGCCAGCGCGATAGTGGGCGGGATCGGATTGACCCCGATCCGTTGGAAGATGTCAAGAACTTCGACCGGCATGCTGCTGGCCTCGTCCGCCCACAGGCCGTACGCCGGTGCCACCGCCTTGATCCCGTTGCAGCGCAGACGGGTCGCCAACGCGTCGATGTGGGCATTAGCGGCGGCGTAGGCGCCTTGTTGCGCACCGCCCCATGTCGCTGCCGCGGAGGAGAACAGGATGAAAAGCTCGGGAGACTCGTGCTGCAACAGTTCGACCAGATTGTTTGCACCAACTGCCTTCGCGGCGTAACTGTCGGCGAGTTCTTCAGCGGTGGTGTCGGAGATGGTGTTCCATGCGATAGCCGCTGCGGCATGCACGACGGTCCGCAGCGGTCCGTGCGCACTCCGGATATCGGCGAGAGCGTCGGCCAAAGCCGACCGATCGCTGACGTCGACCGAGAACGCTGCCACAGTCACCCCACGGGCTCGGAGTTCCTCGGAGAGTTCCGCCGTCTGCGGGTGCTCTGCTGCGTTGCGACTCAGCAGCACAATGGGATCGGCGCCGGCATCAGCAAGCCAACCGACCAGATGTTTACCCAGGCGCCCGGTGGCGCCGGTCACCAGGGCCGCCCCCGAAGGTGCCCAGCTGCTGGCACGTTCGAGCAGCCCACCCGACAGAGGCACCGCGACCAAGCGACGCGCGCTCACCCCATGTGGGCGAATCGCAAGTTGGTCTTCGGTCTGTGCACAGCTCAAAATCGTATGAAGAAGGCCGATCTCCCGCGGTGTCGCGCTGGCTGGAAGATCAATCAATCCGCCCCACTGGTCGGGGTATTCGAGGCATACCGACTGTCCCAGCCCCCACACGGCTGCCTGGGTAGGACTCGGGGGGGCGTCAGCGGTGGAGACGGTCGCTCCGCCCTGGGTAATGACCCACAACGGTATTCCAAGGCCGGAATCGCAATGTGCTTGCGCAAGTACATGCGTCGAAAACAGACCGAGCGACAATCCCGGAAACTCGGGATGCGACCGCTCCTCGGTGGCCAGGAACGAGACAATCCCGTCGTAGTGAGTCCGCGATGTCGCCGTCTTTAGCAAGGCGGACAATGACTCTCGGCTGAGTTCGCGCGGATCAACGTTCAGCACGTCCGTCGCGAACTTCGCGGCGAGACCGGCGACCCACTCATCGTGGGCCTGTTCCGGCAGCGCCAGTACCAACCAACGACGACGATTGGCCGGGGAGGTGTTAGGAGTCACTGCGCGCCAGTCGACCCGGTAGCGCAACTTGTTGACCGCTGACCGCACACCGACGTCGCCTCGCCACTGCCGCAGGGCTTGCACAACAGCTTCGAGGGACGACCTTGCGGTGGTATCGCCCAAACCTAATACCTCTGCGAAGGTGTCAACCGCCCCGTCGTTGACGGCCTGCCACAGCGCACTCTCTGAATCGTCGTCCAGACCAACGACGCCGGACGCCGGAGTGGGGGTCGCCCAATAGGAACGGTGCTGGAAGGCGTAGGTGGGTAGCGCGACGGTATGCGCGCCTGGATAGAGCGCCGTCCAGGATGGGGATGTGCCATGGTTGTGCAATTGACCCAATGCGGCAGCTACGGTGTCGAGGTCCGGCCGGTCGCGATGCAACATGGTCAGCACCGCGGAACGGGCTCGATCGGGATTGCCAGCCAACGTATCGCTAATCGCCGCGGCCAGCACCGGGTGCGGAGACAGCTCAACGAAAATCCGCTCGCGTTGGCCCAGCAGCCCAGCGACAATGTCGTGAAACCGGACCGGCTGCCGCAGATTGCGATACCAGTACTCGGCATTCATTTTGGTGGTGTCGAGTGGCTGAGCCAGATGCGCCGCGTCCACGGTCGAGTACAGCGGGATGCGGGCGGGCAGCGCGGTCAACCCATCCAGTTCTGTCAGGAGATGGTCTCGCAGCTGCTCCACCTGGCTACCGTGCGACGCGTAATCGACTGCGATAGAACGTATCTGGATTTTGTCGCGTTCGCACGCGGCAGTGAGTTGCTCGAGTGCGATCGGGTCGCCACTGACGATGGTGTGCGACGGGCCATTGATTGCGGCGATGCTCAAAGCGCCATCCCATCGCTGCAGTCGAGGCAAAACCTCCTCTGCGGGGAGCACAATCGAGACCATCCCGCCGCTGCCGGACAACTTGGTGAGCGCCTGGCTGCGCAGCGCTGCTATCTTGGCTGCGTCGGGAAGGGTGAGAGCCCCGGCGACGTAGGCGGCGGCGATCTCGCCCTGGGAATGCCCAATCACCGCATCGGGAACGATCCCGTGAGACTTCAGTACTTCGGCCAGCGCCACCATGATCGCGAATAAGACGGGCTGCACCACATCGACACGCTGCAGCGGCGGGGCAGCGGGGTCCGCACGCAAGACGTCAAGCACCGACCACCCGGTGAAGGGCCGCAGTGCTGCATCGCACTCGTCGAGACTGCGGGCGAATTCGCGGTGTTGTTGATAGAGCTCCAAACCCATGCCGGGGTATTGGGCACCCTGTCCGGGGAAGACGAACACCTTTTCCGCCGGCTGCTGGTGGGCAGCGAGGTGGTGTCGCGTCACGTGAGGGTGCGGAAAGTCAGCCATCAGCGCTTCCAAGCCGTCCAGCAACTCGCGGCGGGTGTCGTCACCGAGTCCGCTGGCGGTGACGGCGGCCCGATATGGGTGCTGGGTGCGGGTGGTGGCCAGGCTGTAGGCGACATCGGTCAAGCCAACTTCGGGGTGATCGTGCAGGTAGTCACGCAGTCGGTGGGCTTGGCCGGCCAGCGCCTGCGGACTGCGTGCCGAGACCGGCCACACCATCAGCGGAGCGACAGTGGCTTCACTGGATTCCGCTGCGGCAATGGGGGCCTGCTGCACGATGACATGCGCATTGGTGCCGCTGATCCCGAAGGAGGACACTGCCGCCGTCCGGGGACGATCGGTGGTCGGCCATGGCACCGCCTCGGTCAACAGCCGCACTGACCCACCGGACCAGTCGACATTCGGATTGGGTTGCTCGGCATGCAGGGTCTTGGGCAGCAAGTTGTGATTGAGCGCCTGGACCATCTTGATCAACCCAGCGGCGCCTGCCGCGGCCTGGGTGTGCCCGATGTTGGACTTGATCGACCCCAGCCACAGCGGACGGTCGGGGTCGCGGCCCGTGCCATAGGTGGCGATCAACGCTCCCGCTTCGATGGGATCACCCAGGGTGGTGCCGGTGCCGTGGGCCTCCACGACATCGACCTGATCCAACGAAATGCCGGCGTTGGTGCCTGCTTGGCGGATCACGTTCTGCTGTGCGGGGCCGTTGGGGGCGGTCAGGCCGTTGGAGGCGCCATCCTGGTTTATCGCAGATCCCGCAATCACCGCCAGCACCGGGTGGTTGTTGAGTTGGGCGTCGCTGAGCCGTTCCAAGACCAGGACCGCTACACCTTCGCCCCAGCCGGTGCCGTCGGCGTCGGCGGAGAACGCTTTGCATCGCCCATCGACCGCCAACCCCCGTTGCCGGGCGAATTCAGTGAAGATCAGCGGCGTCGTCATCACCGTCACGCCACCCGCCAGCGCCAGGCTGCTCTCCCCGTTACGTAGCGACTGGCACGCCAGATGAGCGGCGACCAGCGACGATGAGCACGCGGTGTCCACCGTGATAGCCGGACCCTGAAGACCCAACGCATATGCCACGCGACCGGACGCCACACTGGTGGACTGACCGGTCAGGGCGTATCCCTCCGCGCCTCCGGCAGCCTCCGAACCATAAGGCTGTGACCAGGTGCCGACGAACACTCCAGTCTGCGAGCGCGCTAACGTGGCCGGATCGAGTCGGGCCGTCTCCAGCGCTTCCCAACACACTTCCAATAGCAACCGCTGCTGCGGATCCATGGTCTGAGCCTCGCGCGGCGAAATGCCGAAAAACTCTGCGTCGAACTCGGCCGCCCCCGCCAAGAATCCGCCGGCGCGAGTGTAGGTCTTGCCGACGGCGTCAGGATCGGAATCGAACAAATCCGCCAGATTCCAACCGCGGTCGGTTGGGAAACCCACCATCGCGTCGGTGCCGCCAGCCACCAACTCCCACAATGCCTCAGCCGAATCCACTCCCCCAGGAAACCGGCAAGCCATCCCCACTATCGCTACCTTTTCGTCCGACGCCGTCTGCGCTAGCACAGGCGCAGGCATCGCGGACGAGCCGCTCAACAGCTGGCCGAGGTGGGTGCCTAAAGCAGCCGGAGTGGGATAGTCGAAGGCCAGCGTGGGCGACAACGGCAATTCGGTGGCGGTCTTGAGTCGATCTAGCAGATAGGTCGCTTTCACCGAGTCAAAGCCGAGGTCTTGGAACGCAGATTCAGCGTCGATGTCGCTGGTGCTGGAAAGCCCCAGTACCGCGGCCACCTGCTCGCAGACCAGCCCCACCAGGAGGTCGTGCTGCAGTCGTTGCAGCGCGCGCACCCGTTGCGGCAATCCCGCGTCTGCCTCGGCAAGCACGTCAGTCTTCAAGACTGGCCGCGGCTCTGGACGGGGCACCGATCCGTCGATGCGGACGAACTCGTTGCGTTGATAGCGCTGCAGGCACTCTCTTCTTCTGACCTTGCCGCTCGTGGTCAGCGGTATTGAATGCGGTGGCACCAGAACGAGATCCGCCACACTCAGACCATGCGCTTTCGATATCGACGACGTGATCTTGCGCCGGGCGGCGCCGACACGTGCCGCAGCGTCTTCAGCGTCAGCGCGCACCTTCAGTTCGACGATGGTGACCAGCTTCTCGACGCCGTCATCGTCGGGGACCGCTATTGCAACACAACGGCCTGCAGTAATTTCTTGGATCGTCGCCTCGATGTCATCGGGAGAGTGGTTGCGCCCGTAGACGATCAGCAGATCCTTGATTCGGCCGATGATGAACATCTCCCCGCCGGAGAAGAAACCCAGGTCGCCGGTTCGCAGCCAGGGCCCAGCGGGGGTGCCGGCGTCGGGATTGACCAGCGTTGCACCGAAGGTGCGTTCCGTGTCGTCGGGTCGGTGCCAATAGCCGTCGGCGACATTGTCGCCGTGCGTCCAGATCTCACCGATGGTTTCGGGCGGACACTCGATGCTGGTCTCGGGGTCCACAATGCGCACGATCGGCGACCGTGGGGTGCCGTAGCTGACCAGAGGCGTGCCCTCTCCGGTTATGCAGCGCTTCGCATAGCCGGCAGTCAGTTGTTCGGATTCGAAATACACCACTTCCGGCGGCCCCGCTGCTTCGCGGGTCGCTACGTAGACGGTAGCTTCGGCAAGCCCGTAGGAAGGCCGTAGCGCCTTCGGTGGCAGATTGAAGCGAGCGAATCGCTGAGCAAAGCGCTGCAACGTCGCGGGCTGCACGCGTTCGGCGCCGTTGAGGATGTTGCGAACGTGCCCTAGGTCGAGCCCGTTCAAGTCCTCATCCGAGGTTTTAGCAGCAGCTAATTCGAAAGCGATGTTCGGACCCGCGGTGAACGGATTGGTGTTGGTCGCCAGCAACTGCATCCAGCGTGCCGGTCGTTGTAGAAACGCAGGCGGGCTGGAGAGCACACCGTGCACTCCGGCAACTATCGGAATGCTGATTCCCACAATCAAACCCATGTCGTGGAAGAACGGCAGCCACGACACGACCGTCGTGTCCGACGGAGCAACCCCGCCGTCCTCGCGGTAGTAGCTCGCGATGATCTGCTGGGTATTGATGAGCATGTTTCTATGCGAGATCACGACTCCTGCCGGGGTCCGGGTGGATCCGGAGGTGTATTGCAAATAGGCAATGTCAGGCAGCTCGGCGATCTCGTCCGGAACAGGGTCCGCAGAATCGAGGTCCAGCAAATCGAGCTCGATAACTGCGGGGACGGACTCGCCTTGCTGGACGTGCTCAACGATGCTGCCGGCCACCGACGATGTGGTGAGAATCGCGGTCGGCGACGAGTCGCCCAGGACCGAACTCGCCCGCTCGTCGCTGGCGCCACCTTGTGGAGCTGACAGCGGAACCGCGATCTGACCTGCCTCCAGCGCGCCGAGAAACGCAACGACGTAGTGCATTCCCTGCGGCGCCAAGACCACCGCGCGATCACCGGTCGAACCGCAGGTTCTCAGGATCCGGGCGACGTTGCGGATCCGACGATACAGCTGCGACCAGGAAAGGGTTTCTGCGATGCCTTCCGAGTCCCGTTCGTAGTCAACGTAGGTGAAGGCCGGGTCAGCGGGCCGCACCGCGGCATGCTCACGCAGCAGAGCAGGGATGGAGGGCTCAAACACGGCTCGACGATACCGTGACGATTTGGCCGTGGAGGGCAAAGCTTGATTTGGATTTGGCTCCCCGTCTTTGTTGTCTTCACCTGCGCTCCGACGCCCGATGGAAAACTTTCAAAAGCCGCACGCGCTGTTGCAACAACGCCTAATATGAGGTCACCGACTGCACCACATGGGCGCTTGACCAGCCGTAGGCGACGGGCGCTGCGCCGGGGTGAGCATTCAGGTCGTCCAGGTACGAGCAAACTCGGCGTCGCCATCGTTCCTCATTACATTTGTGGTGTAGGTCACATGCTGCTGTCCCCCGCCGCCTGGGACGATCTGTGCACCGCCAGGTCGTGATCACTGAGCGCTGCGCCACCACCGCATATGCCGTACTGCGCTGTCGCACAACCCTTGTGAATTTTCCCAGTTCAGGCCGCCAGCGCCGCGTGTAGCCTGCTGCAGGCCAGTAAGGATCCCGCCGGGGTGCGCACGGACGCCAAGTGCCCACGTGCGCGGCCACATTAAATTTTTGTACGATCGCACGATTTTTCCACGCTTACGCTACGAACCAGCTACGCTCTGAACGCATCAAGTTCTTGAGGCTGCTTCGCTGCGGGGGTCGATCGGTGGCTGGATTGCGGCACTGCAATGTCGCAGGCCCATTAAAGGTCCAGCGAAATTTTCCGAAGCGCTGATAAGAGCGTGCGGCGGTGATAGGAACTTGTGGATAGGCAGAGAGGTGGAGGGTTAGTGGCTAGGACGGGCGTCACTCCGGTAGCTGTCATTGGGATGGCCTGCCGGATGCCGGGGGGGATCAACACACCGGACCTGCTGTGGGACGCGCTGCTCCGCGGCGACGATTTCGTGACCGAAATTCCTGCCGACCGCTGGGATAACGACTACTACTACGACCCCGAGCCGGGTGTACCTGGCCGATCCGTTTGCAAGTGGGGCTCGTTCCTCGAAGATGTCGGGGACTTCGATCCCGAGTTCTTCGGAATCAGCGAAAAAGAAGCAACGACGATGGATCCGCAGCACCGATTGCTGCTGGAAACCGCGTGGGAGGCGATGGAGCACGCCGGCCTGACCAAGGACACCATCGCCAAGCAGACCGGTGTCTTTATCGGCGTCAACTACGCCGACTATCAGCAAGTGCAGATGGCGTCGGACGCCTTCGACGGACCGTACGGCAACCCGGGATCGCTGTTCAGCATGGCTTCCGGCCGGATCTCCTACGCACTGGGCCTCCAAGGACCCGCATCGACGATCGATACTGCGTGCTCGTCCGGACTGTTCGCAATCCACCAGGCGTGCCGGAGCATCAGCGGCGGCGAGAGTGACATGACGATCGCCGGCGGCGTCAACGTTATGTTGGAGCCCCGCAGGTCAGCCTCGGCCTCGGCGGGTGGCATGCTGTCCGGCACCGGGCGTTGCCACGCTTTTGATGCCAAAGCGGACGGTTTCGTTTCCGGCGAAGGTTGCGTGCTGCTGCTCCTCAAGCGCCTTTCGGATGCGCAGCGCGACGGTGACCGGATCCTGGCCGTCATACGCGCAACGGCCGCCAACCAGGATGGCCACACCCCGAATATCACCATGCCCTCCGGGGACGCACAGGCAGCACTGTATGAGACCACTCTGCAGGCAGCGGGCGTCGACGCCGGCAGCATCGGCATGGTCGAAGCGCACGGCACCGGAACACCGGTAGGTGACCCGATCGAATACACCAGCCTCTCGAAGGTGTACGCCAAAGGCAACAAGGTCGCCATCGGTGCATCAAAGACGAACTTCGGGCACACCCAGGCGGCGGCCGGCGCGCTCGGGATGATGAAGACGGTCCTTGCCCTTCAGCACGGCGTCGTGCCGAAGAACCTGCATTTCGAGTCGCTGTCCGACGAGTTGGCACAGATCGAGACCGGACTCTTCCTGCCGGTGGAAAACACCGAGTGGCCACTAGCAAGTGACGGCCCGCGCCGCGCCGGTGTGTCGGCTTGGGGGATCTCCGGCACCAATGTGCACGCGATTGTCGAACAGGCCCCGCAGCCGACTTCGCCGAATGGAGTCGCTGCCGCCCCGGCCGGTGATGACACGCTGTTGCTTCCCCTGTCGTCCTCCTCCGCCGACGGCCTGCGTCAGACCGCTTCGCGCCTGGCCGACTGGGTTCAGTCGCGCGCGACCGAGTTCGCGGCGCGAGACCTGGCTTACACTTTGGCGCGCAGGCGCGGGCACCGCTCGGTGCGGACCACCGTGCTGGCCCGCAACACCGAGGAGATGGTGGCCGCACTGCGCGGGGTCGCCGACGGTGATGCGCTGTACCCAGAAGTGGTGGGCCAGGAAGAACGCTGTCCGGTCTGGGTGTTCTCCGGTCAGGGGTCTCAGTGGGCCGCCATGGGTGTGGATCTGCTGGCGAACGAGCCGGTCTTTGCAGCGACGGTTGCCGCGATCGAGCCGCTGATCGCCGCGGAGTCCGAGTTCTCGGTGACCGAAGCCATGTCCGCGCCGGAGAAGGTGACTGGCATCGACCGCGTGCAGCCGACCTTGTTCGCCATGCAGGTCGCACTCGCGGAGACGATGAAGTCTCACGGCGTCAACCCGGCCGCAGTCGTCGGCCACTCGATGGGTGAGTGCGCGGCGGCCGTTGTCGCTGGCGCGCTGTCGTTGGAAGACGGAACGCGCGTGATCTGCCGGCGGTCCAAGCTGATGACCAAGATCTCGGGTTCCGGAGCCATGGCGTCGGTCGAATTGCCCGCGCAGCAGGTGCTCTCCGAGCTGATGGCCCGCGGCATCAACGACGCGGTGGTCGCAGTGGTCGCTTCGCCGGAGTCCACTGTCATCGGCGGTGCCACGGACAGCGTTCGCGAGATGATCGCCGCTTGGGAGGACCGCGACGTGATGGCCCGCGAAGTGGCTGTCGACGTCGCGTCGCACTCGCCCCAGGTGGATCCGATCCTGGACGACCTGTACGACGCGCTGGCCGACGTCGAGCCATTGACTCCCGAGATCCCGTACTACTCGGCGACCTCTTTCGACCCACGTGAGGAGTTGTACTGCGACGCCAACTACTGGGTTGACAACTTGCGCCACACCGTCCGGTTCTCGGCGGCGGTGCAGGCTGCGCTCGAGGACGGCTACCGCGTCTTCGGCGAGCTGTCGCCGCACCCGCTGTTGACCCACGCCGTGGACCAGACCGCGCGCAGCCTCGACATGACGGCCGCAGCGCTGGCCGCTATGCGGCGCGAGCAGCCGCTGCCCTTCGGTCTGCGCGGCTTCGTCGGCGACCTGTTCACGACGGGCGCGACCGTCGACTTCTCCGTCGTGTACCCCCACGGCCACCTCGTCGACGCTCCGCTGCCGGCGTGGACGCACCGTACGCTGCTGCTGAGCCGCGACGGGCACAGCTCGCGCGCACTGAGCTCGAGTGTCTCCGTGCACCCGCTGATGGGTCAGCACGTGCGGCTGCCGGAGGACCCGGAGCGCCACGTGTGGCAGGCCGAGATCGGCACCGACGCGCTGCCGTGGTTGGGCGACCATCAGGTGCACGGCACGGTCACCCTGCCGGGTGCCGCCTACTGCGAGATGGCGCTGGCCGCGGCCCGCACCATCTTCGGTGACGCCGCCGTGGTACGCGACATCCGCTTCGAGCAGATGTTGCTGCTCGACGAGGAAACCCAGGTCACCCTGACCGCGACGGCAGAAGTGCCCGACGAACTCAACTTCGTCGTCGAGACCAACGAGGACGGGGTTTCGGCACGCCGGGCTTCCGCGGTGCTGCATGCCGCCGACGACGAAGCCGCGCCGGGCCCGCAGGACATCGAGGCCCTACAGTCGGTGCACCCGAGCGCCGTGCAAGGCGGAGACCTGCGCGACGCACTGGACCTGTGTGGCATCCAGTACGGACCCGCATTCACCGGTCTTTCGGTCGCGCACACGGCTGAAGAGACCGGCACGTCGGTGTTGGCCGAAATCTCGCTGCCCAGCGTTATCCGCACGCAGCAGACCAACTACGGGGTGCACCCGGCGCTGCTCGACGCGTGCTTCCAGTCGGTGGCCGCGCACCCTAGTGTCGCGATCGCCAGCCTCGGCGGCCTGCTGCTGCCACTGGGCGTGCGTGAGCTCCGGCTGCGCGGTCCGGTCCACACCGCCAAGTACTGCCACACCCGAGTGACCTCGGCGACCGGCGGCGCTGTCGAGGCAGACCTCGACCTGCTGGACAAGCACGGCGCGGTGGTGCTCACCGTGCGTGGTCTTCAGATGGGCACCGGCGTTTCGGCCAGCGGCGAGCGGGCTCGCGTGCTCGGTGAGCGGCTGCTCACCGTCGAGTGGCAGCAACGGCAGCTGCCCGACGTGGCCACCACCGAGCCCGGCTCATGGCTGATCGTCAGCACCTCCGAGGCTGCCGACCTGCTGGCGACGTCGCTCACCGACACGATGAAATTGCACGAGGCGGAGTCGACGACACTGTCCTGGCGTCTGGACGGCGACCACCCGGCGATGGCCGAGCGGCTGCGCGACCAGCTGAACCGCGGCGGCTTCACCGGGCTCGTAGTGCTGACCGCACCGCGGAACGGCGCGCCGGACAGCCAAGCACCGCGCCGCGGGGGCGACTACGTCCACCACCTGGTCCGCATCGCTACGGAGCTGGCAGAGGTCCAGGGCGAAGCACCTAGGCTCTACGTCGTCACGCGCGGTGCGCAGATCGTGCTGCCCGAAGATGTGCCGAACCTGGAGCAGGGGGGCCTGCGCGGATTGCTCCGGGTCATCGGTGCCGAGCATCCGCACCTGCACACCACCCATATCGACATCGATGAGCAGACCGACGCCGAGCAGGTGGTGCGTCAGTTGCTGCTGGCCGGAACTGACGAAGACGAGACGGCGTGGCGCAACGACGAGTGGTACACCGCTCGCCTTTGCCCCTCGCCCCTGCGCCCCGAGGAGCGGCAGACTACTGTCGCGGCCCACCAGAGCGACGGGGTGCGCATGCAAATCCGCACCCCAGGTGACCTGCAGACGCTGGAGTTCGCCGCCTTCGACCGAGTAGCGCCGGAGCCCGGACAGATCGAGGTCGCGGTCACGGCTTCGAGCATCAACTTCGCCGACGTCCTCAACGCTTTCGGTCGCTACCAGAGCCTGGACGGGATCCTGCCCGCGCTGGGCACCGACTTCGCCGGCGTCGTGACGGCGGTCGGACCCGGCGTCACCAACCACCAGGTCGGTGACCACGTAGGCGGCATGTCGCCGCACGGCTGCTGGGCCACCTTCGTCACCTGTGATGCGCGGCTGGCCACCAAACTCCCGGCCGGGATGACCGACGCTCAGGCCGCGGCCGTGACCACCGCGCACACCACCGCCTGGTACGGCTTGAATGACCTGGCCCGTATCAAGGCCGGCGACAAGGTGCTGATCCACTCCGGCACGGGCGGTGTGGGGCAGGCTGCAATCGCGATCGCCCGGCTGGCCGGCGCGGAGATCTTCGCGACCGCCGGCAGCGAGCAGCGTCGACAACTGTTGCGCGACATGGGAATAGAGCACGTGTACGACTCCCGCACCATCGACTTCGCTGAGCAGATCCGGCGCGACACTGACGGCTACGGCGTCGACATCGTGCTCAACTCGGTGTTCGGAGCGGCCCAACTCGCCGGTCTGAAATTGCTGGCGCTGGGCGGGCGGTTCGTCGAGATCGGTAAGCGCGACATCTACGGAGACACCAAGCTGGGCCTGTTCCCGTTCCGCAGGAACCTGGCGTTCTGGGGTGTCGATGTGGGCATCATGTCCGTCAGCCACCCGCAGCAGGTCAGCGAGATCCTGAGCACCGTGTACCGGTTGACCGCCGAGGGCAAGCTGCCGATGCCCGAGGCCACCCACTACCCGCTGGCCGAGGCGGCAACGGCGATCCGCGTGATGAGCGGTGCGCAGCACACCGGCAAGCTGATCCTGGACATTCCGCAGGCCGGACGCAGCAGCGTGGTCCTGCCTCCGGAGCAGGCGCCCGCGTTCCTGCGGGACGCCTCTTACATCATCACGGGCGGCCTGGGTGGCCTGGGATTGTTCCTGGCCGAGAAGATGGCCGCAGCCGGGGCCGGTCGCATTGTGCTGAGCTCGCGGTCGCAGCCGACGCTAAAGGCTTTGGAGACAATCGAACTCATTCGTTCGATCGGATCCGACGTGGTAGTGATGTGCGGCGACATCGCACAGGCCGACACCGCACATAAGTTGGTTGCGACGGCGACGGCCACCGGACTTCCGCTGCGTGGTGTTCTGCACGGCGCCGCGGTGGTCGAGGACGCCGTCCTGACGAACATCACTGACGAGTTGATCGACCGGGACTGGGCTCCCAAGGTGTACGGCGCGTGGAACCTGCACGAAGCCTGCGCGACGGCCGAGCTGGACTGGTTCTGCTCGTTCTCCTCGGCGGCCGCGTTGCTGGGCTCACCGGGCCAGGGCGCGTACGCCGCAGCCAACAGTTGGTTGGACGCGTTCACCGCCTGGCGGCGCGCGCAAGGCTTGCCCGCCAACGCAATTGCGTGGGGTGCGTGGGGTGAGATCGGCCGCGGCGCGGACTTCGCTGAAGGCAGCGGTGCCGCGATCGCTCCGGACGAGGGTGCCTACGCGTTCGAGGCGCTGCTGCGCCACGACCGGGCGTACTCGGGCTACACCCCGCTGATCGGCACACCGTGGATCGCGTCGTTCGCAGCGCGGAGCAAGTTCCTCGAGATGTTCAAGACCGCCGGCGACAAGCGTTCTGGCTCAAGCAAGTTGCGTGCCGAGCTGTCCGAGCTGCCGATCGAGGAATGGGCCGGCCGGTTGCGCCGGCTGTTGTCCGAGCAAATCGGTTTGATTCTGCGTCGCAATATCGACCCCGATCACCCGCTGTCGGAGTACGGTTTGGACTCGCTGGGCAATCTCGAATTGCGCACGCACATCGAGGCTCAGACTGGCGTGCGCATCACCTCGGCGGACATCACCACCGTCCGAGGATTGGCGGATCACCTGGTCGACAAGATGGCTCCCAAAGAAGGTGTAACGGCATGACATGACGTGACCGCGAAATAACTTGTCCTGCAGGGCTTCTAACATAGGAGGAAACGTGTTCATAGGCGGAGGGTCTGAGCACGACAGCTTGCGAGTCGGTAACGCCTACGACTGGGACCCCGGTGCGGGCACCGTCATCGCGTGGGAACCGACCGCCGGCTGCCTCGCCAAGGCGCAACAAGCCCCGGCGACTCCTGTGCCTCCGAGCTGCATGCAGGCAGGTCACCTTCGCGGTTTCGTCGACTTTCGCGACAAGGGCCTGGATTATTCGCGAGCGATCATGGGCTCGTGGGAAGTGCCCGGCCGTTGCGATCTTCGCGCCATGACCTATGTCATCAACACGCATCTGCGCCGACACGGCACGTATCACAGCTGGTTTGAGTTCAAGGACCCGGACAACATCGTCCGGCACACTCTGAAGAACCCGCGCGACATCAACTTCGTCGCCAAAGAGTACGGCTCAATGACGCAGCCGGAATGGGAAGCCCACGTGATGGCGACCCCAGATCCGTTGCAGTGGGACTGCTTCCGCTACGGCATCATCCAGTACGAAGACAAGTTCGCTCTTTTCGCGGTGGTCGACCACCTGCACTGCGACCCGATGCTGATCGCAGGGTTGTACGTAGAGATCGTGATGAACTACAACGCGCTGGTCGAGGGGCGGGCCCCGATGACCATGCCGCCGGCCGCCAGTTACGACGATTTCTGCATCCGCGAAGCGAACACCATCGCGTCCATGACGCTCGAGTCGCCGGAAGTGCGGACCTGGATCGAGTTCGCCGAGGCCAACGGCGGGACGCTGCCCGACTTCCCATTGCCGTTGGGCGACCAGTCGATTGCGTGCGGCGGTGACGTCCGCGTGGAGCAGCTGCTGGCCGCCGACCAGACGGCGAAGTTCGAAGACATGTGCCGGCAGGCGGATGCTCGGTTCAGCGGTGGGCTGTTCGCGTGCGCCGCGCTGGCGTATTACGAGATGACCGGCGAGCTGACCTATTACGGGCTCACGCCGACCGACAAGCGCAAGACTCCGGCGGAGTACATGACAGTCGGCTGGTTCACTGGCATCGTGCCGTTCACGGTTCCGATCGACCCGAACTCGTTCGAGGAGACGGCTCGCGCCGCACAGGCATCTTTTGACGCCAACATGAACGTCAAGGAAGTGCCGTTCGACCGCGTCCTCGAACTGGCCCCCTGGCTGCGCAAGCCCGGACCGCAGTTCACAATGATGAGCTACATGGACGCGGGACTACCGCCGCTGTCCGGCATCGTCGCGACCGCGCTGGACGGGGTGAATGCCGCGGCATACACCGACGGACGCAGCCCGGCATACAAGTACTCGACGGTGTTCCGCCTCTTCGACGAGGTCTCGATCATGGTGTCCTACCCCAATAACCCGGTTGCGCGGGAATCGGTGACCCGTTTCACCGACCAGTTGAAGTCGGTGTTCCAGCGGGTCGTGGCCGGCACTTTGGCGAGCACCCCGGTTCGGGTAGCGCAGTAGAGTCGGCAAAGGGTTCACCTTCGCTACGCGAAGACATTCAACGGAGTTGATTACCGGCAATGAAAGCTGTCCTCGCCGTCCATGGCACCCGCGGCGACGTTGAGCCCTGCGCTGCAGTAGGAGTAGAGCTCCAGCGTCGAGGGCACGACGTGCAGATGGCGGTTCCGCCGAATCTGGTCCACTTCGTCGAATCGGCCGGTCTCAAAGCCGTTGCCTACGGCCCGGATTCGCACGCGCAGTTAGAGGAAGAGATCTTCCGGAGCTTTTGGCGAGTCCGCAATCCGCTCGGTGTGTTGCGGCCGGGCGCGGAGTACCTCACCCGGGGCTGGGCCGAAATGGGTGAAGTCTTGGTTGCACTGGCCGAAGGCGCCGACGTGATTGTCTCGGGCCAGACTTACCAGGGCGTCCCCGCGAACGTTGCCGAGTACCTCGATATCCCGCTGGCCGCGCTGCACTATTTCCCCCAGCGGGTGCACGGTCATTTGATCCCGCTGCTTCCCCCGCCGGCAGTCCGCACGGCGATGCGCGCGGTCTACGGACTGTACTGGTTGATGACCAAAGGCCCCGAAAACGAGCAGCGACGCGCGCTGGGCCTGCCGACCACCAGGGTGTCTTCCGCCAAGCGCATCGGACGAAACGGGTGGTTGGAGATCCAGGGCTACGAGGACGTTTTCTTTCCCGGACTCAAAGAAGAGTGGGGTGACAAGCGTCCGTTCGTCGGGGCGCTGACGTTGGAGTTGCCGACGTCCTCCGATGACGAGGTCCTAGCTTGGATCGACGACGGAACACCGCCGATTTACTTCGGTTTCGGCAGTATGCGGGTGGAAACGCCGGAAAACACAGTCGCGTTGATCAGCGAAGTGTGTGCCGATTTGGGCACCCGAGCTTTGATCTGCGGCGGCGTCACCGATTTGGGCGACATCGCGGTTCCTGACAACGTCAAACTCGTCGCCGACGCCAATCACGCCGCAGTTTTTCCGAAGTGCCGCGCGGTAGTCCATCACGGTGGTCCCGGCACCCTGGCAGCCGGGATGAAGGCCGGTGTGCCCACCCTGGTTCTGTGGATCAGCGCCGAACAGCCGCTATGGGCGGCCCAGGTCGTCAAGCTCAAGATCGGTAAGGCGCGACGCTTCGCCGGGGTCACCAAGAAATCGCTCAGGAAAGATCTGCGCAAGGTTCTCGAGCCCAAGTACGTCAACCGCGCCCTCGAGATGGCGAAACGCATGACCCCGTCGGCGGTCAGTGTGGAGAAGGCCGCGGACCTCATCGAGGAGAAAGTCCGCCAGTCGGGCCCGGCGGTACCGGCACGTGGGAGTGGAAAGCATTAATGACCGCGGCGGACGTCACGCTAGCGTCACACTTGAGTGCGGCACGTCGTTACCCCACCGAGCCCGAAATCACCTTGTAGGTTTGTAGAGGTGTCAAGCGGTTCAAGTGAGGCTGCAAAGGTCGGGGGGATCTACGACCGCCTCGGACAGTTCGTCGTGCGGTATCCGTGGCTCACTATCGGAGCCTGGGTCGCGGTGGCGGTGGTGTTGGCGCTGACCTTCCCGCCGCTGCAAGTCCAAGCCGGCAAGCACCCCCCCAGTCCGTTCCCCGATGACGCTCCGACCATGGTCGTCGCCAGAGAAATGGCCAAGGCGTGGAGCGTGACACCCGATGGCAAGCAGGAAGAGAAGAACGACGCCTCAGCAGCGGCGGCGACACCCACTGCCCTGCTGATGGTCGTCCTGACCAACGAGAAGGGTCTGACGCCCGACGACGACGCCACCTACCGCAAACTTGTCAGCAAACTGAACGAAGACACGCAGGACAAGATGTCCGTGCAGAACGCCCTCGACGACCCGGAGATGCGCAAGCTGCTGGTCGCCAAGGATGGCAAAGCCTTTATTTTGCCGGTCAATGTCCCCGGTGACCAGAATGATCCGGCTACCCTAGCGACCTATAAGCGCGTCGCGGCGATCGTCAAACAGACGGTGACCGGCACCACCCTGACCGCCAACCTCAGCGGACCGTTGGCAACCATCTCCGACATCACCGACATCGGTCAGGAAGACATTCACTTCATCGAGATCGCCACGGTTCTCAGTGTGCTGATCATCCTGATCGTGATCTATCGCAATATCGTCACGATGTTCATACCGCTGGCGACGATCGGCATCTCGCTGGCCACCGCGCAGGGCGTGCTCTCCGGGGCGGCCGAACTCGGACTGGACACTAACCTGCAAGTCATCGTATTCATGACGGCAGTCATGATGGGTGCCGGAACGGACTACGCCGTCTTTCTGATCAGCCGTTACCACGATTACCTGCGGCACGGCGACGATTCCGACACCGCGGTCAAAAAGGCGTTGATGTCGATCGGCAAAGTGATCGCCGCGTCTGCCGCCACGGTCGCAGTCACTTTCCTTGCCATGGTGTTTACCAAACTCGAAGTGTTTTCCGCGATCGGTCCGGCGATTTCGATTTCAATCGTCGTGTCGCTGCTGGCTGCGGTGACGTTCCTGCCCGCGGTGCTGGTGCTCGCCGGCCGACGTGGCTGGATCAAGCCGCGGCGCGATCTCACCACGCAACTGTGGCGGCGTTCGGGAATCCGCATCGTGCGCAAGCCCCGCATCCATTTGGTCGCCAGTCTTGCCGTGCTCATTGCCCTCGCGGCTTGCATGACCGTTGTTCGCTACAACTATGACGACCTCAAATCGTTGCCGGACGAAGTCGACAGCTCCAAAGGCTACGAGGCGATGAATCAGCATTACCCGATGAACGCGATGACCCCGATGATGTTGTTCATCGAGTCATCCCACGACTTGCGTACACCGTCAGCGCTGGCGGACTTGGAGCAGGTGGCGGGCCGGGTCAGCCAAGTCCCGGACATCACCATGGTGCGGGGCTTGACCCGGCCCAACGGGGAACCGCTGGAACAGATGAAGGTGTCGTGGCAGGCCGGCGAGGTCGGCGGCAAACTCGACGAAGCCTCCACCCAGATCGAGAGTCATGGTGGCGATCTGGACCGGTTGGTCGGAGGCGCGAACCAACTGGCGGATGCTCTTGCCCAGCTACGCGATCAAGTCACCGGTGCCGTTTCCAGTCTCAGTGGAACAGTAGCGGCACTGACCGCCATGGAGCAGATGTTGGGCGGCGACAAGGCAATCAGCGCGCTCGAGCAGGGCGCACGGTTCACCGGGCAGATGAAGAACCTCAGCGACAGCTTGAACGCCTCAACCACGAATGCGGAGAATGTGGCGGCCTGGGCCGGACCGATGGTCAGAGCGCTCAATGCCAGCCCCGAGTGCAACATTGATCCATCCTGTGTGAGTTCGCGTGCCGGGTTGGCAGCCATGGTCTCCGCCGACGACAACGGAACATTGCTGTCGATCAAGGCAATGGCGCGTAATCTCCAAGCGGCGGAGCAAGCTTCGACGATCGGCCAGACGCTGGCCAAAATACAGCAGATGCTGACTCAAGCTTCCGACGCCCTCAAGACCATCAAGAACCTGCAATCCACCATGAGCCAAGCGCAAGCGGGTTCCAATGCTCTGGCGGACGGTAGCCGCGCATTGGCCGGTGGCGTCAAAGAACTCGTGGATCAGACCCGACGGATCGGCTCCGGTCTGAATGAAGCGTCCGGGTTCTTGCTGGAGATGAAGCACGACGCGAGTAAGCCGTCCATGGCCGGCTTCCACCTGCCCCCACAGATCACGACCCGGGAGGAGTACAAGAAGGGCGCACAGCTCTTCATCGCGCCTGACGGCCACGCAGCACGATACTTCATCCAAAGTGGGCTTAGTCCGTTCAGTACTGCCGCGATGGACCAGATCACCGCGATTGAGAAGGCGGCGCGCGCAGCGACACCGAACACCGAGTTGTCCGACGCGAAGATCATGGTCGCAGGAGTGCCGACGGGTCTTCGTGACACTCGTGACTACTACAACGGCGACATGAATTTCATCATCATCGCGACCATCGTCATTGTGTTCCTGATCTTGGTGATCCTGTTGCGGGCTATCGTCGCACCGCTGTATTTGATTGCGTCGGTGCTGCTTTCGTATATGTCGGCGCTTGGCATCGGCGTCCTGGTATTCCAGTTCCTGCTGGGCAAGGAACTGCACTGGAGCCTGCCCGGCCTCTCGTTCATCTTGCTCGTCGCCGTCGGCGCGGACTACAACATGCTGCTGATTTCACGAATACGTGACGAGTCGCCGCACGGTGTGCGCTTCGGCGTCATCCGCACCGTGGGATCCACCGGTGGCGTGATCACCTCGGCGGGCCTCATCTTCGCGGCGTCGATGTTCGGCCTCCTGTCCGCCAGCATCAGCACCATGCAGGAGGCCGGCTTCATCATCGGCATCGGGATTGTGATCGACACCTTCTTGGTGCGGACGATTACCGTGCCGGCCCTGGCTGCAATGATCGGCCAGAAGAACTGGTGGCCTTCGAAACTGGACGGCTCCGGAAACGACGTGCTCAACGAAAAGATGCAGCAGACGTGGAAGAAGATCTCCCCGCATCTCGTCAGGCTCCATCTGCTTCCGGACCCAGCCAAGCGGAGACCGCCGCCGAAGACACGGACCCGCGCCACTGCGCCCGCTAATAGGCGGAAGCGACCACCGGGCGGCGTTGCCAAGAGCCGCCGGTCAGGGCATTTCGAACCGAGCCACTCGCTTCCGCTATTCGATCTCAGCGGGGTGCGCAAACAATTCACCGATGACCTGCAATGGGGAGTCTCGGACTCGATCAACGGCAATGGCAGAAAGAAGAATAAGCAGCAGGAGGACGAGTACCTCGGTCATTCCCTACCGCTGTTCGGCTACAGCGTCATCCCCCAGCAGCCCGTCATCGCAGCGGCGGTGGGCAATGGCGCCGGCAAAAAGGAATCGAACGGCATCGAAAGCGAAAAAGCGCCCTGACGTAAAGCCCGCTAGGCATCCAGGCGGGTAAACACGTCCCGCTGGTACAACTCGACGCATTGCGATCGCCGGATCTTGCCACTCGTGGTAATGGGAATCGATCCGGGCGACACCAGCACCAGATCCGAGACCTTTAGTCCGTGTGACTTCGAAATCGCGGATGTTATCTCACGTTTGACGTCGTGCAGGCGGTCGACCGATTCCGCACTGTCGTCGCGCTTCTTGAGTTCTATGATTGCAACCAGCTTCTCGATGCCCTTGTCGGGAACGGCTATCGCCGCGCAGCGGCCGGAAGTGATCTCCTGGATAGTCGCTTCGATGTCGTCGGGAGAATGGTTGCGCCCGTAGACGATCAGGAGGTCTTTGATGCGGCCGATGATGAAAAGCTCGCCGTCGGAGTAGAACCCGGAATCCCCGGTTCGCAGCCAGGGGCCTTCCCGCGTACCGCTCGGTGGGTCGACTATCGTTGCAGCGAAGAGGCGTTGTGTCTCTTCGGGTTTCTGCCAGTAACCGACTGCGACGTTGTCGCCAGACACCCAGATTTCACCGACAGTCCCGTCCGGACACTGCCGACCGGTGTCGGCGTCCACAATGCGAACGTCCATCGATTGAGGTGAACCGTAACTCACTAACGGTGTGCCCGAACCGATCTCACACCGGACGGCTGTACCTTCAGGTAACTTCTCGCTGTCGAAGTAGCCAATCTCCGGCGGATTCCCGGGTTCGCGGGTGGCGATGTACACCGTGGCCTCTGCCATCCCATAGGACGGCCGGTGTGCCTCCGGCGGGAAATTGCAGGATGCAAATCGGTCCGTGAATCGCTTGAGTGTCGCTGGCTGCACCCGTTCACTACCGTTGAGAATGCTGTGCAGTCCTCCGAGATCGAGGCCGGCCAGGTCCTCGTTCCTCGTCTTGCGCACGACTAGTTCGTAGGCGAAGTTGGGACCTGCTGAGACCGTGCAGGGATGCTCGGCGATCAGCTGCAACCATCGCAGCGGCCGTTGCAGGAAGCCCACCGGGCTGGAAAGCACCGTCGTGAAGCCGCCCAGGATCGGCATGACGATCCCCAGCAGCAGGCCCATGTCGTGGTACATGGGCAACCAGGACACAATCGTGAGGCCCGGCGGTGCAACACCGCCCCGAGCCTTGAAAAAGTCTCCGATGATTTGCTCGTAATTGGCGAAGACGTTCCTGTTGTTGACCATGACGCCAGCCGGAGTACGCGTCGACCCGGATGTGTACTGCAGGTACAGAAATTCTGGTTGCTCATTCCGCGCGGACCGTGATCGCGGTCCCGAAGACCGCCGCCGCGAATCCAGATCCAGCCCATCAACTTCGACGATCGTAGGTTCTGCAGACGTCTCGTCTGACTGCACCACTTCTCGAACGTTCTCCGCCACGGTTGATGTCGTCAATATGACGGCGGGCGACGTGTCGGCCAGAACCGAGATGGTCCGTTCGTCGTGGGCACCGCCGTAGGGAACCGAGAGCGGAACCGCGATCAGGCCCGCCTGCATGGCACCGAGAAATCCGACGAGGTAATCGAGCCCTTGCGGCGCCAGGATGAGCGCCCGGTCCCCTACCGAACCGTGAGCCTTCAGGTCTTCTGCCAGGTTGGACACCCGCCGGTACAACTGCCCCCACGTGAGCGCGGTACGAACGCCGTCCCAATCCTGCTCGAAATCAACATAGGTGAAAGCCGTGTCGTTGGGCTGCAAGCTGGCGCGCTCGCGCAGCACGCCCGGAAGGGAGGACTCAACCACGGACATCAGGTTACCTTCGACCCGTCGGTTTTCGTTCAGGAACCGTCAAGGTACCCCGGGTCGGTTACCTGGCCCGTCGGGTTTTCCAGCGGGATCGGTCTATGCCATCTGCGATCGTGGGCGAGGCCAATTTGGCGCATGATATTTAGCGCCGCGCTTGAACCATGCAGTCGCCGCAGCCCTTGCAGCATTGCGATATTTGCCCAGAGTTCGTACCGCCACGCGCCGTAGTGCACGTTTGCGGTTTTGCGTCCAAAGTGGTTGATATAGGCCATTTCCGTGGTGTAGACCCCGAATCCGGCACGCCGCGCGCGAAACGCGAGATCAAGGTCGGGCCCCCATCCGTACTGCTTGAAGTCGACCAGGTTCATACCGCCGGTTTCCCGCCAGCATTCGCGGGAGACCACCAGTGCGGTTCCCTCCACGGAGGGCACTACGCGATATTGCGGTCGCGGCCGGTAATCCGCAGCGTGGGGCTTCTGTGCATCCATCGCGTACGGGTACCCGTGATCGAACATCGGGCCGACGATTCCTACGTCGTCAGGTAGCCGCGGGTCGAGGAGACCGGCGACAAATCCCTTCGAGATACGAGTGTCGTTGTTGAGCGTCATCGCGTGGGAGTAGCCCTCGGAGAAAGCGATTCGGAACCCGTGCTCGCTGCCGCCCGTCCAGCCGAGGTTCTCTCCGGGTGTGTCCACCCGTTCGTTGCTGATCTTGGGATAGTCGCCTCGATTGTCGACGATCAGATAGTCGGCACCCTCACGTTCCAAGTCGCCGACCAAGGCATGCGTGTATTCGTGCTGCCCGAAGACCGGGACGGTGATCAGAAGCGACACGTCAGCAACCGTACATCGGCCATGAACCCTCCGGGCCGGCACGGAAAACCGTGCTGCGGCAGGTTCATGTCAACTAAATCGTTGACCATGAGCGGCCTGTTCCAGGAGATCGGCCGCAGTCGTGACGCTGGTGACAGCTTTTGTCAGCTGTGCGGCAACCTCGCGGGCTCGGGTAACTCGTTGCGGCCTCAGGATGCGCCGCAGATCCTTCGTCAATGATTTCGCGGTCGTCCGTGAAAAACGCCGAGCTGTACCAACTTTGAGCCGCCGCACTACGGTCGCCCAAATCGGTTGGTCGGAGGCGACCCACAAAATCAGCGTGGGGACTCCTGCCCGCAGGCCCGCTGCAGTGGTGCCGGCGCCGCCATGGTGGACCACGGCCCGGCAGGCGGGGAATACGACGCTGTGACTGACCCCGCGCACGACCTTCACACGATCCGAATCAGGGATGTTGGTGTAACTGGTTGCGCCGGAACAGATTAATGCCCGCTCGCCTAGCTCGTGGCAGGCTGTCGTGATTATCCGCACCGTGTCGGATGGCGATTCGACGGGCATGCTGCCGAATCCGAAGTAGATCGGCGGAGTACCGGAAGCAATCCACGCCAGCGTCTCTTCGTCCAAGTCGGTTGGCAACTCCGCCGTAAGAGCTCCAACAAACGGGCGCCGTGCGGTCCATTCCTCGCTCAGGCCTGGAAAACACAGGGCGTCATAAGCCTGTAACTCCAACGATCCGCGCTCGCCCATTCGCCGTGATGCAGGTGCGGTGGCCTTGGGTATGCCGAGGTCGCGCCGTTGCGCGTCTTCTGGACGCTTGACTAATCGCCACTGCGCCCAGTCGGTGACCCGCATCGCGGATCTCAGCAACGGCGCCGGCACGATAGAGATCAGATGGCCATTCGGGCGCATTGGGACGTGATGCCATGCAGCCACCGGAATGTCGTAATGCTCGGCAACGTTAGCAGCGGATTCCTGATACGAGACGCCGGTGAAAAGCAGGTTGGCACCGGCGGCCAGCAACTTCAGGGTATCGCTCACGTCGGCCCAGCGCTGGGTGATGTGCTCCATCGCATCCCGTGCAGGTTTGACGGGGTCTTTGATGGTCCACGGGGTTACGAAGACATCGGGGATCTCTCCGGTGGGCGGACCCATTGGGACCGCCGCCAACCCCATCTTCTGAACAAAGCCGACCTGGTCAGGTGGGGTCGCCATCACGACGTTATGACCTCGACGCAGCAGCTCTAGCCCCACCGCCGCGCAAGGCTCGACGTCGCCACGCGTCCCGCAGCTCGCCAGGACGAATTTCATCGGCCGTTAGTCATTCGCAAGCTTGTAGGTCAACATGACATGCGGAACCCGGTACAACACGTCGAACCAGTCCAGTGGCAGCGGCGTTTCGGACACCTCAAGGGCGTTTTCCTTGATCCACTGGAGCGCTGTGCGGTAGTCGCCGGCCTCTTCGAGGCGGTAGGCCAGTTTGAACAGGCCTATATGGCCTTTGGTCAGTAGTTTCTCCACCCGAGTCTCGGGCAGATCCTCGAACGCGATGATGCTGCGGCGCGCCACTCGCTGGCATTCTTTGATCAACGCCAGCGGGTCGTTGGCATGGTGCAGCACGAAACTGAGTACAACGTGGTCAAAGGCTTTGTCCTCGAATGGAATTGATCTGCCGTCGAACACCTTGAAGTCGATCGGGATGGTCGTCGCGTCGTGGACGTCTATGCCGGATGCAGCTGCCCCGTGCATCTCGGTGAGGTATTTGCAGAGGTGTCCCGTTTCACATCCGACGTCCAAGACTGTGTCGCCGCGATTGATGTGGTCACCCAGCGTCCGGGCCTGGCTTTCCAGCCGCTTCCCCAGCACCCGAGGGGACCACGGCATGACGGTGGCCTGCGCTCGCCGCCCGGCGCGTCGCAACCTGGCGCGGCGGTCCAGCTGTGGACCATCTTTGGTGAAAGTGCGTTGGAGGGCGGTCATCTCGTTCCATTCGCTGGGGCTATGAACGTCGTAGATTATCAGTCCAGTTGCTGGTGGCAGGCCGGATTCAGGCACCAGCGTGCAACTTTTTTCCCCATCCGAACCCGTCCAGAGTTGCCGACCTGCGGGGACGCCAAAATCTTGACGATTGTGGTGATAACCCAGCGTGGGAGCACCGGTCATGAAATACTCGCCCGGTGGCCCAACATGCGGTCGAGGTCGATGGCCTCACAAAGACATTCGGGGGAAACGCTCACGCGCTGCGTGGGGTCGATTTCTCCGTTCCCGCGGGTTCAGTGTGCGCCATCCTGGGCCACAACGGCGCCGGCAAGACGACCACCTTGAACATCCTGTGCACACTGCTCCGCCCCACCTCGGGCCGCGCGCTGGTCGCCGGGTACGACGTCGCCCGCCAATCGGCCAAAGTACGCTCGGAGATCGGGATCACCGGCCAGTTCACCGCGGTCGACCCGATGCTGACCGCGCGGGAGAATCTAGTCCTGTTCGGACGTATGCGCGGACTCGGTCGCAGACACGCCAAGGCCCGCGCTGACGAGCTGATCGGCCAGTTCGACCTCGTCGCGGCGGCCGATCGACGAGTATCAACGTTCTCCGGCGGCATGTGGCGCAGGGTCGACCTAGCCAGCGCGCTGGTGGTGACACCCAAGGTGCTGTTCCTCGACGAACCCACCACGGGACTCGACCCGCGTAGCCGCCGCGACGTGTGGAGCATCGTCAGTTCGCTGGCCGAGCAGGACGTCACAGTGCTGCTCACCACCCAGTACCTTGAAGAGGCCGACGTACTCAGCGATTCCATCGTGGTTTTCGACCATGGACAGGTGATCGCCAACGGCACCGCCGCGGACCTCAAGCGCCAGGTAGGCATGAGCTACTGCGAGGTCACGCCCGCCAATCCGACGGACCTGCCGCAGGTCGCCGAGGCGCTGGCCGGTCTCGACGGCATCGACCTGGACGCCGACAACAACTCGGTCTCGGTGCTTGCCCGCGATGGCGTGGCGACCCTGGGTGAGGTATTCCGCCGGCTTGACTCCATCGGCATCGAGATCGCCGACATCTCCTTGCGTAAACCTTCGCTCGACGAGGCGTTCTTGCACCTGACTAGTCAGACCGTCCCGCAAGCATGACCGCGCTGGTTGCCCTCACCGAGAGATCGCTGCGCAACACGCTGCGCGATGCCGGAATCATCTTTGAGATATTCGTGCCCATCATCAGCCTTATCGGGCTGACCATGGCTACTCACGGGCTCATCGATACCGGCCGTCTGACGTATCCGCAGTACGTATTGCCTGCGGTAGTTGTCCAGTCGATGATCATGGCCGCGGCGCTCACCGCAGACCGCGCGGGCCGTGATCGCTGGTTCGGGCTGGGCACACGGTTGCGAACCATGCCGATCACCGCCATGGCACCGGTAGGCGCGCGTATCACTGCCACGCTCGTGCGGGCGTCGATCGCCCTGACGGCGACCATGCTCGCTGGACATGCATTCGGTTTTCGGATGGCAGGCGGACCTGTCTATGGATTGGCTTTCATTGTGCTCGCCTTGGTCCTATGCCTGGCCGTCTCGTTGGGGGCTGACGCTTTGGGGTCCAGCGGCGGCAGCATCGAAACAACGAGTCAAATGCTGCTGATCCCCCAGCTGATGCTCATCCTGCTGTCCACCGGAGTCGCACCGGAGAAGACCTTTCCCGAGTGGGTGCGGCCGTTCGTGCGAAATCAACCCGTCTCGCAGACCGCCGAAACACTGCGCGGTCTGGCGAGCGGGCAGATACCTGTCGACCATGCGAAGGCGGCCTTGGGATGGTGTTTGGGCATGTTGTTGGTCTTCGGCGCAATCACCCTGCGGATGCAGAGGCGCTGCCGATGAACTCAAAGATGGGCGCCCTGAACGCTCTGTTGAGCCAGAGTTGGCTGCACGCCGGTCGGATCATGATTCGGTGGCGGCGTGAACCGGCGGCGGTGCTGGCTACGGTGATTCTGCCCATTTGCCTGTTGGTGGTCTATAAGGCTGTATTGGGCGAGCAGATCCACAAAGTCACTGGTGTCGACAGCATCTACGGGCTGGTCCCGATGTGTGCCGTGCTGGCCGGGATGTTCGGCGCGCTGGGCGGCGCCGTCGGCATCCCGATGGAGCGGTCGTCCGGGTTGCTCAGCCGCATGTGGGTGCTGCCGGTGCACCGAGCGAGCGCGATCGGCGGACGGTTGATCGCCGAAGCAGCGCGCGCATTCTTGGGCACCATCCTCATCACCGCCGTCGGATCTGCGATGGGTCTGCGCTTTGCGCATGGCTGGCATACCGCTCTGGCGTACATAATCATTCCGCCGCTCGTGGTGGTCGGGTTCACCGCCTTGGTGCTGACTCTGGCAGTTCGCAGCAACGGACGCGCCATTGTGACGTATCTGGCGGCCGCAATCACCTCGCTGGTCTTCATCAGTTCCGGTACTACGCCCGTCGCGCTCTTCCCGCACTGGTTGCAGCCGGTTGTCCGGATGCAGCCGATGTCGCCACCCATCGAGGTGATGCGCGCGTTAGCCAACGAAGGCCCGCTGCTGCTGCCGCTGGTGCTGACTCTCGGCTGGGCGATCGCCTTGATTGCGTTGTTCATTCCGCTGGCGGTCCGCGGGTATAGGGCCGCCGCTGAGTGCAGCGCGTGAGCTGAGCTGACGCGATCGGCGCCCCCAGCTTGGCTCGGCCGCTGCGGTCTGACTGGACCTCGACCAATCTCAGGGGTTGCCACCAGCCTAAGATCGGTCAAGCTCGCGGTTTCAGTCCTTAACGAATTGGTAAATGCGGTACGAAAAAACTCCCGCCTGCGCCCAGTCGTAGAGACTTCCTCCGGGAATGCCGGCCTGATCACGCGCGTAGCGCTGCAAGAACTTGGGTAGCCGCCGACTGATCACGGCTTCTATCCTCGGAGAACGTTCTTTCATTCCCCGCTTCACCTCTTCGTCGATGACCCGTTTCGAGACGAGCCGCAGCGGAACCTCAGCCAGCACCGTTTCCCAGTCGTCTACCAAGTGGGACACGCGGAAGTCGGTGTACAGGAGATGTCCGCCGGGACGCAGCACGCGTGCAACTTCTTCAAAAAACCGCGAAAGGTGCGGGTAGTGATGGGAGGCTTCGACGTTAATTACTGCATCGAAGGATTCGTCATCAAAGGGTAGGTCCTCGGCGTCGCCCTGCACGAAGTCAAGCCCTGGGATTTGATGCCGCTTGCGGCAAAACGCAATCCCCGCTGCATTCAGATCCAGGCCGGTGTAGGAAGCCGGCTTGAACGTGCGCGTCAGGTAGGAGGCGCCCCCACCATGGCCGCAGCTCACCTCAAGCACGCGCAGTCCGGCGAGATCGATCTGGGTAGCTGTCTGATGGTAGAGCTGGATGCAATAGCGATCAGGCTCGTCCGACGCCGACAAGGGAATTCCCAGCGGCGGTTCTTCTTCGTAGGCGAAGTTGATGAATAACATTTCGTCGCCGCCCATCAGGCGGGTTCCGATCGGATAGCCGTACTTGGCTACGGCTTTCATGACGAACGGGCTGGATCTGACTCTCGCGCGAAGACTCACCCGGTGAGTATGTCAAAGCATCGCGGGTCGAGTTATCGCTTCCCGAATTTGGTACTGCGAAGGCTGCGCCCTCGGTCGACCAGTGCGGCGCTCTCCCCCGCCATGGCAGCTGTCAGCATGGCCTTCGCGCGCCATCCTGACGGGCCCTCGCCCATCAGCGCTCCTGGGAACTCGTCACGCCACTTGCGACCGTGAACCCGACCCAAACCGCGCACCAGCGCGAAATTGGCGTTCCACTCGTATCTCCAACTTCCGAAATTGGCCTTCGCGGTCTTGCCGCCGAAGTGGTTTATGTACGCCATTTCGGTGACATAAACGCCATAGCCGGCCTTTCGGGCACGCAAGGCCAAGTCCAGATCAATCCCCCACCCGTAGCGCCCAAAGCTGCGCAGATCCATACCGTCGAGGGCGTCCCAACACAAACAAGACATCATCAGCGCCGTTCCCTCAACGGCTGGCACTGCCCGATATTGTTCTCGGGGTAGGTAATTGGCCGCGCCGGGTCGTTGCTCAGGTATAGCACAGGGAAACCCCTGATCGATCATTGGGCCGACAATGCCCGCGTCGGCCGGAAGGCTCGGATGGAGCAGGCCGTCGACGAAGCCTTTCGAGAGGCGGGTATCGTTGTTGAGGGTCATCGCGTGGGAGTAGCCCTCGGAGAACGCAATTCGGAAGCCTAGGTCGCTACCTCCGGCCCAGCCTAGGTTTTCACCGGGTGTTGTGACCCGCTCGTTGCCGATTTTAGGGTAGTCACCTCGGTTGTCAACGATCACGTAGTCGGCGCCTTCGCGTTCTAGGTCGTCGACAAGGGCGTGCGTGTACTCGTGTTGGCCAAACACCGGCACGGCGATGAGCAACGACACGAAGTAACCGTACATTGGCTGCGGCTCGCGCGAAGCAATTCCGACCGAGGCCATACGTCGATGCAGTCCGGACACAGCAATCGCCGCTGGACACCTGCGTCCACTGCTAGCATCGCGCCGTGGCCGAGACCATGTTTTCGCTTATTGTCCCGACGTTCAATGTCGCGTCGAGTTTGTCTGACACGCTCGCCAGCGTCGCCCGTCAGACCTACGGCGACTACGAACTGATCGTAATGGACGGCGGTTCGACCGACGGCACCGTAGATATCGCGGAGAGCTTTCGGCCCCGCTTATCACAGAGGCTGATAGTTCGGAGTGCTCCTGACGACGGTGTTTACGACGCCATGAACCGCGGTGTCGATGAGTGTAGCGGTGCGTGGGTATTCTTCTTGGGCGGCGACGACACCTTGCACGACGACGAGACGCTCGCAAACGTGGCTGCGTTCATTGGTCAAAACCAGACGAGCGATCTCGTGTATGGCGATGTAGTCATGCGTTCCACCTCCTCCCGCTATGCCGGCGCTTTCGACCTCGACCGCCTCCTTTTCGAGAAAAATATCTGCCATCAATCGATGTTTTACCGCCGTGAGCTTTTCGCTGGCATCGGACCCTACAATCTTCGCTACCGGCGTTGGGCGGACTGGGATTTCAATATCCGTTGTTTCTCGAATCCCGCACTAGATATCCAGTACATGGACCTCGTCGTCGCGAACTTTAACGACGTTTCCGGGTTAAGCAACGGCAGAGATAGGGAGATGGAAAAGCGCCTACCCCTCTATCTCAAGGCGTCGGCTATTGAAACCTTGAATCGAAAACTGGTTCGGCTCAACCGACTCAGACGAAGCAAAGGTCTTCGGTGAAGCTGGCCCGCAAACTAGAGTCATGCTCGAGGTCGGTACCGGCTCGCTGAACCAGAGCTTTGCCAGCCAAATTGAGTGCCGAGTACACGTTGTTGGAATCGGGCAGCCCGATTGGCGCGTTGGAGGTCCGGCTCGCGCCTCGGGGATTGCTAAGTTCCAGCGACCGGATCGACACATCGCGGAAGCTCGGCGCAGCCGCGATCCGCAGGTAGCTTTCGTTGCTGATCGCGGCCGTGTCGCCGGGCAGCCTCGTCGCCGACACTACCTGCGACCTGTACTTAACAGTCCCCGCAGGGCCTCCTGGCTCGGAGACCAACACAGCAGGATCAGTTTGATATAAATTAGAAAAGGTCTGCACCACAGCGCATCTCATCGATTTCAATTGATGCATTGCTTACCACAGTCACCAACTATGCTGCATTGGCAAGGTTACATCAGCCGTCGATTCCTTCGAGCTACCCGGCTGCAACATCTAAAATGAAGCCACGCCAGCGACAAGCCGGCTACAGCAACACTAGGAGCGAGACAGCCACCATGGGACCTGTAGGAATCAGATGAAGCGAGCGCTGATAACTGGAATTACGGGACAGGATGGCTCCTACCTCGCCGAACTGTTACTGAGCAAAGGCTACGAGGTTCACGGCCTCATCCGCCGGGCTTCGACGTTCAACACTTCGCGAATCGACCATCTGTACGTGGACCCACACGATCCGGACGCAAAACTGTTCTTGCACTACGGAGACCTCATTGACGGGACCCGACTGGTAACCCTGCTGAGCACGATCGAACCCGATGAGGTGTATAACCTCGCGGCACAGTCGCATGTCCGCGTCAGTTTCGACGAACCCGTACACACTGGGGATACGACTGGCACGGGGTCCATGCGTTTGCTCGAAGCGGTTCGACTGTCCCGCGTGCAGTGCCGCTTCTACCAGGCGTCATCGTCGGAGATGTTTGGCGCGTCCCCACCGCCGCAGAATGAGCTGACGCCGTTCTATCCGCGGTCACCGTATGGTGCAGCAAAGGTTTACTCCTACTGGGTAACCCGAAACTATCGCGAGGCTTACGGACTGTTCGCGGTGAATGGCATCTTGTTCAATCACGAATCACCACGCCGCGGCGAAACATTCGTGACGCGAAAGATCACGCGAGCTGTGGCCCGAATCAAAGCGGGCATCCAGTCTGACGTCTATATGGGCAACCTCGATGCCGTCCGCGACTGGGGTTACGCGCCTGAATATGTCGAAGGCATGTGGCGAATGTTGCAGGCTTCAGAGCCCGATGATTACGTCCTGGCGACGGGACGCGGATACACCGTGCAGGAATTTGCGCAGACGGCGTTCGAGCATGCCGGACTCGACTGGCAGGAGCACGTGAAGTTCGACGAGCGTTATCTCAGGCCAACTGAAGTTGATTCGCTTATCGGAGACGCGTCAAAGGCGGCCGATGTCCTAGGGTGGCAGGCTTCCGTGCACACCGGTGAACTCGCACGAATCATGGTCGACGCCGATGTCGCTGCGCTCGAGTACGAGGGCAGACCATGGATAGACACGCCAGTTGTTTCGGGTCTGACATGACTGTGGACACTGCCGTCGGCAAACTCGACCGCGCCAGCCCAATATACATTGCTGGTCACCGCGGATTGGTCGGGTCTGCTCTGGTGCGCAATTTCGCTGGCGAAGGCTTCACCAACCTGATACTTAGGTCGAGCAGCGAAGTCGATTTGACAGATCGGGCCGCGACATTCGACTTCGTCCTTGAGTCGAGCCCGCACGTCGTGATCGACGCAGCAGCCATGGTCGGTGGCATCATGGCCAACGACACCTATCCCGCTGATTTCCTCTCAAAAAACTTGCAGATCCAGGTCAATTTGCTAGATGCCGCGGTTGCCGCGAGGGTCCCGCGATTACTGTTCCTCGGCTCGTCGTGCATCTATCCGAAGTTTAGCCCGCAGCCCATCCCGGAAACTGCCCTGCTCACTGGACCGCTCGAGCCCACCAACGATGCCTATGCGATCGCGAAAATCGCTGGCATAATCCAAGTCCAGGCGGTGCGGCGCCAACATGGCCTGCCTTGGATCTCGGCGATGCCGACTAACCTTTACGGGCCGGGTGACAATTTTTCTCCCTCCGGCTCCCATCTACTGCCAGCTCTGATCCGCCGGTATGAGAAGGCGCGATCCAGCGCCACGCCAGAGGTGGCTAATTGGGGCACTGGAAAGCCCCGTCGCGAGTTGCTGCATGTCGATGATCTGGCAAGCGCGTGTTTACACCTGCTGGAACACTTCGACGGCCCTGATCAAGTCAACGTCGGCACCGGCGTTGACCACACCGTCCGTGAAATCGCCGAACTGGTGGCCGCAGCGGTGGGTTATTGTGGCGAAACCCGCTGGGATGCAAGCAAACCCGATGGAACACCGCGCAAGCTGTTGGATGTTTCAGTGCTCCACAGGACTGGTTGGCAACACAGAATCACACTGCGCCAGGGAATCGAGAGCACGGTGGCGTGGTACCGGGAGAACGCGAGCACCGTGCGGCAGTGAACAAGCCTGGCGACCCTACTCGGGCTCAATAACATCAGCTCAACGGAGAGTTCGAAACAACCTGGGGCGTCCGCCCATTCGATCCCTCCACTCGCGCAAGTAAGCTCGATACATTGGACACAATCAACTAGACCACTGCTTACGAGGTCAGCTCAGGGCGACCGGGTCGCGGTCAAGATAGGCTATCTTAATCCTGGATAATCACAGCCATCGCTTGTGGCCTGAGCCCGGCGCGGGACGCTGACGGAAGGCCGGAGAAGGACGAACTTGAGTCTCCTCAGCAGAGTCGTAGAGCTCGCAGAGCGACTGAACAGTGGTCAGGTCAAGCAGCTCACTTTGACCGGCCGGGAGTTGGCCTGGCGTGTGCGGGAGTTTGAATCAATCAACACGTTCTCGGACGTAGAATTCTCGGTGTTCAGCCAGTTCGGGGACGACGGCATCATCCAGTGGCTCATCCACCGTCTTCCCGGCCTCCAAGAGACGTTCGTCGAATTCGGGGTGGAGTCTTATCAGGAGGCCAACACCAGATTTCTGCTCGTAAACAACAACTGGAGCGGCTTGGTTATGGACGGCTCCAAGCAGAACATCGATGCCATCAGGCGTGATGAGATTTCCTGGCGCCACGAACTTCAGAGCACGTGCGCGTTCGTGACTGCCGAAAATATCGATCAATTACTACGGGAACATGGATTCGAAGGTGACATTGGACTTTTAAATATCGACATCGACGGCAACGACTATTGGGTGTGGCGTGCTCTCACAGCGATACGCCCCGCAATCGCCATCATCGAATACAACAGCGTGTTCGGAGTAGAGCGGTCGATCACCATCCCCTACGATGTGAATTTCAGGAGAGGGCAGCCATTCAGCGTTCTGTACTGTGGCGCCTCGTTGTCCGCCCTCTGCGACCTAGCCCAGTCCATGGGATATGACTTCGTCGGAAGCAACAGCGCGGGAAATAACGCCTATTTCGTCCGATCCGATTTGCATCACGGTCTCAAGCCCCTCACAGCCGCAGAGGGCTACGTAAAGTCCAGATTTGCGGAATCCAGAGATAGTAAAGGCCGGCTGACATATCTCCGCGGTGAGAGTCGGCTAGCTTCCATTCGTGGATTGCCAGTGTTCAACACCCGGACGGGCACCACCGAAAAGCTATAAATCGCACCCCCAATCCGTCCGCATTGAAAATTCTGGTAGCTTCGGACCGAGCTCACGTTCCGACATACTAAAACATTCTGTGAGCATTTTCTAAACCAGTTATCGATGTCGGAAACATTTGCGTTCCTCTATAAGCCCGAATATCGTTGATCTCCGAGTTGAGCACGTCACCCCTGAGTCAGTCTTATTTCATCGAGGTGACTGCCGGCGCTCCATGACCGAAATGGCAGCCTGAACCAGCACATTGCCGCACCTGTTACGGCGGCTATGCCCTCTGGCCAGGAGTTCGGCCGGATGGGGCGGGACCGACGCATCGAACTCCGCGTAGCTTGACGACATGGCCTCTCCCAATGAGGCTGGATCCCTCGACTTGAAGTAGCGCACCCCGGGCTCGTCGAGCTCGAGATTGACGGGGATATTGGAGACAATGCAGGGTACGCCGAGGGCAACGGCATCGTAAACGGCACCGCCGCCCGGCCCGCCCTCAAACATCGTCGGCTGGATCAGTGCCACTGACCCGCGCAGCAGCGCAATTTGATCCGGCTTTGGGATGCGGCCCAAGATCATCACCCTGTCCTCAATGCCTCGTTCTCTTAATAGTTGCTCCAACCTCGGGAAGTGATGGGGGTCCCGATAGTCGGATGTGTCCCCAGTGCAGACCAATTGGAGCTCCGGATGGGCACGGGCTAGGGTCGCGAACGCCGTAAAGGCCGTGCCATGGTCCTTGTGCTTCCAGAACTGATTGCAGATGATGAAGTAATTTGAGTCCACCGAGTACTTCGCGCGAGCGACGTCCGGCTCAAGCTCAAACCAGGCCGGCCGGGGCGCCGCGCTGAAGGGGAGAGCTACGACTTGTGCAGAAGCGGCTGGAAAGTAGGTCCGGACGTCGCTCGCCACGCTACGAGAGTTGACGATTACCGCTTCAGCGTCTCGCAGCATGCACCCCATGGCAAGGTCACGTTGCGCCACCTCCAGCGGCGAAAAAAAGTGCGGCAGATATTTGTGTTGCATATCGTACAGGTAGCCGAGCCAGGGAATCTCGGAGTCGAATGTCAGAGTCTCGAACGAAGGCAACAAAATATCGAGTTGCAGCTGCCAAAAGGCGCGACGGATCGCAGCGCTACCTGAGTCGATTTCATGGAGCTGAATTGTTGCACCAGTATTAGCGATTGGCGCCGACAGATCGTGCAATTCCGGCGCACGCGGTGGTGCCACAGATTGGCCCCGGAGATGTTTGGCAATGCGATACAACCTCGCCTCGAGGGCGTGAATGGCGACGCGCGGACCTCGGGTCGGGATAAGAATATGGATCTCGACGGAGCGATCGGCCGCCGCCAAACTTTCGCAAATTGTACGCAGGAAGTCGATACCGCCCTCCCACTCGATGAACTTGTGCCCAAGGACGCCAATCTTCATGCAGGTCGGTCCTTAAGAAGGCGAGCCGGAACCCCAACGTATACACCGGGATTGGCGATGGACCGCGTGACAACGGCTCCAGCCCCAATGACAGTATCCGAGCCGATACTCAGCATTTCCAGAATGCGTGCACCGGTGCCTATTAGACACGCGTCGCCAAGAGTGACGCGCCCCGAAATGCCAGCGCCGGGATTGATGACATTGTAAGAACCTATCCGAGCGTCGTGGCCGACAGTGCAGTTCCAGTTGAATAGATTGAAATCGCCAATGTCTATATCGCAGGTCATGACCGTACCCTGGGTGATCATGTTGCCCTGGCCCAGCCGGACTAGACGCAGATCGATCTCCAGCGCCGGGTGCACGAGATTTGGAAACCTCAGCGCCGGGTTAGCAAGCAACTTGCTCGCGATACGGCGGCGTATCCCGGGATAGCCTGCACCAACAACGACATCGGCTTCGACGTCTCGATTCAATAGTTGCTCATCCAGCAGCTCCACCTGGCCGAACGGCAGGATCATGCCTAGCTTGCCCGCACTATCGGTGACATAGCGGATGTGCGACCACCTTTCTTTCATCGGGTCGATGCGCCGCGCTAACTGCGCGGCTTCCTTGGCCAGCCCGCCGGCTCCTGCGATCAGCAAATCACGTGGCATGTGCGTAGAAGTCGTCGATCGCCGCGGCGATCTCCTCCACATGCTGCTGCTGCAGCCCAGGCCAGCTGGGCAAATTTATTCCGCGCCAAGCTAGGTCCTCGGCTACCCGATGCTTGCGATAATTTTGGGCATACATGGGCATGGTGTGCACTGGATAGAACAACGGTCGCGTCTCGATTCCGGAGGCGGTGAGATGCTGGCGCAGTGCTTCGCGCTGGTCTGCTTGCTCGACGAGAATGGAAAACATCCAGTAGCTGTGGATCGCATCCGGCGATTCTCTATGGACTTCGACCGGCAGGTGGCGCAAGGCGGCGGTATAGCGCGCAGCAAGATCACGCTTACGCGCAATAAAATGGTCGGCACGTTCTAGCTGGGCCAGCCCGATCGCCGCTTCTATGTTGGTCATGCGGTAGTTGTAGCCGACTACGTCATGCCAGTACTCACGATGCGCGGCCAAACCCTGGCCTTTCAGGTGACGCACTCGTTCAATAAGCGTCTTGTCGTTGGATGCCACCATCCCCCCTTCGCCAGTGGTAATGGTCTTATTGCCGAAAAAACTAAATGTCGCGACATCACCGAACGTGCCCACGTGGCGGCCTTTGTACAGCGCACCAAAGGCCTCGGCGCAGTCCTCCACCACGAATAGGCGGTGCTCCTCAGCGATGGCGGCGATCGAGTCCATGTCGCAGGCATGTCCGTAGAGATGCACCGGCAGAATGGCGCGGGTACGCGCGGTGATGTGGCGGCGAATATCTGCGGGATCAATCTGCCAGGTAGACCGCAACGAATCGACGAATACAGGAGTCGCGCCCGTATAGGCAATGGCGTTGACCGCAGCGATGTAAGTCAGCGTAGGCACGATAACCTCGTCACCCGGTCCGATACCCAGCGCCATCAATGCAACGTGTAGTGCCACGGTGCCATTGCACACGGAGGCTGCATGCTTTACGCCGATTCGCTCGGCGAACCGAAACTCGAATTTATTGACGAAGAGGCCACGGGAAGAGATCCACGAAGTGTCCAGGCACTCCATGACATACTTTTTCTCATTACCGTTCAAGTCGGGTTGGTATATGGGAATTCGATACTGGCTCAAGACGGCAATCCTTGTGTTTTGAAAAGCGGTGGGAGATGAGGATCTGTCCCGATGCGGAGACCGTACGACAAAACTACCGAAGTTTGCCTCGGCATGTTGTAGGTCTGTTCGGGCTCGGTTCGCCGCAGCACGTTGAGGACGCTGCAAAAGTCAGTCGGCACCACGGACTCCAACTGGGGGCGCGGCCGTGTATTTCTGGCCGCATGAGGTCGGCAACAGAGCTCCGCATCGCGCCACATGCCAAATGGCTCGTACTCTCTCATCAACACCAGACGCGCCCAACAAGGCACCGCCTTGGCCAGTGATTTTACGGTTCGCGCTTGTATGTCGACTGGCTCCTATCCCGCTTCAAAGTCGAAATGCGAGCGTGCCAATACCCCGAATGGACTAAACCCCGTCGGCACCAATCAAACTCCGGTGGTCGTTCCAGGTTCGCGAACCAAGGACGCGCGGCGGCAACGTGCGGAGAATTCCAGAGACTCGTGGCGCGGTAAGCAGCCGCAGGGCAGCCTTGTTCAGATTCTTTCTCGTCCAGATGTGCAGCGCCCCCGAAGTATAAAAATTCATCCCGAATGTCTTACCGATGAACTCCAACGTGGAACTCTGGTAGAACGTGACGTGCTGGCCGGCAGTGAAAGAGTAATACCACCAATTCTCCGGAGCCGGTGGTTGCCCAGTGAAGAGTTCAGTCGTGAAAAGGATCGTGTCGGTGTTAGTGCCGCGCAGCAGCTCCGCGACGAAGTCCATTGGGTCCGGAAGGTGCTCCATCACCTCAAAGGCCGTAACTGCGGTATAAGAAACGTCCTTCGCATCGTCCACCTCAAAGCCCCGCGCAATCAGATTAGGGCTGTACTTGTCCGACCAATAAAAGTCAAAACCGAGGTCACGCATCAGGCGAGTAAAAATACCATAGCCTCCAGCTGCGTCGAGGAATCGACCGCGGCGGTCGAAAAGAAACAACAGGACCGGTGACGTCAGCCGAGCGAGGTCCAGGTTCCGCTGGAGGATGCCTGTGTCCGCCGATGCCACCGGACTTTCATAGGCTTCATCGAGCCAGTATGGCTGCTCCACCTGCAAAGCACCGCAGCTGGTGCAAAAGTAAAACTGGGCCTCGTATTTGCGGAGAACCTTCTGACTGAACTCCATCCGGGTACTGCAGTTGCAGATGCGGCACAACACTTTCCGACCCCTCCGTAGACTCCGCCCGCTGATCAAACCAGCACTTCCGCTAACCGAACGCCCCTACCACCTGGATCGCCGTCAACTTGGTCATCCTAGCAACGACAAACCTTCAAAACTGGGAATCGACTGATGGCAGTCCCTGCGACAGCAAGACTGAGACGGCCCACCAGAATGCGGAACGCTCCTCAGGTCGAGCTCGGGCCGTGCTGTGTTAAGCGGGCGCCTAACAGAGAGTGTGCATTGCCAGGCAACGTGATTCTCAGACGAATGACCACACTGCCAACTACGACCCCATGGTGTCAGAGTCGGTACCGCGACAGCTGTCACTCGCGCCTTTCGACGTTGCGGCGAAGCGTTCTGATTGATTGGTCCTGCGTGTCGCTACTCCGAAAAACAGGCCTAGGCCCACGGCAAGCAACGCCGGCCCGATCGCAAGCATGCCGCGAACCGCGGTAGACGTGGCCTGAACGAGCGACCCATTTAACCACATGCGGTTCCGCGCTCCCGTGTTGTCCGCATCAGCGGGTCGCATTTCAGACGGCATGATACTCCTGACATCAGGATCATCCAAAATATGGGCGAACTCATCTTTATTTGGAAATGTCACATCTACAAGTAAACGTTTATCTTTAACGTCAAGAAACTCGTTATTATTAGTCGCCATATATGCCGTGGCATTCAACATCTGCTGATGCGCCGATTTGTTCCAATCGCCCGCCTGAAGGACGGCCATATAATAGCCCAGCGTGGATATCAATGCCACGACAGTGAACACCCATGCCACAGCAGCCGGTTGCGCATAGCGACTCAGCCGCCGACCAGATGATGCGTCAGCCAGTGTGAATACAGCCGTCAAGGCCACTGGGTAGACAGGAAGTAGTATGTCCATGTACCGCACCCCGATAATGGTCCCACGACCATACGCGACGATCGCAAGCTGAACTGCGACCCACCCGACGATACCCACTGCTACCCATGCCCGGTCGCTAACGCCAGGGCGCTTGGTCAACGTATGCCGGCAGAACCAAACCGCAGGTCCTTGGATGCCGATCACTCCAAAAACGGTGGGGCCCGCCAGGAAAAGAAATCCGAGAACAAACGATAACAGGCCAACCTTCGAACCTGTAGTGACCGACATTTCCCATAGCAGCATGGCCACAGCAGTTAAGGTCAGGACGGCCACCCCGGCATATTCGCGACCGCCGCGGCTTCGCACTTTCGTCGCCAGTTGCAGGCATGCCAATACCACAACGGTCAAAATTGCGGCAATCCCTGACGATGAAAAGGACAAGTAGCTGCAAGTAGCGGCTATCAAGCCGGCAAACCAAAGCGGAGAAAACGGGCGTGCCCGAGCAAAAGCGACGATAGTGGCAACGCCGAACAACAACGTGAAGTAGAAGTGAAAGTTGAAACCCAGCAGCGCGTTCTCGTATCCAATGGGAAGTGCAAAAACAACTGCGATGAAGCCTGCGAACAGGATGCGCCGACGTGGGGCGATGAGCGGCATCAATAGGGCCGCAAGCCAGGTGATCAGCGCTGTATGCACGATTGCGCAGATGATCATCTCTAAGCGCGTGTTCCACTCGCCGGCCAACTCAAGATGCAACAACGTGAGTAGCCGGGTGAAGACGATGCGGTGTTCGTTATGCGGGCGTAACAGGTCGCTTACGGAATACGTGCCATGCAAGTAAGGCACATACGTAACGACCCCCTCCCCGTCCCATTGGTCGAGTATTGGCATGGGCGAGCCAAGTTTCGCGATAATCAGCAGTTTCGCACCGAAAACCGTGCATGCGATCGCGGTCAGTAGAGCGAACTCTCTAGTCCGTCCCGGTTGGCCGTCCGCGGTTGATGCGGCCTGGTGCTGTCGGGAGACACGGCCGGCGACGTCCGGTGTCGATTCATCCTCAGCGGGCACGCATGTACCTCCCTCGACTGTTAGCGCGTGCTTCGACTGCGGAAAGCCTACGGACGACGAGTAGGCCTCGGGCCGTTACCTGCTAATCCCTGGCGAGTTTGGCTGATTTCAGCCCCAACTGGCTGCTGAACAAGTAATTTGGGTTTGCATGGACCTCTCGGTATCGGGCCTAATCGCCTACGCAGATGGTGAGGCGACCCGGAAGAAGCTCCGCTACGCGTGGGTGTCGCTGCTGTTCTTGCCTTTCGGCCAAGGTCTGCTGCAACTCATGGGGCCATGGCTTAATGACTACGTCACCGCATCAATTCTGGCAGCTTCCATCGCGACGATCCCAAATTTCTTCGCAAACAAACACCTGGTCTGGCGCGTAAAGTCGGATCGTCATTTGCACCGGCAAGTGCTGTGCTTCTGGCTAGCTGTGATGCTGGGCGTCACGCTGGCCACTTTGTTCACCTACCTTGTCGAGAAGGCGATTGCTGAACACGTCACCCTCCTTCGAGGCATTGCCGTACTCTTCGCACAGCTTCTAGGGTTCGGTCTGGTATGGGTCGGCCGCTTCTATGTCCTCGACCGATGGCTTTTCAAGCAGCCGGGCGTCAACGCGCACGCTGCGTGAGCCCGCAGAGACGCGCCTCAAGCGGCCGATAGCATGGGTAGGTCACTCACTACCTCGAGGGGGACCTACATCTCTGGGTTCGAAGTTGTTAGGCGGAACGCGGGGGCTCAATCCGTCACGTCCGCAAACCAGGAGTCTCGGGCACCTGCTTAGACCATGCGCTACCTAATCACCGGCCACACCGGCTTCAAAGGCCCGTGGCTAAGCTTGCTCCTGCAAAGTCGCGGTCATCAATCAGCGGGCTTGGCGCTAGCTCCCCCCGAAGGCAGCCTTTTCGAGCGGGTCCTCCTCACTGAACTGCTGGCGACCGACCATCGCGTCGACATCCGCGACGCCGAGGCAACGAAGGCAGCGATCCAGGACACCGCCCCCGACGTCGTGATCCATATGGCCGCCCAGTCGCAGGTCCGTGAGTCATACCGGGAACCGCGCTACACCTATGAGACCAACGCCATGGGCACACTCAACGTGTTAGAGGCGGTCAACACATGTCCATCGGTTCGGGCTCAGCTAGTGATCACCACCGACAAGGTGTATCGCAACGTCGACCAGGAAGCCGGCTACGTCGAGACCGACTCCCTTGGCGGCGATGACCCCTACAGCGCCTCCAAGGCGATGGCCGACCTGCTTACCCAATCCTGGATCCGCAGCTACCCCGGCTGTCCCACCGCGATCGCCCGAGGCGGGAACGTGATCGGCGGCGGCGACGTCAGCCCTGAGCGCCTGATGCCCGACCTGGTGCGCGCCTACTCGTCAGGCCGAGCACCATTGCTGCGGTTTCCCCATGCGGTGCGGCCCTGGCAGCATGTACTCGACTGCCTCAACGGTTATCTGACAATTGTCGACGCGTTGCTGGCCGGATCGGGGCTGGGACAGTGGAATATCGGACCGGGCCGGGACAGCTTCGTCGAAGTCGGAGAAGTCGCCACGTTGGCTGCCGACCTCTGGGGTGGCGGTGCCGACTGGCAGAAGCAACCCGGCGACCATCCCCACGAGGCGAACCTGCTCGCCCTCGACGCCACCAAGGCGCAACGCGAACTTGGTTGGCGCAACCGCCTGGACTTCCGCGAGGCGATCGCCTGGACCATCGATTGGGAACGTCGGGTGCATGAGGGCGCCGATGCACTGGAATTGACCCAACAGCAAATCGCCGCTTTCGAGGGCCTCCGTTGACCGTTCCGCACATATAGAGTCGCGGTACCAGCGCAGCGAAGGGACGCGATGACCAATCACACCTACCGCGTCAGGAATTGTCGGCACCCACCCGACGGAGTTGACGCCGCAATCAAAAGCGGCCTGGCTCGGGCATCGGAGACCATGCGGAACCTGGACTGGTTTGAAGTGCAGTCGGTTCGTGGTCACCTGGTAGACGGCAACGTTGCGCACTACCAGGTCACCATGAAAGTCGGCTTCCGACTGGAAGATTCGTAGGGAGGGCTACCCCGCGACCGCCCCCGGCTCCGAGTACGGCGCCCCCAGTCCGTGCACCGGCCGGTAGCCGCGCTTGCGCGCCTTCGCCGCGCCCTGACGGATCAGCGCGTACAGACCGACGAAGGCGGCGTGATCGGTCAGCACCAGCGGCGTAAGCAGCCGGTTGTGCACAACGGCGATCGCCAGTCCCGTCTCCGGGTCGGCCCATCCGACTGAGCCGCCGAGACCCACGTGGCCGAACCCCGGCATCACGTTCCCGATGGGCAGCGCGTGGTAGCCGAGGTGGAAGGCCATCGGCACGAAGATGTTGCGGTCGCGTTGCCTGATCCGCTCCCCGGTCAACCCGGCGACCAGACGCCGCGACAGGAACCGGGTGCCGTCGACCTCGCCGCCGTTGGCGATCGCACCGTACATCCGCGCCAGCGCCCGCGCGGTCACCACGCCGTTGGCAGCGGGGATCTCGGCGTCCAGCATCGCCATGTTCCCCGACACCGAGGCGATGACACCCGGAAAGTACATGGAGCGGTAACCGCCGGAGAAGCTATTGGCGATCTTCTGGATCGCGTAGTTGACGATCGGGGTGCCGGCGATGTCCTGCGGCATGATGATCTCGGCGGCGCGGGTCGGCGAATCAGCTGGCGGCCGGCCGAGGTGGAACCCGTCGGTGCCCAGCGGCTTGGCGAGTTCCTCGCGGAACAGCACCCGCATGTCCTTGCCGGTGACCGCGCGGGCCAGCCCCGACATCAGCCAGCCGAACGTCAGCGCGTGATAGGCGGGTTGACCCAGCAGGCGTCCCGGCGACGCCGCTGCCAGCCGCTCCTCCATCTCGACGTGGTCGAAGATGTTCGCCTGCGTGGCCCCGCGCAGACCCGACAGGCCGGCGGTGTGCTTCATGACGTCGCGGACCGTCATGTCGGCTTTGCCGTTGGCGCCGAAGGCGTGCCAGTACTCGGCGACGGGTGCGTCGTAGTCGATCAGGCCGCGATCGGCCAGGCGGTGGATGACCGTGGCGGCCATGCCCTTGGTTGCCGAGAAGACCATGGGAGCGGTGTCGGCCGACCACGGCACGTCGCCGTCCCGGTCGGCCCAGCCCTTCCAGACATCGACGACGGGTTGCCCGTCGAGATAGACGGCCAGCGCGCCGCCGCCGAAGCGGTGACCGGGCCACATGGTGGAAAACGCACGAACAACGCAGCCGAAGTGGGAGTCCGCGGCGCCGAACACACCATGCCCTGCGTCAGGGGCATCGTGGGCAGGAACAGCGCGGCGATTGACTCCGATGTCTACCGTCACGAATCCGAATTTACTTCACCCGTCTAACTGCTTGCGGGCAAACCCCGACATATTTACCGATCCGTTAACTCGTCGCTATCCCAAGTATTTGCTGGGCGGCTAACGCGGGAGTCAGCTCACCCTCGCGAACCCGACGTTCGACGTCGCGGCGGATCTTGCGCACGTCGGGGTTGGACAACACCCGGTCCAGCACGGCGTCACGGACCATCTGCCAGGTCCAGTCGACCTGCTGGTCACGGCGGCGCTCCTCGAACCTCCCGGCTTCGGTAAGTACCGCGCGGTGCTTTTCGACGGTCTCCCACAGCTCGGCCAATCCGGTCGCCTCGAGTGCGCTCATGGTGAGAACCGGTGGCCGCCAAAGCGTTTCACGCGGATAGATCAACCTGATCGCCCCGGAGAGTTCGCGGGCGGCCATCTTGGCGTCCTTGAGGTGCGCACCGTCGGCCTTGTTGACCACCACGATGTCGGCCAGCTCCAGCACGCCTTTCTTGATGCCCTGCAACTGATCCCCGGTCCGCGCCAGGGTCAGCAACACGAACGTGTCGACCATGTTGGCGACCGCCACCTCGGACTGGCCGACGCCCACGGTCTCGATCAGGATCACGTCGAAACCCGCGGCCTCCAGCAGCACGACCGTTTCCCGGGTCGCCTTTGCCACGCCGCCCAAGGTCCCCGAGGTCGGAGACGGCCGGATGTAGGCGTCGGGGTGCACCGCCAGGTGTGCCATCCGGGTCTTGTCCCCCAGAATCGAACCGCCGGTACGCGTCGAGGACGGGTCGACCGCCAGCACCGCGACCTTGTGGCCGCGGTCGATCACGTGCATGCCGAGGGCTTCGATGCTGGTCGACTTGCCGACGCCGGGCACTCCGGTGATGCCGACCCGGTGAGCGTTGCCCGAGTCGGGCAACAACTGCAGGAGTAGCTGCTGGGCCCGTTCCCGATGATCCTTGCGGGTGGACTCCAACAGCGTGATGGCCCGGGGCAGAGCCGCGCGGTCACCGCCGCGGACGGCGTCGGCGAGCGCCTCGACGGTCTCGTTGGATCGCGATGCCATCTAGGGTCTCGCGCCGACGGTGTGTGCGCCCGCAGCGTTGGGCACCCCGAGCGCCGGACCTCCGACGTGGGCGGTATGGCCAATCGGTATGGCAAGCAGAACGACGGCCGCGACGAATATCCGGAACGTTCTTGTCGACGGCGGTTGTTCGAGCTCTGGCCGGTCAATCGCGTACAGGAGGTACACAACGACGACGTCGAACGTGATCAACACCCACCAGCGCGTCCAGTCACAACCCGTCATGAACAACGGAACAAACGCTGCGAGCGCCAGAACGGGCAGCGCTGTCTTGCCGGACAGCTCACCGAAGAACACCTTCAACGGCACGCCCGAGAAGAATCGGAGCACCCCGATGACGGCGACGAAGATCACCAATCCGAGTAGGAAGGACGCGACGAGTGAGGCGGCGCCGAGTTGCGTCGTACTGCGAACGGCGTCAACGAAATCGAGATCGACCTGCTTGATCACGTTGCAGACGAAATCGTGGTAGTCGGACTTGCTCTCCTCGTGACCGAGGATGAAATTCGCTGTCTTCTCCGGCGAGGCCGAGATCGCAAAGGGGTCGTCGATCATCCGGTGCGGAAGTTGAGCACACAACTGCGGTGCGATGTTTCGTCGTCCCAGCGCTGCGACCAGCAGCGTCGCGATGAAACCAGGTCCCACCGCCAGACCCGCGTAGCTCCACTGCCGAAGCGGCGTTACATCCTTGACCAGCACCAGGATTGCCAGCACAGCCCCGAGCGCGAAGACGATGGGAATCGCCTCGTGCATCAAGGCCAGCACCGCGAGTGCGAGCCCGTACAGTGCACAAGCGACCGACGTCGACCGGACATTTCGGGATGACCTGAGGAAAATCGCCAACGCCACCAACGCGGCCATTCCCCACAATTCCGGACGCGGCGAAAACAGGTAAAAGGCAAGGGAGAACGGCAAAATCGGGACAAGCAGCGCAAGCATTACCCGACGCTCCGACCGGGTTCCGCTGAAAAGAATCACCCAAACAAGCCCACCGACGGCAACCGCCCATATCACCGCGGGTGCCCACATCACCGCGTAAGCGGCGGTGAAATAGTCGTCGCGGGGAAAGAACTCGATCAGTTGGCCGGCGAGTCCGCGGCGCACGAACCCGAACCGGTAGTTGACGCCGTAATACGACAACGAATAGATCGCCGTCGAGTACACGGCCACCACGAAGTACAGGCAAACGAGGGTCCACAGACCCAGGCCGACCGCCAATAGGGCATAGACCCGACCGCGCTTGTCAGCGACGGGCGTGTATCTCACCGGAATCTATCCTCAGCCCAGCTCGTACCCCAGGCGCTCGGCGAGCTTGCCCAGCAAGCCGATTGCCGCGTCGGCAATCACCGTCCCCGGCGGGAAGATCGCGGCCGCCCCCGCCTCGTACAGCTCGTCGAAGTCGCCGGGGGGTATGACGCCGCCGACCACGACCATGATGTCGGGCCGGCCGACCTCGGCCAGCGCGTCGCGCAACGCCGGCACCAGGGTCAGGTGGCCGGCCGCCAGCGACGACACCCCGACGACGTGCACGTCGTTGTCGGCGGCCTGGCGGGCCACCTCCTCGGGGGTGGAGAACAGCGACCCGACGTCGACGTCGAAACCGATGTCGGCGAACGCGGTCGCAATCACCTTCTGGCCGCGGTCGTGGCCGTCCTGGCCCATCTTGGCAATCAGGATCCTGGGCCGGCGGCCGTCGGCCTCGGCGAACTTCTCCACTAGGTCAGTGGCTTTGGAAAGCGGGGTGATGTTGTCGCCTCCCTGGATTTCATCACGGTAAACGCCTGCGATGGTGCGGATCTCGGCCTGGTGCCGACCGTAGACCTGCTCCAGCGCATCGGAGATCTCCCCCACGGTGGCCTTGGCCCGGGCCGCGTTGATCGCCAGCGCCATCAGGTTGTTGCCGAGTCCGTCCTCACCGGCCGGACCCTGCGCGCCGGCCGCCCGGGTCAGCTCGGCCAGTGCGGCCTCGACGGCATCGGAGTCCCGATTCGCCCGCAGCTCTTGCAGTTTCGCGAGTTGTTCGGCGCGCACCCGGCTGTTCTCGACCTTGAGCACTTCGATCTCTTGGTCCTCGACCACCTGGTACTTGTTCACCCCGATCACCGGCTGCTGGCCGGAGTCGATGCGGGCCTGGGTGCGGGCGGCGGCTTCCTCGATGCGCAGCTTCGGGATGCCTTCGCTGATCGCCTGGGCCATGCCACCGTGTTCGGCGACCTCTTCGATGTGAGCGCGGGCCTGCTGGGCGAGCTGATGGGTCAGCCACTCCACGTAATACGAGCCCGCCCACGGGTCGATGGGCCTGGTGGTGCCGGACTCCTGCTGTAGCACCAGCTGGGTGTTGCGTGCGATGCGGGCCGAGAAGTCGGTGGGCAGCGCCAGTGCCTCGTCGAGGGCGTTGGTGTGCAGCGACTGGGTGTGGCCCTGGGTCGCGGCCATGGCCTCGATGCAGGTGCGGGCGACGTTGTTGAACACGTCCTGAGCGGTCAGCGACCACCCCGAGGTCTGCGAATGAGTGCGCAGCGACAGCGATTTGGCGTTCTTCGGGTCGAACTTGGCGACCAGCTCGCTCCACAGCAGCCGCCCCGCCCGCAGCTTGGCGACCTCCATGAAGAAGTTCATCCCGATGCCCCAGAAGAAGGACAGCCGCGGGGCGAACTTGTCGATGTCCAAGCCGGCGTCCAAGCCTGCCTTGATGTACTCCACCCCGTCGGCCAGCGTGTACGCCAGCTCCAAATCCGCTGTGGCGCCGGCCTCTTGGATGTGATAGCCGGAGATCGAGATGGAGTTGAACTTCGGCATCTTGGCGCTGGTGTAGGCGAAGATGTCGGAGATGATCCGCATGGACGGCTTGGGCGGATAGATGTAGGTGTTGCGCACCATGAACTCTTTGAGGATGTCGTTCTGGATGGTGCCGGCCAGCTTCTCCGGCGGCACCCCCTGCTCCTCGGCCGCAACGACATACAGCGCCAGGATCGGTAGCACCGCACCGTTCATCGTCATCGACACCGACACCGCCGACAGGTCGATGCCGTCGAACAACTGCCGCATGTCCAAGATGGAATCGATTGCCACACCGGCCATTCCGACGTCACCCTGCACGCGCGGGTGGTCGGAGTCGTAGCCGCGGTGGGTGGCCAGGTCGAAGGCCACCGACAGCCCCTTCTGGCCGGCGGCCAGGTTGCGGCGGTAGAACGCGTTGGATTCCGCGGCGGTGGAGAAGCCCGCGTACTGGCGGATCGTCCACGGCTGGTTGACATACATCGTCGGGTAGGGGCCGCGCACGAACGGCGGCTCGCCGGGAAAGCTGTTGAGCGGATAACCCGCTTCTCCGGCATCGCGCCGGTCTTCGGCGATGTAGACGGGCTTGACGTCGATGCCTTCCGGCGTCTGCCATTGCAACTGGTCGGGGGTGTACCAGTGGGCTTTCGCGGCCGCCTCGACGTACGTCTCGACCGCCTCCGGGGTGGGCTTGGGCACGGTCCGATCGCCGTTGAGGGGGATCTCGGCGAAGTTGCCGATTGTGGGGACTGTGGCAGTCACGTCAGGCTCCCAACCGGTTGAGCAGATCCGAAAGCGCTTGTACCGCATTGATTTTCATGGTCAGGAACTCGTCGAGCCGATGCTCGCTCTCCCCGACGGCCTTTTCCGGCCCGGCCAGGTACACCCGCTCGATCCCCGCATCACGTGCCGCCTTGACGACGTCGGACACCTCCTCGGCGTAGCGCTTGTCGGTGCCGCAGATCACCGCGACACCGAGCGACCCGGACGCCTCTACGGCTTTGCCGACCCCGGCGGCGTCGACCGTTCCCGGATTGACCACGTCGATGCCGCCCGAGGCCAGCAGGTTGGTCGCGAACGTGGTGCGGATGTTGTGCTCGGCCAACGGTCCCAGCGGCAGCAGCAGCACTTGCGGCCGGATCTCGTGTTCGGCGAAGTAGGCATCCGAACGGTCGCGCAGCGCCTCGAATTCAGCGGCGTAACGCACGACGTGGCCGGCCCGGCCCAACGAATCACCCTGCGGGAGCGGCGCTTCACCGAGGTTGGGGAATTCGTTGACACCGGTGATCGCGACCCGTCGGTGCGCGACGTCGTCGGCTCGTTTAGCGGCCAGCTCGTTCAACTGATCCTTCAGGTAATCCTGGGCGTCGACGAACCCGCCTTCGGATTCGATGGACTGAAAGTGCGCCCACGCCTGCTCGGCCAGCTGTTTGGTGAGGTCCTCGACGAACCACGACCCGCCGGCCGGGTCGAGCACCCGCCCCACGTGGGACTCTTCGAGCAGCAGCAACTGGGTGTTGCGGGCGATGCGCCGCGCGAAACTGGTTGCCGTGCCGGGCCAGCCGCCGGGGATGGCCACGTCGAACGCGTAGACCAGCACCGTGTCGGCGCCACCGACGCCTGCCCCGAAGGCCGCCAGGGTGCAGCGCAGCATGTTCACCCACGGGTCACGCTGGGTCATCATCGGCAACGACGTCTCGGCGTGTACCACCGCGGCGCCGCCGTCCGGGTCACCTGCCACCTCGGCAACGCGCGCCCACAGCTGCCGCACCGCGCGCACCTTTGCCAGCGTCATGAACTGGTCGTCGTCGGCGGCGAGCCGGAAACTGATCTGGCGCAACGCATCCGGAACTGACAGCCCAGCTTCGGTGAGCGCCCGCAGGTAGGCCACCGCCGCGGCGATCGTGCCGGCAAGTTCCCACGCAGCGGTGGCACCCAAATTGTGGAATGCCGGTCCGTCGACGGTGATGGCCCGCACCCCGTGTTTGCCAGCGGCGCGGCCGGCAACGGCGCACACGTCGTCGAGCGGCGCGGCGTTGCGGTCGCTCAGCGACGCGGTCAGCGGGTCGGCTCCCAAATCGACCGACACGGTGGCGCGCTGGTCTTCGGCGACCGCGTCCACCAGCGACAGCATCGCGTCGGCGGCCGCGACGAAGTCAGCGCCCGCATCCAGAATCACCGGCGCCATGCTCAAGTGCACCCCGTCGAGGAGGGCTCCGAGTTGGGCGGGAGCTACCCCCGACTCCCCCACCCGGATCAGCAGCGCGCTGACCCCTTCCCCGAGCGCGGCGAGCAGAGCCGAGTTCGCCTCGTCGACGGCGAGGCCGGGCAGCGGGAACGCCTCTGCCACCTTCCAACCGGACTTGACGTCGCGCAGCGGGTCGGCGCCACGTAGGAACGGCCATTGGCCGGGCAGCGGCGGCTCCGGCAGCTCGTCGAACGCGGTGTAGAGCGGCCTGATCGCGAAACCGTCGTAGGTCGGCGTGTCCAGCCGATGCTCGGGTTCGTCACCCAGCTCGGCCGGGTCGCTACGGGTGCTCTTGGACAGCACACCGGCGACGGCGTGGCGCCAACGCCCGCGAACCTGTTCTAGGTCCGCCAGCTCGGGTACGTCAATGGACACCGATTGCTCCTGTTTTCCCAGCACCATCGAGTTTGCTTGAGGGATGCAACTCGCAAATCAGGCTAGTTGATCGGGTCCGCAAATCAGGAATCGAGATGCGATTATCGGCGCCAGACTGTGACGCGAAACGCCAGCCGAGGGAAACTCGGTATTCACCTGCACCCCGTACCCTTGGGACCCGTGACAGCTCCCGCCATCTGCAAAAGCACCGATACGGTGCGCGGGTTTGCAGCCGCCGTGCGCGCCGCGGTGCGCGGCACGTCGCTGCCGCGGCTGGTGGCCACCGTGTTGGGAATCACAGTCCTGGTGGCGGTAGCTGTGTGGGTCCCGCTGCCCACCGCGATCGAAATGCGCGATTGGGCGCAATCACTGGGTCCCTGGTTCCCGCTGGCGTTCTGGCTGGTGCACACCCTGGTGACGGTGCCGCCCTTCCCCCGCACCGCGTTCACGATTGCGGCGGGACTGTTGTTCGGGCCGGTGATCGGGATAGCCATCGCGGTGACGGCCAGCACCGCCAGCGCGGTGCTGGCATTGCTGGTGGTCCGCGGGACCGGGTGGCGGTTGTCCCGGCTTGAGCACCGGCGCGCGATCATGCGGCTGGACGAGCGACTCGGCGAACGAGGCTGGCCGGCGATTCTGTCGTTGCGCTTCATTCCGGCCGTGCCGTTCGCCGCGATCAACTACGCCGCCGGCGCCTCGGCCGTGCGGGTGATGCCCTACACATGGGCCACTGTTGTCGGGTTGCTGCCCGGTACCGCCGCCGTGGTGATCCTGGGCAACGCCGTCGTCGGGGACGGCAACCCGCTGCTGATTGCGGTATCGGTGTGCACGGGCGCACTGGGGCTGGGCGGGCTGGTCTACGAGGTCCGCAAATACCGGCGGGAGCACGCGAAGCCGCACCAGACGGTCGAGCCGGAGCCTGCGCGCTCGGTTTGAGCGCATCCACCGTTCCCTGAAAGATCGACGTCATGTCGCAGGCGTCCCTGGTGCGCTCGGTCATGTTCGGCGTCGGGGCGTTGGTGTGTCTGATGGTGGCAGCCTGGCCGTTGGCCGCACGTGGTCTCGGTCGCACCTACAGTTGGCGGCTCTCGTTCTTCGCGCTGCTCAGTGCCGCGTCGTTCGTGTTCGCGATGTTCCTGCCCGTCCCGAACAGAGCTTTCCTGCAGCCCGGCCAGCCTCCCATCGTGATCCCGTTCCCGTTGCCGCCGGCCAGCACGATCGGTCCGGGCACCGCGATCGCGGTCAGCTATACCGACGGCAGCGGCGGAATGGCATGTACGGCAGGGTTTTTGGTGCGCACCGGGGACGGCCGGACCGGGGTGCTCACCGCCGGTCACTGCAACAAGCCCGGCGAGGCGAGCAAGGTGAGCATCAACTCCGCAGCCGAGTCCTACGTCACCGTGGGCACGTTCGATCAGACCGTCAGCGAAGGAACCCGCGGCGAGGCCCACGACATCGGGCTGATCATGCTCGATGCGGACGTGGTTCCGCAGACATCGGCGATACGCGCGTCGATGCCGGTCAGCGGGGTCGCCGGGGAACTCCAGATCGGCCAGCAGTTGTGCAAATTCGGCATGAAGACGGCCCGGGTGGAATGCGGGCAGATCACCGACGTCACCGAGAGCAAGGTGGTGTTCCTGGCGGCCAGCCAATGCGGAGACTCGGGCGGCCCGGTCTACCTCATTCGCAAGGAGGGTGCGGTAGCCGTCGGCATCCACATCCGGGGCGGGCGTCCCGACGACCCGAACCCGAGTTGCTCAACTGCCGCAACGTTTTCGGTGGCTGAGCTGGTGCAGCCGTGGCTTGATAGGTGGGGACTGAGCGTGGTGACGGGGTGATGTCGTATTGAGAACGCCTACCCACATCATGAGTTACGGCATCTGCGGTTTGGCCGTATCCTGACCGTTATGGCGGGAACACGAAGCAACTCCACCCCCAAAGAGGCGGGCGAGGAAATCAAGACCCCTCCAACCACCAAGGTGGCTGATGACGTTTTTCGCGCTGCGTACGAGGAGGAAAAGACCAGGTGGGCTGGGCTCTCTGAACGCCTGAAGTGACCGATTTCGTCTACCTGACGCTGAGCCAAATCATCGAAATAAATGCTGATCAGAGTGGCGGCACCGCGCTCGATCTGCCCGGCTTGGAGTCAGCAGCGCACCGTCCGAGTTCCGAGTATTTCGGAGTCGAGCTTTTTCCTGACATCTGGACGAAAGCCGCAGCCTACGTCCACGGCATCGCTGGGCCGCAGTATTTCTCCGACGGCAACAAGCGCACCGGCTGGTTTGCTGCGGTCGTCTTCTTGAAGGTCAACGGGTTTCCCCTGCCCAAAGTCGCTGACATTGAAGCCGAGACCTTCGTACAGGCCGTGGCACAGGAGGTATTCGACACCGACGAGACGCGTCCCGATCTCACCCTGACGAAGGCGGCCGAGTGGTTTCGCGTGAAGTGGCAGCAGGGACCTCGGCTCGATCCCGTTTGAAGTTATCGCCCTGCCCGCTGCTCCAGATACCGTGCCATCCGTAAAGCCGTCGCTCGCGGAAGACGGGTCGCACCACCTGGACGCGCGCAACGCGCACGTCACCATTCACCCCTCGACAAACTCAGCCGGAACTGCGCACCCCCGTCGTGCCGCACACAAACCAGGTCGCCCCCGTGCGCCCGAGCCAGCGCACGCGCGATCGAGAGTCCCAGTCCGGCACCGCCGTGATCGCGGGCACGATCGGCGTCCAGCCGGACCAGGCGCTCGAAGATGCGGAAGCGCTCGTCGTCGGGGATGCCCGGGCCGGTGTCGGTGACGGTGACGACGGCCGTCGCAGGGTCGCCGCCGAGTTCTACGGTGATCGAGCCGCCATCCGGTGTGTGCCGGCGGGCGTTGTCGAGCAGGTTGGACAGAATCTGCGCCACCCGGGTGGGGTCGGCCACCGCCATCAATTCCGGTAGACCCGTGCGGACGATCGAGAGCTGCGGGGCCAGCATGGCGGCGCGCTGCACTTCGGCGTCCACGATGGCGGCGAGGTCGGTGTCTCCGACGTCCAGCGACAATCCGGCGTCGATGCGGCTCAGATCCAACATGTCGGCGACCAGGCGCCCGGCTCGTCGGGCATCGGATTGCAGGAGGCCGGCCCGGCGGTGCTGCGCGCTCGACTCCGGGTCGACCTCATGGGCGGCAAGCTGCTCGGCGGCCGCTTGGATGCCCGCGATCGGGGTGCGCAGCTCGTGTGCGGCGTCGACCAGGAACTGCCGGGTGGCGGCTTCGGCGCGTTGCGCGGCGTCGGCCGCCTGTTGAGCACGCGACTCCGAATCCTCCAGCGCATCCAGCATCGTGTCGAAAGCGGTTGCGGCGCGCCCTAATTCGGTGTCGGTTCGGGATGGTCGGAGTCGCTTGCCGCGGTCACCGGTGGTGATGTCCTTGGCCAGCGCGGTCAGCCGGTCCAATGGCCGCAATGCCGTGCGGCTGACCGCGACCAGCAGCAGCGCGGCCAACAGCAACGTCGCCACACCAGCACCGATCATCAGCTGCCGCAGCTGCCGGGTCACCTGCGTGGTCTGGGTGGTGTCGGCGACCAGGATGAGCCGGGCGCCGTCGGGCAGCGGGTGCACCACCACGGTCGCCGTCGCGTCCGGCAGCGGACCCGGCGGCGGGGGCGGCGGCCTGGGCGGCACACCCGACGGCATCGGCCCGGGTCGGCGGCCCGGAGGCGGCGGAAAGGGGGGCGGGACCGTGGAGCCGGCTTTGGTGTCGGCGCTGATCCCGGGATCGCCGTAGGTGACGCCGTCGGCCATCACCACCAATGCCCGCACGCTGCCGCTGTTGAGTTGCGCGGCCAGCAGTTCCGGGGAGGTGTGCGCGGCGACCAGCGCGTCGGCGCGCGATGTGGCGGCCAGCAGTCGGTCGTGCAGGTTGCGCCGGGCCTGGATGCCCAGGCTGACGTCGACCGTCACCCCCAGCACCACCAACAGCACCGCCAGCAATGCCACGACCAGCAGGATCACCCGTCGCTGCAGGGACGGGGTGGCAGTGACCGCGTCCGTCACGAGCGCTGCTGGGGCTGCAACCGGTAGCCGATGCCGCGCACGGTGTGCAGTATCCGGGGTCCGTGCGCCTCGAGCTTGCGACGCAACCCGCTGACATGCACCTGCACCAGATTCGGGTCATAGGCGTCGTAGCCCCATACCGCATTGAGGATCTGGTTCGCGCTGACGATCCGGCCCCGCTGTTCCATCAGGAATCCCAACAGCCTCAGCTCGGTGGCGGTCAGGTCCAGCGGGTGGCCGTTGCGTGCCGCCACGCCCGCATCGTCGTCGAGGATCACGTCGCCCAACTGCACCACCTTGGGCAGCCGTCCCCGGCGTCGTAACACCGCACCTACCCGCGACACGAGTTCGGCGAGCTCGAACGGTTTGACGACGTAGTCGTCGGCACCCCCGTCGAGCCCGCGCAACCGGTCCGTCAACCCGTCGCGGGCGGTGATCAACACGATCCCGATGTCGCCCCATTCGCGGACCACATCGATGAGCTCGAAGCCGTCGCGGCCGGGCAACATCACGTCGAGCACCACGAGGTCCGGTCGCAGACCTTCCAGCACCTCTTCCAATCCGTTTCCGTCGCAACGGGTGTCGGTGTGATAGCCGACGTCGGCGAGCGCCTCGCCGACCATCTCCCGAATCGTTTCGGAGTCCTCGACCACGAGTACCCGCGGTGTGCCGACGCTGAATTGGTCGGTCACTCTGCCGGTGCGATCCGCGCGAGTCATGGCCTCCATTGTTCACGCGTTGCTGTTCAGTCGGCTCTCGCCGCACCGGGAGCGGGTTACGCTCAGCGCGCACGAACCGATCAGAGGGGAAGCGAAATGGTCTCGGACGCCTCCAACAAGACCGCTGTCGGACGGCACTCCACCGCGGCGGTGGTCGGCGCGGGACTCGCGGGTGCGGTGCTCGGCGCTGCGGCCGCGTTCGCCGTGACCGGTCTGGTCTTCACGGTTCGCGTCGAACTGCCGCCGCCTCCCTACCCGCAGCTGTCTTCGACACCGACGGTGAGCTTGCCGTCTCCCCCGCCGCCGAGCTCCAGCGCCGTGCCGACCGTCCCGTCCGCTCCGGCGCCGAGCATCGTGCCGGTACCGCCGCTACCCGGGCCGCGCTGACTTCTTCAGCTTCGTTTCAAGTTCGACTCCTACCGTCGCGCTCGGCAACAATCCAACGACGCGAGGAGTCACATGACCTCCGACGACACATCCGACCAGACGCCTGTCGTGCCTGCGCCGGTCGTAGCTGAGAAACGGCGCTATCCCGGCCGAGCGGTCCTGGGCGCCGGGGTACTCGGCGGCCTGATCGGTTCGGTATTCACCGCGGGCGCGGCCGTGCTGGCGATCACTTTCTTCGGTCCTCCCCCGCCGCCACCGGGCCACGGGCCGCCTCCGGCGGCATCGCACTTCGGCTTCCCGGGACCTGGCGGACCCGGAGCACACGGCCCGCACGGCATGATGCCGCCGCCGCCGTTCCCCGGCGGACCTCCTCCGATGGGGCCGGGTGGACCCGGTGCGCCGGGCTCGCCGGGTGCGCAGCAGGCGCCTGGGCAGGGTCAGTCGCCGTCGCCCTCGGCAGGGCCCAGCGCTTCGCCGACTCCGCCGCGGTAGTGGGCCGTCGCGAGGGTGCGCAAAATGCCGGCCGCACCGGCGTGTCGGTGTACATCTGCGCACCCTCGCGACGCGAGACCAAACTCCCGCCGATACGAGCCGAGCCGCCGCCCGACGCCAGCCGAGCGAGGGGTATTACGCGAAGCGCGAGGTGTCCGGCCCCTTCACCGTCATCGCGGCGAACACCGTCAGAAACGTCGCCGCCGGCAGTGTGTTGACCACCTTGTCACGTACCCGGATATGTGCGCCGACCGCCAAGATGAAGTACAGCGTCAACAGAGCTGTCGTCAGCCTGGCCAAGCCCGGAAACCGGTTCACCGACGCCAGCCCGACCGCGGCCGCGACCTTCACCACCGGCAACACCGGGCGGATGCTTTCCGGGCATTCGACGGTGTCCAACGCCTTCTTGATGGGCGGCACCTGAACCGCACACAACACCGCATCGACGGCATGGAACGCGGCCAGCCCGGCGTAGGTTTTCGGAGACGTCAAAGTGCTCATCACGCAATCCTATTGGCGCAGTTCCGGCGGCCCGGTCAGCGGGTTGCGAGACAAAACCTCCGTCGTCGGGGTCGATGCGATCGCCGGACCGTTCTCGGTGGCGAACCAGTCCGCGACCTCGGCGTCGTCGTCATCCGCGGAGTGCTTGGGCGCGTCGTCCACCGGGGACGGCTCGAAGCGGAATACGCCGTCCTCACCGGGTTTGCCGAGCAGTCTGGTGAAGCCCTGTAATGCCGCGTTGAAGTCGCTGGGCACCACCCACACCTTGTTGGCGTCGCCGCGCGCCATCTGCGGCAGCGTCTGCAGGTACTGGTAGGCCAGCATCTCCGGGGTCGGCCGGCCGGCCTTGATCGCGGCGAACGTCTTCTCGATGGCCTTGGCCTCACCCTGCGCCCGCAGGTACGCGGCTGCCCGCTCGCCCTGGGCGCGCAGCACCCGGGACTGCCGGTCGGCTTCGGCGCTCAGGATCGCGGCCTGCTTGGCGCCCTCGGCGGCCAGGATCTGCGAGGTCTTCTGACCTTCGGCCTGCATGATGGCCGCCTGCCGGGTGCCCTCGGCGGTCAGGATCATCGCGCGCTTCTCCCGATCGGCTTTCATCTGCTTTTCCATCGACGCCTGGATCGACGGCGGCGGATCGATGCTGCGCAGCTCGACCCGCGCCACCCGCAGGCCCCAGCGGCCGGTCGCCTCGTCGAGCACGCCGCGCAGCTGCGCGTTGATCTGATCGCGCGAGGTCAACGTCTGCTCCAGGGTCATGCCGCCGACCACGTTGCGCAGCGTGGTGGTGGTCAACTGCTCGACGCCGACGATGTAGTTGCTGATCTCGTAGACCGCCGCCTGCGGAACGGTGACCTGGAAGTAGACGACCGTGTCGATGTTCAGCGTCAGGTTGTCCTCGGTGATCACCGGCTGCGGCGGGAACGACACCACCCGCTCCCGCAGGTCCACCCGGGCGCGGATGCGGTCGATGAACGGAACCAGGAGGGTCAGCTGCCCACTGACTGTGCGGCTGTACCGGCCCAGCCGCTCGATCACCGCGGCTTCGGCCTGCGGTATCAACGCCACGGACTTGGCCACCACGATGATGGCGAAGACCACCAGAACGACCAGCAGAACCAAACCGGCTACCGCACCGTCCACCGGGACTCCTCTCTCGAAGCGCTATGCGTTTTTGAACACCACGGCGGTGGCGCCGTCGATGTGCACGACGGTGACCGACTGGCCGGGCTCATAGACGTCGCCGTCGTTGAGCGGGCGGGCCGTCCACACCTGACCGTCCAATTTGACCTGACCGGCATCGCTGGCCACCCGGTCGAGCACCAGTGCGCTCTTGCCCTCCAGGGCCTTGACGCCGATCTTCAACCCGGTGTGCGGGGTCAGTCGGCGACGCAGCGGCGGCCGAACCAGTGTCAGCAGCAGTACCGAGACGATCAGAAACACCACACCGTCGACCCAGATTGGCCAGTCCGTCAACCAACTGGCACCGGAGGCGGCCAGCGCGCCGCCGCCGAGCATCAGCAGGAACATGTCGCCCGTCAAGGCCTCCGCCCCGATGAGCACCAAGGCCCCGATGAGCCAGATCAGCGCGACGGGCATGGGCACAGAATACGCGCGATCGGTGACAAACCGCGTCCAAGGCGGCGAGCCATTACACTGCGAGACCATGTGGTGCCCGAGTGTTTCGCTGTCGATGTGGGCCAACGCCTGGCTCGCAGGCAAGGCCGCGCCCGACGACGTTCTTGATGCGTTATCACTCTGGGCGCCAAGGCAATCCGTTGCCGCATACGACGCCGTCGCCGCGGGCCACACCGGTCTGCCGTGGCCGGACGTGGACGACGCCGGGACGGTTTCGTTGCTGCAGACGTTGCGGGGTGCGGTCGGCCGCGAGGGCCGGGGAACGATCAACGTGGTGCTGCCGGTGCCCGGCGACGTCCGGGGGCTGACAGCGGGGACCCAGTTCGAGCGCGACGCGCTGGCCGCCGGCGAGGCGGTGATCGTCACGAAGGCCGACGACCCCGGCACCGCGATCGGACTCGTCCCCGAATATTCCTACAGCGACGACGACGAGGCCGAAGAGCCCGAACTGTGCGCGCTGACCTGGATGGTCTACTCGTTGCCGGGCGCGCCGGTGTTCGACCATCACGAACTGGGAGACGCCGAATACACGCTGCGGTCAGCGGTGCGCTCGGCCGCCGACGCGCTGAGCTCCATGGGCCTGGAATCGGCCAGCGGCGTTGACAATCCGCGCGGACTCGTCGAGCAGATGCTGGAATCTGCACGGCAGCACCGGATCCCGGATCATGCGCCGACCCGCGCGCTGCGGGTGCTGGAGAACGCGGCACACGTCGATGCGATCATCGCGGTCAGCGCCGGACTGAGCCGTCTGCCTGATCGCGGGACTGCCGCACCGGAAATGACGGGGACGCAATCGTCTTCGGAGGGGCAGATCGCCAACGATGCGCTGCGGCCGCTGAGCGCCGTGGTCCGCTCGGCACGGATGGCCGCGGTCACCGCGATTCTGCAGTCCGCCTGGACGGACTGAGCGGCGTCCGCGAAGTCGCCCGTGGGCAACGTATGGGTGCTTTACGTCTGCACGGTGAATCCTTGGCTTTGAGTGTGAATCAACGGCTTTCGTTGTGAGCTCAGGGCGGGAAACCGGGCGCAATCCCACCCAGGCTTCACGCGCAAGACCTAGGCTTCACACTCAAAACCCAGGCTTCACACTCAAAACCCAGGGCTCACGCCCAAAGCCCAGGCCTCGCGCTTGAGCGGCTAGGTCGCCGCGCAGTGCGGTGGCCGGCACGGCTGGCCGTCTCGACTGCCCAGGCATCCCGGGACCGGGTCGGCGCCGGTGACGCGCGCGGGTTCGCGGCCATCGCGTAGTTCGTCGATCAAATCCGCTGCCAGCCGGGCGAATCGGCGGTCTGCGTTGGGCGTGGCGGCGCGGGCGAACGTGACACCGAGAGCGTCGGCCTCCAGGCGTAGTTCGTGGTCGAGATCCCACACCACTTCGATGTGGTCCGCGACGAAGCCGATGGGACACACGATTACGGACTTGACACCGGAAGCGGACAGCGCAGCGAGGTGATCGGCGACGTCGGGCTCGAGCCACGGAACCTGCGGCGGGCCCGACCGGGACTGCCACACTACGTCGTAATCCCTGAAGCCCGCTGCCGCCGCTACAAGCCTTGCGGCATATCCGATTTGGCGGCTGTAGAGATTCGGCCCGCACCGCTGGTCGGCGGCGATCGGGATGGAATGCGCGGTGAAGATCAGCCGGGCATCCGGTGGCACGGTGTCGGCGGCGGCGACGACGGCGTCGGCGAACATCTCCACGAACAGCGGATGGTCGAAGTACGTTCTCAGCTTGACCAACTCGGGCGCCTGCGGACCGGCCGCCTCCCGCGCCCGCGCGATGTCCTCGACATACTGCGTGCAGCTGGAGTAGCCACTCCACGCCGACGTGGTGAACACCGCCGCCCGACGAACGCCGTTGTCTCGCATGAGTTTTACTGTGTCTTCGACGTACGGCTGCCAGTTGCGGTTGCCGAAGTAAACGGGCAGCGGCTGCACGGTTTCCAATTCGGCGATCAACGCGCGGTTGATGCCGTTGATCGGGGACACACCGCCGAAATGGTAGTAGTGCTCGGCGACGTCATCGAGCCGCTCCGGCGGCACGTTACGTCCGCGGGTGACGTTCTCCAGAAATGGGCGAACCTGTTCGGGCGCTTCCGGCCCACCGAAAGACAGCAGCAGGACGGCGTCGAAGTTCATTGTGTCCTAGAGCAATTGGGTATGAGCGCCGCCGTCGGCGAAGATGATGTCACCCGTGGTGGCCGGCAGCCAATCGGACAGCAGCGCGCACACCGTCTTGGCGACCGGCGTCGGGTCTTTCATGTTCCAGCCGACCGGAGCGCGCTGATCCCAACCGTCTTCGAGCAACTGGATCTGGGCACCTGCCTCTTCGCCCAGCGCGCCGCCGACGATCGCGGCCATCGCCAGCGTCCGGATCGGGCCGGCCGCAACCAGATTCGACCGCACGCCGTGCTTGCCGGCCTCGCGCGCCACGAACCGGTTCACCGATTCCAGGGCACTCTTGGCGACCGTCATCCAGTTGTATGCCGGCATGGCCCGGCTCGGGTCGAAGTCCATCCCGACAATCGAGCCGCCCTGGTTCATGATCGGCAGCACCGCTTTGGCCAGCGAGGCATACGAGTACGCCGAGATGTGGATGCCTTTGGAGACGTCCTCATAAGGTGCGTCGAAGAACGGGTTGATCCCCATGCCGGACTGCGGCATGAAGCCGATCGAGTGCACCACGCCGTCGAGTTTGTTGCCCTCGCCGATCACCTCGACGACCCGGTCGGCGAGGGTGTCCAGGTGCTTTTCGTTCTGGACGTCGAGTTCGATCAACGGCGCCTTCTCCGGCAACCGGTCCGCGATGCGCTGAATCAGCCGGAGTCGGTCGAATCCCGTCAGCACCAGTTGCGCGCCCTGCTCCTGGGCGACCCGGGCGATGTGGAACGCGATCGACGCGTCGGTGATGATCCCGCTGACCAGGATTCGTTTGCCTTCGAGCAGTCCTGTCATGTTTGTCCTTTTCCCTCTGACCCTCAGTGCCCCATACCCATGCCGCCGTCGACAGGAATGACCGCGCCGGCGATGTAACTCGCATCCTCGGAGGCGAGGAAGCTGACCACCCCGGCGACTTCCTCGGCGGTGCCGACCCGTTTCGCCGGAATGAAGTCCAGCGCGCCGGCCTGGATCCGCTCGTCCAGCGCCCGGGTCATCTCGGTGTCGATGTAACCGGGTGCGACCACGTTCGCCGTCACCCCGGCCTTGGACAGTTCCCGCGAGATCGAGCGGGCCATGCCGATCAGACCGGCCTTGGAGGCGGCGTAGTTGGCCTGGTTGCCGATCCCCCAGCTGCCCGAGACCGAGCCCACGTAGATGATCCGGCCGAACCGCTTCTTCTGCATGCTGCGCGAGGCGCGCTGGGTCACCCGGAACGCCCCGGTGAGGTTCGCGTCGATGACCTTCTGGAACCGCTCCTCGGTCATCCGGATCAGGAAGGCGTCCGCGGAGATCCCGGCGTTGGATACCAGCACCTCGACCGCACCCTGATGCTCCTCGACCTCTTTGAAGGCGCGGTCGACGGCGTCGGTGTCGGTGACGTCACAGACGACCCCGAACAAGCCCTCGGGCACCCCCGATCCGCGGTGCGTGACGGCGACCTTGTGTCCATCGGCGGCCAGTCGCTGCGCGATGGCCAGCCCGATCCCCCGGTTTCCGCCGGTGACCAGCACCGATCGGGACACGAAAGGGGGTTTGCCCCCGTTAGCCGCGGGCTCGGATGCGAGTTCGGTGGCTGCTCCTGTCACCCCGCCAACTTATCGCCCCGCCACGATTTCACTGCAATCGGCTCGGCTGCTTACGATCGGGGCTGCATGGCCGACCCGTCGACCCGTACCAACGCACCGTCCGCCCGAGCGATCTTCGCCGCTTGCGGCGGCGGTTTGCTGATTCTGCTGTTGTTACGCAACTCGGACCTGTTCACCCGGGCCATCTACGAGGCCGGGGATCCCGCGTCGAACTCGATGCTCACCATTCAGGCCAAGCACTTCTCCCTGTTGACCGGCCACTACTCGAGGGTCGGTTTTCACCATCCGGGACCGGCGTACTTCTACCTGCAGGCCGCCGGCGAATGGCTGCTGCACGACGTGCTGCACGTGGTCCCGGCGGCTTACAACGGCCAGGTCGTCGCGGTCATGGCGCTCAACGCGGCGTTGCTGGGACTGGCGCTGACGATTCTGTACACCTGGCTGGGCTCGTCGTGGGGCGTGCTCGCCGCGGCCGGCGTCGCGCTGATCTTCCTGGCTGAGCACAAGCAACTGGTCTGCTCGACCTGGATCCCGCATGCCTGCTTCGCGCCGTTCGTGTTGCTGCTGTTCGCGGCCGCCTCCGTGTCGGCCGGGCGGCTGCGTCATCTGTGGATCATGGTGCTGGCCGGCGGCCTGCTGGTGCACGGGCACGCGGAGTTCCTGGTGCTGGTTCCGCTGCTCGCGGTGGTCGCGCTGATCCCGCAGGGGCGCAATTTGTCCACCCACCGGCGTGAGGTTTTCATTGCCGCGGGCGTGCTGGGGATCTTCTTGCTGCCGATCGTGCTGAATTGGCCCGGGGAGATCCCGAAGTACATCGAGTACGGGCATCGCGCGCCGAACCCGCCGCTGGACGCGGCCAAGTTCCTCGTGCAGTTCTGGGGTCCCAATCCCGCGCTGGGCACGCTGTTCTTGATCGTGTTGTTCGTCGGGAATCTCTTCCTGGTCCGCGCTTTGGCGCGCCTCGACAGTGACGATCCCCACCAGTTCTCCCGGCACCTGTTGCGGGTGACCGCCGCGGCCACCGTGCTGTTCGGGTTGTACTGCTGGTACGGGGTGGATCAGCTCTTCGCGTCCTACATCGGGATCTTCTCCTACGCGCTGCCGCTGACGTTGCTGATGCTCGGATCGTCGGCACTGGTGGTGCTGACTACCGCGCGGCGTCACTCCTGGATACGACGACTGCCGGTCGGTGTCGTAGCGGTGGGCCTGGTGCTGGCCCTGAACACCCCCGGATTGCGCAGGGACCACGACGATCTGGCCGGGGTGCCCGCCGCCCTGAGCTACATCGACGCCCACGCCCACGGCCGACCGGTCCTACTGGAGACACGCACCGACGAATCGTGGGCGGACGCGCTCGCGTTGGCGTTGGCGGTCAGCCGGGACGGCAAGCGCGCCTGCCTGACTCAGGACCGCTGGCGGTTGCGGACCACCACCGAGTTCATGTGCACGCCTGAAGAATTGGCGGACGGGGCACGGTTCACGCTCAGTCGCGTGCTGCCGCCGCCGCCGGGCACGCCGATCGTGCCGAATCTCAATCCGATCCCGGCGTCGTATCCGCCGTCGGCGGTCATTGCCGCCGATTAACCGGTCGCCGAGTGCGGCCTGACTAGGTCGGCAGGCGGCGGTTGATCAGCAACGCCGCCAGCGCCGCCACCGCCAGCACCAGCGCGCCGAGCCGCAGCCAGCCCACGCTCGCGTCGCCCTTGATGGTCTCGTAGCCGATCTGCTGCTGCAGCGAGGAGTAGACCGCCTTCAGCTCAGCCAAAGTGGCTGCGTTGTAAGCGTTCCCACCCGAGAGTTGCGCGACCTTCTTCAGGGTCTCGTCGTCCACCGGCACCGGCTGACGCTGGTCGTTGATCTCGACGAACCCATACGGGGTGCCGAACGAGATCGTCGAGATCGGCACACCCTGGTCCTTGGCGGTCCGCGCGGCGGTGAAGGCGCCCTTGGGGTTGTCCGGGTTGGTCGGCATCGTCTCTTTGCCGTCTGAGAACAATACGATGCGCGCCGGCGGCGGCGTGTCACCGCCACCGATCACCGCACCGACGGTGGCGATGGCCTGCAGGGCGGTGAAGATGCCCTCCCCGGTGGCGGTACGGTCGGCGAACTGCAGCTTGTCCAGCGCGGCCTTGGTCGCCTCGCGGTTGGTGGTCGGCGACACCAGCACCGTCGCGGTACCCGCGTAGGCGATCAGTCCGAGGTTGATCCCAGGGGTCAACTCGTCGGCGAACTGCTTGGCGGCGACCTGCGCGGCGACCATCCGGTTGGGTTCGACGTCGGTGGCGCGCATCGACTGCGACACGTCGATCACCAGCATCACCACCGCGCGGTTACGCGGGATACGGACGTCGTTGGTCGGTCCTGCCATCGCGATCGTCAACAGCACCAGCGCGCCCACCAGCAGGATCGCCGGGACGTGCCGCAACGGCGAAGGACGTTTGGGCGCAACGCTTTCCAGCAATTCCATGTTGGCGAATCGCAGCATGCGCCGCTGCCGCGCCAGCTGCAGCACCACATACAGCGCGACCAGGCCGGCCACGACAAACAGGAACAGGAAGAACCACGAATGTTCGAAGCCCGTCAGCGACATCGGGCCCAGCAACGGCAACTTCATCACAAACCCGTCATAGTCAGTCTGTCCGTCACCGACGCCCCGCCATCGCGCCGCGGCGGCGGTTGGAGACGAAACGGACGATGTCGGCGATCCAGTCACGGTCGGTGCGAAGCGTCATCACCGGCGCACCGCAACCGCGGATGGTGCGGGCCACGTCGGCGCGATGCGACGCCGCGGCCCGGGAGAAATCGGTCTGCAACTGCGCGTCGATGGTGAACTCGCGAACCGCACCCGACTCGGCGTCCTGCAACACCACATCCCCGATGTCGGGCAGTTCCACATCGCGGGGGTCGAGCACCTCGATGGCCAGCACCTCGTGCCGGGCCGCGATCGCCCGCAGCGGACGCATCCAGTTGATCGGTCCCAGAAAGTCGCTGATGATTACGGCCATGCCGCGACGGCGTTCCGGTCGGCGCAATGCGTCGATGGCTGCGGCCAAGTCGCCGCGCACACCCACTGGCGCCTTGGGGGTGGTGGCGATGGTGCGCAACAAGGTCTGCACGTGCTCGCGGCCGGCCCGGGCCGGCACCCGAATTGTGTTCTGGCCGTTGGAGACCAGCGCACCGATCCGGTTGCCGCCGCCGACGTTGAGATAACAGATGGCCGCCGCGGCGGCCACGGCCAGATCGCGCTTCTCGCAAACCGAGGTTCCGAAGTCCAGGCTGGCCGACATGTCGACTACCAGCCAGGTCTCCAGTTCGCGGTCGGCGATCATCTGCCGGACGTGCGGGTGGGTGGTGCGGGCGGTGACCGCCCAATCCATCCGGCGCACGTCGTCACCGGGTTGGTAGATCCGCGACTCACCCGGTTCGCTACCCGGTCCCGGGATCAGGCCCAGGTGATCACCGTGCAGGATGCCGTCCAGCTTGCGGCTGACGGTCAACTCCAGGGTGCGTAGCGCCGCCGACAACTTCGGGTCGTCGATGGTGCCACGCATCATCGAGGGCGGATGACGCACCGCGGATTTCTTGTCCGCGGCGGGTTTCGGGTCGGTCACCGACCGCCAGCCGCCACGGTGGCACCCTGCATCACCGGTGCGACCGAATGTCCTTGTTGCGGAACGGCATTCACCTGCGGCAGCGCGACCGTCTGCAGCACGCGGTTGATGACGGTCTCCGCGGTGATCTCGTCGGCGAGGGCGTCGTAGGTGAGCACCAGACGGTGACGCAGCACGTCGGGAATGACGTCGATGATGTCCTGCGGGATCACGTAGTCGCGCCCGCGCACCAAACCCAGTGCCCGCGACGCGGCGATGATGCCCAGCGAGGCACGCGGGGAGGCGCCGAACGCGATCCAGGTCTTGACGTCGTTCATCCCCAACTGCTCGGGGTGACGGGTGGCCATCACCACGCGGACCACGTAGTCGACCAGCGCGTGGTGTACGAAGCTGTTGGCCGCGACGTTCTGCAACCGCAGCAGGTCGCCGGTGTTGAGGATCTGCTTGGGCTGCGGCGGGGTGACACCCATCCGGTAGATGATCTCGCGTTCCTCTTCGGGCGTCGGGTAGCCGACGTTGATCTTGAACAGGAAGCGGTCGCGCTGCGCCTCGGGCAGCGGGTAGACACCTTCCTGCTCGATCGGGTTCTGCGTCGCCATCACCAGGAACGGGTTGGGCAGCGGGAACGTCTTACCGCCGATGGACACGTGGCGCTCGGCCATCACCTCGAGCAGCGCCGACTGGACCTTCGCCGGCGCACGGTTGATCTCGTCGGCCAGCAGGAAATTGACCACCACCGGGCCGAGTTCGGTGTCGAACTCCTCTTTGCCCTGGCGGTAGATGCGGGTACCGACGATGTCGGTGGGCACCAGGTCGGGGGTGAACTGGATACGCGCGAAGGTCCCGCCGACCACCCGGGCGAAGGTCTCGACCGCCAGCGTCTTGGCGACACCGGGAACACCTTCCAGCAGTACGTGACCTTTGGCGAGCAGACCGACCAGCATGCGCTCCACGAGCTGGTCCTGGCCGACGATGATCCGCTTGACCTCGAAGATGGCCCGCTCCAGCGTGTGTACCTCGGCGGCCAGCCCGTCGGCCCCGCCGCCGTGCGCCTCCTGGGTGGGTGGGCCCGAAGGGGCACCCTGGCCCGGGAAACCGCCACCTGCTGTTGTCATCAATAACCCTCCACAGCTCATTCGGACACGACTGCCGTCACGACCAATGTCGCGGGGCAGCGACGTGCCCGCGTTCAACTATTCCAGGCGTCCTGGGATCCGTCGACGTCACCGGGTTCGCTGGCGGGCTGCCGTTGCCCCGCCTGTTCGGCTCAGTACTCGATGATCCTAGTCAGATAAGGCGTCATGCCGGGCTTGCGCACCGGGCTGATGGTGACTTTGCCGGCCAGGCTGGACGCCTCCAGCATTTGACCGTTGCCCAGATACATGGTGACGTGCTGGCTGCCGTTGGGACCGTAGAAGATGAGGTCGCCGCGCCTGGCTTCGTTCTGCGGAATGTGACGTCCGGCGTTGTACTGGTCGCCGGAAAACCGCGGGATCAGCACCCCGACGCCGGCGAAGGCGTAGCGCATCAGACCCGAACAGTCGAAGCCGTTGGTGCCGGCACCGGAATCCACGCCCTTGCTGGGGCCCTCCAGCGACCCGCCGCCCCACGAGTAGGGCACGCCCATCTGCGATCCGGCGCGGCGAATCACGTGTTCGATGGCCTGACGACCGTTTGCCCGCGGAATGCGGCTACCGCTGGTGTTGCCGGCGGCCGGCGCGGCCGGGCCGCCCAGGTTGATGCCCAGCCCGCTGAGAAATTGCTGACCCAGGTTCAGGGTGGTCTGGGTGGCTTGCGCGGTGGCCTGCAGCGAGGCGTTGGCGACGGCCAGCGGATCGCCGGGAGCACCGGCGCTGATCGCGGCCGGCAGGGTTGGATCCCACTCGCCCTCAGCTGCGGCGGGCGGCGCCACAGCGATCACGAGCCCGCTCACCAACCCCAGAATCAACGGGATGATCCAGGCTAGGGACAGATGAAATCGCTTGTGGCGCATGTGACCTCGTTAATACTCGATATAGCGGACCACGAAGGGTGTCATGCCGCTGGTGCGAACCGGTGCGGTACGCACCTTCAAACCGATGTCGGGCGCCTCGAGCATCTGGCCGTTGCCGAGGTAGATCGTCACGTGCTGGCTGCCGCCGGGACCGTAGAAGATGACGTCGCCGCGCCGCATCTGGGCGGTAGGGATCTTGCGGCCCTGGTTGTACTGCGAACCCGAGTAGTGCGGCAGTTTGATGCCGACCCCGGCGAACGAGTAGAGCACCAGCCCCGAACAGTCGAACCCGGTGATGCCGGCCCCGGAATCGATCCCTTTGCTGGGCCCGGCGGCGTTTCCCCCGCCCCAGGAGTAGGGCACGCCGATCTGTGCCATGCCGCGGCGGATCACGTACTCGGAAGCCTGCCGCCCGTAGACCCGCGGAATCCGTCCCGACGTCGCGCCGGTCGGCACATTGGTGATTCCAGTGTCGTCGGGCTTGAGGATGCCCAACCCCTGCAGGAACTGTTTGCCCATCTGAGCGGTGACCTGTGCCGAGGTCGCCGAGTAACCCAGCACCTGATTGACCACCGCGATCGGGTCGCCGGGAACATTGGCACTGGGGATCTGCGGCAGCGAAGGGTCCCACCCGTCCCAGCGACGGCCGCCGTTGGCGCCGGGTGCGGTGTCCCACATGTTCGGCGGCGTGCCCTGCCCGCCCGCCTGGGTCCAGGCGACGAACCGCGCCTGCTGCAACTTGTTCTCGGCCTCGTCGCGCTCGGCGGCCAGGCGATTGACTTCCTCGCGTTGCTCGTCGAACTTGCGGCGGGTGTCGGCCAGCGCGTTCACGGCCGCGTCCTGACTGGACTTGGCGTCGGCCGCGGCTCGGTCGGCCTTCTGTTTGGCCAGTCGCGATGCCGATTCCTTGTTCACCTGTTCGGTGCGGGCGCGCTGCAGCTTCGTCATCACAGCTTGCGAGCTGGCGGCCATGGTTCGGGCGGCGGTAGCGGCGGCGATCATGTCTTCGGGACTGCGCGCGGTCAGGTAACCGTCCGACGGCCCATTCATATAGGTGGCGGCCGCGAAGGTGTCGAACCGATGCTGGGCCGCGGCGATGGCCGCAGTGGCATCCTTGACGGCCTGCTGGCTGGTTTCGAGTTCGCGGCCGGCGGTGTCGGCGTGCTCACGCGCTTCCTCTACCGCGACCAGTGCCTTGTTGACGCTTTCCTGTTCGATTTCGACGGTGTTGCTCAGGTCCTCGAGGCGCTGGTTGGCCTTGGCGACGTTGGCGATCAGCACTGCCATGGAGTCCGCGGCGGGCTCGGCGTGGGCTATTCCGCCCGCCAGCTCGGGGGTGCAGAACAACATCGCCACACTCAGCATCGCCGGCACGGCGGGGCGTACCAGCCGTGCGGTGGTTCGGGAAGCGGAGCCAGGGCGTGTCCGTCTCATTCGACTTGGATCTCCTAGGGCTTAAATCGGACGGACGGCGCCGGTTTTCGGGAAAAGCGCCAAAAGCATCACAAGCATCATTCGCACCGTACGTCACACTTGTCCCTGACGAAACGCACGCCACAAATCGCACTCGGGAAGTGCGTTTACTGTGACCGAACGGTGACCTGCAGGGTTTGCCGAATACGGCGCGTCAGCGCCGGCTATCGCCTCGACGCGAGGTTAAGACCTGGGAAGATAGGTCAGACGTCTTCGCCGGACACTGTTTCGGCGAGCGGGGCGGACGTTGCTACCGACCGACGGCGAAGCTGCAGGAACCGGGTGCCGGCGGCCGCGGCGAATACCCCGATCAAGACCGCGATGGTGAATGCGGTCCAGGGGAACTCCGGAGTACTCAGTTCGTTGAGAAAGTTCTGTGCGGAGTGCACCGGATTACCGGTCTTGGAATGGTCTTCACCCGCCTCCAGCGTCACCCGCGGAAAGTGTGAGCTGTAGCTGCCGACGTAGCTGGGGCTCAGCACCAGGACGGTGGAGTCGGGGTAGTCGGCGCCCACGACGGTCGCGATGTCGCGCAGCGGGGTGTCGTTGGGCGGATTGTGGTCGAGCAGGACGATCTTGAGGCTGATGCCGTGGCTGCGGGCCTGGTTGACGATGTCGAGCAGACCCGGTTCGGGACCCGGCGCCGACGCGACACCGTCCGCTTTGACCTCAGCCTTGATCGTGGTCATGTCGACGTCCTGCGGAATGTATGCGGGCAGGAACGGGATGGTCTGCGGCAACGGCAGTTCGGTCAACTGTTCCCGACCGGTCATGGTGTCGCTCCTCCCGAAGTGCTAGCAGCACCGTACCTGTCGCACGATTGCGCACCTGCAGACGCGTGCACGGGGCATCTCGACACCCACCTCCCTTGGGGGTTTCGTCATCGGCCTCACCGGACAAGACTGGAGAGTGCGTGTGCCGTGCTAATGCAGGACAAGCGTACTGTTAAAGTGGCACGACTCCGTCGGCACGGCCCGTCGGCGGAAAGAACTTAATTCCTGGGAGTTGATGTGACTAGCAAAGGTTCGGTGAACTCGTTCGAAGCCCGCGACACCCTCGAGATCGGTGACAAGAGTTACGAGATCTACCGACTCGATGCCGTCCCGGAAACCAAGAAACTCCCCTACAGCCTCAAGGTGCTGGCCGAGAATCTGCTGCGCAACGAGGACGGCAGCAACATCACCAAAGAGCACATCGAGGCCATCGCCAATTGGGATCCCGAGGCCGAGCCCAGCATCGAAATCCAGTACACCCCCGCACGCGTGGTGATGCAGGACTTCACCGGCGTGCCCTGCATCGTCGACCTGGCCACCATGCGTGAGGCCATCGGCGACCTGGGCGGCGACGCCGAGAAGGTCAACCCGCTGGCGCCGGCCGACCTCGTCATCGACCACTCCGTCATCGCCGACCTCTTCGGCACCGCCAACGCCTTCGAGCGCAACGTCGAGATCGAGTACGAACGCAACGGCGAGCGTTACCAGTTCCTGCGTTGGGGCCAGGGCGCTTTCGACGATTTCAAGGTGGTGCCGCCGGGAACCGGCATCGTGCACCAGGTCAACATCGAATACCTGGCCAGTGTGGTGATGGAGCGCGACGGGCAGGCCTACCCCGACACCTGTGTGGGCACCGACTCGCACACCACGATGGTCAACGGCCTCGGCGTCCTGGGCTGGGGCGTAGGCGGCATCGAAGCCGAGGCCGCGATGCTCGGCCAGCCGGTATCGATGCTGATCCCGCGGGTCGTCGGCTTCAAACTGACCGGTGAGATCCAATCGGCCGTGACCGCGACCGACGTGGTGCTGACCGTGACCGAGATGCTGCGCGAGCACGGCGTCGTCGGCAAGTTCGTCGAGTTCTACGGCGAGGGCGTGGCCGAGGTGCCGTTGGCCAACCGGGCCACGCTGGGCAACATGAGTCCTGAATTCGGTTCCACCGCAGCGATTTTCCCGATCGACGACGAGACCATCTCGTACCTGAAGTTCACCGGGCGCAGCGAGGAGCAACTGGCGTTGGTCGAGACCTACGCCAAGGAACAGGGTTTGTGGCATGACCCGGAGAACGAGCCGAAGTTCTCCGAATACCTCGAACTCGACCTGTCCACGGTGGTGCCCTCGATCGCCGGGCCCAAGCGACCGCAGGACCGCATCGCGCTCTCCGACGCCAAATCGACCTTCCGCGAACAGATCCCGAACTACGTCGGCGACGGCGACGGCGACAAGAACTACTCGAAGCTGGACGAGACCGTAGAAGACTCGTTCCCGGCCAGCGATCCCGGTTCGCCGGAGAACGGCAGCGTCGACGACAGGCCGAACGTGGAGTCCGCCGCGGTACATGCCAACGGTCGGGTGAGCAACCCCGTCGAAGTGAAATCCGAGGAGTACGGCGAGTTCGTGCTGGATCACGGCGCGGTGGTGATCGCCGCGATCACCTCGTGCACCAACACCTCCAACCCCGAGGTGATGCTGGGGGCCGCCCTGCTGGCGCGCAACGCCGTCGACAAGGGACTCGCGTCCAAGCCCTGGGTGAAGACGACTATGGCGCCCGGCTCGCAGGTGGTCAGCGACTACTACGACAAAGCCGGTCTGTGGCCGTACCTGGAGAAGCTCGGTTTCTACCTGGTCGGCTACGGCTGCACCACCTGCATCGGCAACTCCGGACCGCTGCCCGAGGAAATCTCGAAAGCGGTGAACGACAACGACCTTGCCGTCGCGGCGGTGCTGTCGGGCAACCGTAACTTCGAGGGACGCATCAACCCCGACGTCAAGATGAACTACCTGGCGTCGCCGCCGCTGGTGGTCGCCTACGCACTGGCCGGGTCGATGGACTTCGACTTCGACGAGGACCCGCTGGGCAAGGATGAGGACGGCAACGACGTCTACTTGAAGGACATCTGGCCGTCGCAGAAAGAGGTCTCCGACACCATCGCTTCGGCGATCAACCAGGAGATGTTCACCAAGAACTACGCCGACGTGTTCAAGGGCGACGAGCGCTGGCAGAACCTGCCGACCCCCGAGGGCAACACCTTCGAGTGGGACGAGGAATCCACCTACGTGCGCAAGCCCCCGTACTTCGACGGCATGTCCGAGGAACCGGAGCCGGTGACCGACATCAAGGGCGCCAGAGTGCTTGCGCTGCTTGGAGATTCGGTGACCACCGACCACATCTCCCCCGCCGGCGCGATCAAGCCCGACACTCCGGCGGCGAAGTACCTCGACGAGCACGGCGTGGAACGCAAGGACTACAACTCCTTCGGCTCGCGCCGCGGCAACCACGAGGTGATGATCCGGGGCACGTTCGCCAACATCCGGTTGCGCAACCAGTTGCTCGACGACGTGTCGGGCGGCTACACCCGCGACTTCACCCAAGACGATGCGCCGCAGGCCTTCATCTACGACGCGGCGCAGAACTATGCGGAGCAGGACATCCCGCTGGTGGTGCTGGGCGGCAAGGAGTACGGCTCCGGCTCGTCGCGGGACTGGGCCGCCAAGGGCACCCGACTGCTGGGTGTGCGGGCGGTGATCACCGAGTCGTTCGAGCGCATCCACCGCTCCAACCTGATCGGCATGGGCGTGATTCCGTTGCAGTTCCCCGACGGGGAATCGGCGGAGTCACTGGGGCTCGACGGTACCGAGACCTTCGACATCACCGGCATCGAGGAGCTCAACGACGGCAAGACGCCGAAGACGGTGAAGGTCAAGGCCAGTAAGGAGACCGGCGGTGACCCGATCGAGTTCGACGCGAAGGTACGCATCGACACCCCCGGGGAAGCCGACTACTACCGCAACGGCGGCATCCTGCAGTACGTGCTGCGCAACATGCTCAAGTCTGGCTAACTGACGACTCAAGCCCGTCGATGCCAAAGGTCAGCGAGGACCATCTGGAGGCCCGCCGTCGTCAGATCCTCGACGGCGCCCGCCGCTGTTTCGCCGAATACGGCTACGACCAGGCGACCGTGCGTCGGCTCGAAAAAGAGATCGGGATGTCGCGCGGTGCGATCTTCCATCATTTCCGGGACAAGGACGCCCTGTTCTTCGCTCTCGCGCGCGAAGACACCCAGCGCATGGCGGAGGTCGCCTCGCGCGAAGGGCTCATCCAGGTGATGCGCAACATGCTGGCCGCGCCGGAGCAGTTCGACTGGTTGGCCACCCGGCTGGAGATCGCCCGCAAGCTGCGCCACGACCCGGAGTTCAGCCGCGGCTGGGCCGAGCGTTCGGCCGAGCTGGCGGCGGCGACCACCGAGCGGCTGCAGCGCCAGAAGCAGGCCGGGCGGGTCCGCGACGACGTACCCACCGACGCGCTGCACTGCTATCTGGATCTGGTGCTGGACGGTTTGGTGGCACGACTGGCGTCGGGCGAGGATCCGCAGCGGCTGGCCGTCGTGCTGGACCTGGTGGAGAACTCGGTGCGCAGACCGGCTTCGACCCGCAGCTGACCGGCGTCAGGCCAGTTCGATGAGGTCGCGATACTCCTCGGACCAGTAGTCCTCGGTGCCGTCGGGCAACAGCAGCACCCGCTGCGGGTCGAGCGCCTCGGCGGCGCCGGGGTCGTGGGTCACCAGCACCACCGCGCCCTGGTAGCTGCGCAGCGCGTCGAGCACCTGCTCACGCGAGGCCGGGTCGAGGTTGTTGGTCGGTTCGTCGAGTAGCAGCACGTTGGCCGTCGACGCCACCAGACCGGCCAGTGCCAGCCGCGTCTTCTCCCCACCGGACAGGGTGCCCGCGGGTTGCTCGAGTTGCGGACCGCTGAACATGAACGCACCGAGCAGGCCGCGCAGATCCTGTTCACCGGTTTCGGGCGCGGCGTGCCGGATGTTCTCCCAGACCGTCGCGTCGTCGTCGAGGGTGTCGTGCTCCTGCGCGAAATACCCGATCCGCATCCCGTGTCCGGGTTCCAGGCCGCCGGTGTCGGGGGTCTCGACCCCGGCCAGCAACCGCAGCAGGGTGGTCTTGCCGGCGCCGTTGAGCCCGAGCACCACCACGCGGGAACCGCGGTCGATGGCCAGGTCGAGGCCGGTGAAAACCTCGAGGGAGCCGTAGGTCTTGCTCAGACCCTTGGCCACCAATGGGGTACGCCCGCACGGGGCGGGGGTCGGGAACTTGATGCGGGCCACCTTGTCGGCGACGCGTTCCTCGTCCAACGCAGCCATCATCCGGTCGGCGCGACGCAACATGTTCTGCGCCGCAACAGCTTTGGTGGCTTTGGCGCCCAACTTGGCGGCCTGGGTGCGCAATGCCGCGGCCTTGCGTTCGGCGTTGGCGCGTTCCCGACGGCGCCGTTGCTCGTCGGTGGCGCGGGCATCGAGGTATTTCTGCCAGCCCATGTTGTAGACGTCGACCTCGCCGCGGACGGCGTCGAGGAACCACACCCTGTTGACGACCGCGGCGAGCAGGTCGACGTTGTGGCTGATGATGACCAGGCCGCCGGTATGGGCGCGCAGGAAATCCCGAAGCCAGCCAACCGAATCCGCGTCCAGGTGGTTGGTCGGCTCGTCCAGCAACAAGGTGGTGGACGACCCGGCTCCGCTGTCCGATGCGGCGAACAGGATGCGGGCCAGCTCCACCCGTCGGCGCTGACCGCCGGACAGGGTGCGCAACTGCTGGGTCAATACCCGATCGGGCAGGCCCAGACTGGCGCAGATGCGGCCCGCCTCGCTTTCGGCGCCGTATCCGCCCAGCGCGACGAAGCGCTCCTCGAGTTGGCCGTAACGGCGGATGGCGCGATCCCGGGCGTCGTCGTCGGCCACTTCGGCCATCAGCGCCTGCTGTTTCTCCAGATCGGTCAGCAGCACGTCCAACCCGCGGGCGGACAGCACCCGGTCGCGCGCCAGCACGTCGAGGTCGCCTTCTTTGGGATCCTGTGGCAGATAACCGATTTCCCCCTTGCGCACCACCGAACCGGCGTAGGGCTGGCCCTCCCCCGCCAGGATGCGCAGTGTGGTCGTCTTACCGGCGCCGTTGCGCCCGACCAGCCCGATCCGGTCCCCGGGCTGAACCCGCAGATCGGGACCGTCCGGTGAGAGCAGGATGCGCGCACCAGCGCGGACCTCCAGGTCCGTAGCCGTGATCACATTCGCTCCTAGCTCGCATCGTCGTCGGACCTACTTGTCGTCGGTGAACACCGCCGGGCGTCTCTCCGCACGTGCGGCAACCGCTTCTTCGAAGTTGGAGGTGAGAAGACGGACGAAAAGCTGTCCCAGGCCCTCGGCCTGCATGTGCCCTTCCAGACTACCGGCGTCGAGTCCACTCCACAGTGTGCGTTTGGTCAACTCGATGCCGGGGCGGGAGAACGCCGCCATGCGCGCGGCGATCGCATAACAGGTGTCCAGCAACTGCGCGCCGGGCACCTGACAGGACACCAGGCCGATCCGCTCGGCTTCCTCGGCGCTGACGTCGCGGCCGGTCAGCATGATCTCGAACGCCCGCGACGACCCGATTGCCCGGGGCAGCAGGTAACTGAGGCCCAGTTCGCTGGCGGTCAGACCGTTGTTGATGCCGGCCGCCCGGAAATAGGCGCTGGTGGAGGCCACCCGGATGTCGGCGGCCAGGGCGAGGCACAGCCCGCCGCCGATAGCCGCGCCGTTCACCGCAGCGATCACCGGCTGGTGCAACCTACGCAGCTTGAGGATGACGTCGTCGAGGATCTCCATCGAGCGCAGCGCGTATGTCGGCCGGGTCAGCCCGTCGACGTGCGGGACGGTGCCCGCGGACTTGTGGTCCGCCCCCGAAGAGAAACCGCGCCCCGCGCCGGTGAGCACCACCACCCGCACCGAGTTGTCCGACCCGACCTGTTCGAGGGTCTCGCGCAACGGAACCATGACGTCGAAGGCCATGGAGTTCATCCGCTCGGGACGGTTGAGGGTGATCAGGGCGATCTCGGGTCGCGGATGTTCGAGGAGGACCAGACTCACCAGTGAACGGTATCGCAGCCGGCCGGCGATCCGTCGGGGCTCAGACTTCGGTGGCCTCGATCTCGTAGTCCTTGAGCTGCTGGACCAGGTCCTCCAACGCCGCCGGCGGCAACGCACCGGCCTGGTTGAACAGCAGCTGGCCCTTCTTGAACGCCATCAGGGTCGGGATGGACCGGATCTGAGCGGCCGCCGCCAACTCCTGCTCGGCTTCGGTGTCCACCTTGGCGAAGACGACATCGGGGTGTTTCTCCGAGGCCGCCTTGAAGGTCGGTGCGAACGCCCGGCACGGGCCGCACCAGGACGCCCAGAAGTCGACGAGCACCATGTCGTTTTCGGCGATTGTGTCGTTGAACTGTGCAGCAGTGAGGTCTCGGGTAGTCACGTCTGCGGTAACGCCACCGCCGGCACCTTTGTTCCCGGCCCGCGCGGACTCACGCCCGGTCCAGCAAACTGCCGCTGGGCGTCAACCGGTAGGCCCTGAGGTGGGTGACCAGGTCCAGCATCACCCTGGGATTGGCGACCCCGGCCTGCTTGAACACCAACTTGCCCTTCTTGAAGGCCATCAGGGTGGGCAACAGCTTCACCCCGGCGGTCTCGACCAGCTCCTTCTCGGTTTCGAAGTTGACCTTGCCGTGCACGATGTCCGGGCAGGTTTCGGCGGATTTCACGTACGTCGGGGTGAACACGTCGCACGGTTGGCACAGCGGCGCCCAGAAGTAGACCAGCACGTTGTCGTTGCCCAGCACCGCCTGCCGGAAGTCGGCGGCGGTGAGGTCTCGCGTCGGCGCGTTGTCCATCGAGCCGAGATTACGTCCAGTGCGACCAGACCCGCACGACATTGTGCGGGCCCGCCGAATCGATGTCGGCACGTCCGGACTGGTCGGCTGCGAAATTGGTGGTCCGTAGATGGATTCATCCGTGCGAAATGGGGATAGGATTCTTGGGTCGCTGTCTCAATGTGGAGGTGCGAGATGTCGTTCGTGGTCGCCAACACAGACTTCGTTTCGCAAGCCGCCGGGAATCTGGCCCGGGTCGGCTCGCTCATCAGTGAAGCCAATTCCGCGGCAGCGGCACAGACCACCGGCGTGCTGGCCGCCGGTGCCGACGAAGTTTCCAGAGCGGTCGCCGCGGTATTCGGCGCGCACGCGCAGGGCTATCAGAACCTCAGCGCACAGGCCAGCGCGTTCCACGAGCAGTTCGTGCGGGCTTTGGCCGGCGGCGCACAGTCGTACGCCCTTGCCGAGGCCACCAACTTCGGCCCCCTACAGCCGGTGTTCGACCTGATCAACGCACCTACCAACCTTCTGCTGGGGCGCCCTTTGATCGGCAGCGGTGCCGACGGCACGGCGGCGAGCCCGAACGGTCAGGCCGGCGGAATCCTGTGGGGCAACGGCGGCAACGGGTTCTCGCCAGGTATGGCCGGCGTGGCGGGCGGTAACGGCGGGGCCGCCGGACTACTCGGGAATGGCGGGGTCGGCGGGGTCGGCGGGGCCGGAGCGAACGGCGGGGCCGGCGGCGGCGGCGGGTGGCTGTTCGGCAACGGCGGTGCCGGTGGGGCCAGCGGTGGCGGTGGCGGTGCCGGCGGTCTAGGTGGCTCCGCTCTGCTGTTCGGGGCAGGTGGCGCGGGCGGTATCAGCCCCAACGGCTCGGGAGCCGGCGGCGGCGGAGGCAACGGCGGGTTGTTCTTCGGCAACGGCGGCGCAGGGAACAGCAGTTTCCTCGGCGGCGGTGGCGCGGGCGGCAGGGCCTTCCTGTTCGGCGACGGCGGCGCAGGCGGGGCTGCGCTTTCCGCCGGAACCGCCGGCGCAGGCGGCAGCGCCGGATTCTTCTACGGCAACGGCGGCGCCGGCGGCAGCGGCGCGGGCCTGCTGTCGGGCGCCAACGGCGGGGCAGGCGGCCAGTCCGGGTTGATCGGCAACGGCGGCGAAGGTGGCGACGGCGGGACGCTGAACGGCAACGGCGGCGGTGGGGGCAACGCCCAGCTGATCGGCAACGGCGGCGCGGGCGGCGACGGCGGTGGCTTGACCGGCGTCAGTGGACTCGGCGGCAGGGGCGGGTTGTTGTTCGGCGCACCAGGGGCGAACGGAACATAGCGGGCGGTCAGCTGCCGCACCGAGCCCCTTACTTACGGTTGCGTACGTTTTCCGACGTCGGAGACACTTAGGACCCACCGGTCTGAGTGGAAGGAACCGCTGTGGGGCACTACATCGCCAATGTCCGCGATCTCGAGTTCAACTTGTTCGAGGTGCTCGACGTAGGCGCTGTCCTGGGAACCGGGCGCTACGCCGATCTCGACGTCGACACCGCGCGCACGATCTTGTCCGAGGCGGCGCGGCTGGCCGAAGGGCCGATTGCCGAGACATTCGCGTTCGCCGACCGCAACCCCCCGGTCTTCGACCCGAGCACGCACACCATCAGCGTCGCGCCGGAATTGGTCAAGACGGTGCAGGCGATCAAAGACGCCGAATGGTGGCGCCTGGGCATGGCCGAGGATATCGGCGGCATGGCCGCTCCCGCGCCGCTCACGTGGGCGGTCAACGAGATGATCTACTGCGCCAACCCGTCGGTCTGCTTCTTCAACCTGGGGCCGGTATTCGCGCAGTCCTTGTACGTGGAGGGCAACGACGAGCAAAAGCGTTGGGCGGCAATGGGAGTCGAGCGCGGGTGGCAGGCCACCATGGTGCTGACCGAACCGGACGCCGGATCCGATGTGGGCGCGGGACGCACCAAAGCGATCGAACAACCCGACGGCACTTGGCATATCGAAGGAGTGAAGCGGTTCATCTCGGGAGGCGACGTCGGCGACACTGCGGAAAACATCTTTCATCTGGTGCTGGCCCGCCCGGAAGGCGCCGGACCCGGGACCAAGGGCCTGAGCCTGTTCTACGTGCCCAACTTCCTGTTCGACCCCGACACCGGCGAACTCGGCGACCGGAACGGGGTGTATGTCACGGGGCTGGAACACAAGATGGGCCTGAAGTCCTCCCCCACGTGCGAAGTCACTTTCGGCGCCACCGACACACCCGCCGTCGGGTACCTGGTCGGCGGCGTGCACGACGGGATCGCGCAGATGTTCACCGTGATCGAAAACGCCCGCATGACAATCGGTGTCAAGGCTGCGGGCACCCTGTCCACCGGCTATCTCAATGCGCTGGCGTACGCCAAGGAACGCGTGCAGGGCGCCGACCTGACCCAGATGACGGACAAGACGGCCCCGCGGGTCACGATCATGCACCATCCGGATGTGCGCCGCAGCCTGATGACCCAGAAGGCCTACGCCGAGGGACTGCGGGCGTTGTATCTGTACGCCGCCGCCCATCAGGACGATGCTGTCGCACAACATGTTTCGGGTGCAGATCACGACTTGGCGCACCGCATCGACGACTTGCTGCTACCACTCGTCAAAGGCGTGGGCTCCGAGCGCGCCTACGAGGTCCTGACCGAGTCACTGCAGACGCTGGGCGGTTCGGGCTTCTTGCAGGATTATCCCATCGAGCAGTACATCCGTGATTCCAAGATCGACTCGCTCTATGAGGGCACCACGGCCATCCAGGCGCTGGACCTCTTCTTCCGCAAAATCGTGCGTGACCATGGCCAGGCTCTGCAGCATGTGACGACTCAGATCAACAAGACGATCGAGAGTGTCGACGAGTCACTCAAAGACCAGGCGGAGCTGGTGCAGGCCGCGTTGGACGACGTCACGGGCATGACCGCCGCGTTGATGGGCTACCTGATGTCGGCCGCGCAACACCCCGGCGACATCTACAAGGTCGGACTCGGCTCGGTGCGCTTCCTGCTTGCCGTCGGCGACCTGCTCATCGGGTGGCGCCTGCTCGCGCAGGCGGACGTGGCGCAGGCGGCGTTGGCCGGTGAGCCGCCCCAAGCGGACCGGGCGTTCTATCAGGGCAAGGTCGCGGTATCGGGTTTCTTCGCCAAGAACATGCTGCCCAAGCTGGCCGGCTTACGAGCCGTCCTGGAGCACCTCGACGACGAGGTCATGCGGATCCCCGAAGACGCCTTCTGACCTCAGACGGTGAAACCGAGGGCACGCAGCTGCTCGCGGCCGTCCTCGGTGATCTTGTCCGGACCCCACGGCGGGTTCCAGACCCAGTTGATCTTGATCTCGTCGACCAGGCCACTGCCCACCAGCGCCGAACGCGACTGATCCTCGATGACGTCGGTCAGCGGGCAGGCCGCAGACGTCAGGGTCATATCGACCACGGCGACAGTGCCCGCGTCGCCTTCTTCCAGGTTCAACCCGTAGACGAGACCGAGGTCGACGACGTTGATTCCCAGTTCCGGGTCGACGACATCGCGCATCGCCTCCTCGATGTCGGCGAGAAACTCCTCGTCCGAAGCGCTCTGTCCGCTGCCGGGCACCGTGGTTTCGCTCATCTGTCGACCTCCTCGAGAGCTGCGTGGGCCTGCGCGAGTGCATCTTTGAATGCCATCCAGCCGAGCAACGCACATTTCACCCGCGCCGGATACTTGGCCACTCCTGCAAACGCTACTCCGTCACCCAGGACATCCTCGTCGCCGTGAACCTTTCCGCGCGACGACACCATTTCGCTGAATGCGTCGACGGTCCGCAGCGCTTGCGGCACACTCTGCCCGATCACCTGATCGGTCAGTACCGATGTCGCGGCCTGACTGATCGAACAGCCCTGGCCGTCATAGGAGATGTCGGCGACGGTCTCACCGTCGGCGGACAACGCCACCCGCAACGTCACTTCGTCGCCGCACACCGGGTTGACGTGGAACACCTCGGCCCCGAAGGGCTCCCGTAGCCCGCGGTGATGCGGGTGCTTGTAGTGGTCCAGGATCACATCCTGGTACATCTGCTCGAGCCGCAACTCAGGATCTCCCGAAGAAATCCACGGCCCGTCGCACGCCACGCACCAGCCGGTCGACTTCCTCGTCGGTGTTGTACACCGCGAACGACGCGCGTGCGGTGGCCGCGAGGCCGAACCGACGGTGCAGGGGCAGCGCGCAATGATGACCGACCCGCACCGCCACACCCTCGTCGTCGAGCACCTGGCCGACGTCGTGGGCGTGCACGCTGTCGACGACGAACGACACCGGCGATCCGCGGTTCTCCATCGACGTGGGACCAACGATGCGGACACCCCCGATGCCGGACAAGCCGTCGATGGTCTTGGCGACCAGCTCCCGTTCGTGCGCCTCGACGGCGTCCATGCCGATCGCTTCGAGATAGCGTGCGGCGGCAGCTAATCCGACCACCTGGGAGGTCATCGGGGTGCCGGCTTCGAAGCGCTGGGGCGCCGGCGCGTAGGTGGCCGATTCCATGGTGACCGTTTCGATCATCGACCCGCCGGTAAGAAAAGGCGGCATGGCGTTCAACAGGTCCCGGCGGCCGTACAACACTCCGATCCCGTTGGGTCCGAGCATTTTGTGGCCGGAGAACGAGGCGAAGTCGACGTCGAGCTCATGGAAGTCGACCGGGTGGTGGGGTACTGACTGGCAGGCATCCAGAATGGTCAGCGCGCCGACGGCGCTGGCGCGAGCGACCAGTTCGCCCACCGGCGCCAGCGCGCCGGTGACATTCGAATGATGGCTGAAGGCAACGACTTTGACGTTGTCGTCGAGCTGGAGCGAGTCCAGATCGATACGGCCGTCCTCGGTCACGCCATACCACTTCACGGTGGCACCGGTGCGGCGCGCCAGTTCCTGCCACGGGATCAGGTTGGCGTGGTGCTCGAGTTCGGTGGTGACGATGACGTCACCGGGTCTGACGGCGCGCTCGAACCGGTTGTCCCCCAACACATACGACACCAGGTTGAGCGCTTCGGTGGCGTTCTTGGTGAATACCAGTTCGTCGGCGTCGGCACCGACGAACTCGGCGATGTCCGCCCGGCCCTGCTCGTAGGCGTCGGTGGCTTCTTCCATCAACTGGTGCGCCCCGCGGTGCACTCCGCCGTTGGAGGTCAGGATGAACTCGCGCTCGGCGTCGAGCACCTGCAGCGGACGTTGCGACGTCGCACCGGAATCGAGGTACGCCATCTGGTTTCCGCCGCGCATGGTGCGCTTGAGGATCGGAAAATCGGCCCGGACAGCCGTCAGGTCCAGCATGCTAGGCACCGGTGGTGGCGGCCTGAGTGAAGCGCACGTAACCGTTCTGCTCGAGCTCGTCGGCCAACTCCGGGCCGCCGGATTCGGCGATTCGACCGCCGACGAACACGTGCACGTGTTCGGGGTGGATGTAGCGCAGAATCCGGGTGTAGTGGGTGATGAGCAGCAGCCCGCCATGCTCGGCCTGTGCGTAACGGTTCACGCCCTCGCTCACCACGCGCAGCGCGTCGACGTCCAGGCCGGAGTCGGTTTCGTCGAGGACGGCGATCTTGGGCTTGAGCAGTTCCAGCTGCAGGATCTCGTGGCGCTTCTTCTCACCGCCGGAGAAGCCCTCGTTGACGCTGCGCTCGGCGAAGGCCGGGTCGATGTCCAGCGCGGCCATCGCGGCCTTGACCTCTTTGACCCAGTGCCGCAGCTTGGGTGCCTCGCCGCGGATGGCCGTCGCGGCCGAGCGCAGGAAGTTCGACACCGACACGCCGGGCACCTCGACGGGGTACTGCATGGCCAGGAACAGCCCGGCCCGGGCCCGTTCGTCGACGCTCATCGCCAGCACGTCCTCGCCGTCCAGGGTGATGGACCCGGACGTGACCACGTATTTGGGGTGGCCCGCGATGGCGTAGGACAGCGTCGACTTCCCGGAGCCGTTGGGGCCCATCAGGGCATGCGTCTCACCGGATTTCACGGTCAGGTCGACGCCGTTGAGGATGGGGATCTCGCGTTCGCCGTCGGCGGCGTTCGGGTTGGCGACGCTGACGTGTAGATCCTTGATTTCCAGAGTTGTCATGAGATCTTTTCCGTGATTTCCAGTTCGTGTTCGATGGCTGCGGTGAGGCGTTCCCGGATCTCGGGCACTGCGATCTTGGCGATGATCTCGCCGAAGAAGCCGCGGATCACCAGCCGGCGGGCCTGCTCTTCGGGGATGCCGCGCGAGCGCAGGTAGAACAGTTGCTCGTCGTCGAATCGTCCGGTAGCACTGGCGTGTCCGGCGCCGGCGATCTCCCCCGTCTCGATCTCCAGGTTGGGCACCGAGTCCGCGCGCGCCCCGTCGGTGAGCACCAGGTTGCGGTTCATCTCAAAGGTGTCGGTGCCGGTGGCTTCGGCACGGATCAGCACGTCGCCGATCCAGACCGTGTGCGCGTCGGGCAACTTCGACGTCGGATCCCCTTGCAGCGCACCCTTGTACAGCACATTGGACTTGCAGTCCGGCTGGGCGTGGTCGACGAGAAGCCGCGACTCGAGATGCTGACCGTCGTCGGCGAAGTACAGACCCAGCAGGTCCGCGTCGCCGCCGGGTCCGGCGAAGCGCACGTTGGTCGCCGTCCGCACCACCTCGCCGCCCAACGTGACGGCGACATGGCGCAGCACCGCGTCCTTGCCCAGCCGCGCGTGGTGCGCGCTGAGATGCACGGTGTCGTCGGACCAGTCGGCGAGCCAGATGACCGTGAGCCGGGCAGCGTCCCCGACAACGAATTCCACGTTGTCGGCGTAGGTTCCGCTGCCGTCATGATCGATGACGACGACGGCCTCGCCGAGTTCTTCGACCCGCATCTGCAGGTGCCCGTAGGCGACCGCGCCGGCGCCGGGCCCGGTGACGGTGATGTTGACCGGCTCGGCGATCTGCGTGTCGCGCCCGACGGTCACTAACGTGGCCGCGTTGAACGACGAAAAAGCCTGCGCCGCAACGCGGTCCGCGGGAACGCCGCCCTCGCCGAGTCGTTCGTCGCCGCGGCGCACGGTCTCGGTTCGGATGCCGGGCTGCTCGCTGACGGTGATCTTTGCACTGCCGGTGGCTTTCGCCGAACCGTCGTGCAGGCCGCGCAACCGCTTGAGCGGGGTGAACCGCCAGAGCTCGTCGCGGCCGTGCGGTACCTCGAACGCGTCGACGTCGAAGGACGCGAACAGCTCGCCTTTGTTGAGTGCTGCAGGTGCGGTCATCCGACCGCGCCCTCCATCTGCAACTCGATCAGCCTGTTGAGCTCCAGCGCGTACTCCATCGGGAGTTCCTTGGCGATCGGCTCAACGAACCCGCGCACCACCATCGCCATCGCCTCGTCCTCGGTCATCCCGCGGCTCATCAGGTAGAAAAGCTGGTTCTCGCTGACCTTGGACACGGTGGCCTCGTGGCCCATCGTGACGTCGTCCTCGCGGATGTCGACGTAGGGGTAGGTGTCGCTGCGGCTAATCGTATCGACCAGCAGCGCATCGCATTTCACGCTCGACTTGGAGCCGTGCGCACCCTTGTTCACCTGGACCAGGCCGCGGTAGGACGTGCGGCCGCCACCGCGCGCCACCGACTTGGACACGATGTTGCTCGACGTGTTGGGCGCCAGGTGCAGCATCTTGGCGCCGGTGTCCTGGTGCTGGTCCTCGCCGGCGAACGCCACCGACAACACCTCACCCTTGGCGTGCTCACCGGTCATCCAGACCGCCGGGTACTTCATGGTCACCTTGGAGCCGATGTTGCCGTCGACCCATTCCATGGTGGCGCCGGCCTCGGCTCGCGCGCGCTTGGTCACCAGGTTGTAGACGTTGTTCGACCAGTTCTGGATTGTCGTGTAACGGCAACGGCCACCGGGCTTTACGATGATCTCGACCACCGCCGAGTGCAGCGAATCCGACTTGTAAACGGGAGCAGTGCAGCCCTCCACGTAGTGAACGTAAGCGTTCTCTCCGACGATGATCAGGGTTCGCTCGAACTGGCCCATGTTCTCAGTGTTGATCCGGAAGTAGGCCTGCAGCGGGATGTCGACGTGCACGCCCGGCGGCACGTAGATGAAGCTGCCGCCCGACCATACGGCGGTGTTGAGCGCCGAGAACTTGTTGTCCCCGGCCGGAATCACGGTACCGAAGTACTGCTGGAAGATTTCCGGGTGCTCACGCAGGCCGGTGTCGGTGTCGAGGAAAATGACGCCCTGGGCTTCGAGGTCCTCCCGAATCTGGTGGTAAACCACCTCGGAGTTGTGCACGACGAGGCCTGCAGCGACGAAGTTGTGCGGTCCGTCCACCTCGATGTCGTAGACGGGCTCGACGGCGTAGGGCTCGACCGATTTGACCCGCTCGAAACCGAGCCACTCGTTGACGTGCGCCCGGATCGTGGTGCCGTGGGAGCTGTTCGACGAGTGCATGTAACGACGGCGCCCGAAGCGGCTGGTGCGCTTGATATTACGGCAGCCCAGGCGCTCGAAGTCACCGGAAATACCGAGCCGCCAAGCGGTTTGGATGCGGTCGGGCGCATGCCGGTACGGCTGAGTGAACGACCACGGCCCGGCGGCGCGCAGTCCGGACAGTTCGGCCAGCTCCCGCGCCTGACCAATCAGGGGTTCATTGGCGCTGGTCAGCAGGATCGAACCGCTCTTGTCCGGGTTCACGTACCCGTCGGCGTCCACCCATCCGCCCAAGAAGGCTAGTCGCTGGTCGACCGGCAGCCCGTAGACCCAGTCAGGCACCCGCTTGGTCAACGACAGCCCGTTGAATCCCAGCGCGACGATCCACTCCGTCAACGCCTTCGAGTTGACGACGATCCGGTACTCGTCGGCCTCGATGCACCGCAGCCCGAACAACTCCTTGACTACGCGCGTCACCTCGGCTCGCAACTCGACATCGGTTGCGGGAATGGCCAATTGGACCCGATAAGTCTTCGTCGACAGATGCAGATTGCCGTCACCGATGTACAGGCCCAACAGCCACATCAGGTCGACAGAACTCGAGGCCGGAGTCTTCAGCCCCGCCACGGTCGGAAGCTCGGCGGCGACGCCGAACTCGGGCACCCGCCGCGGCACCGCGATGAAGTCGCCCGCCTTGATCTCGCCGACAGTGACCCAACGACGAGCGAAGCGGGCGCGCTGGCGCCCTTGCTTGCGCTCATCGCGCAACACCAACATCGGGTGATTGTCGGTAGCCCGGATAGCGCGCCGGGTGGTCTTGATCTCGTGCGTCAACCTCGTGTCGGTTTGAGCGGAGGCTCTGACCGGTGCGACGACGAACCGCTCGGCGTCCTCGTCATAGGCGAAAATTCGGTCGCCGTACTCGATTTCCTTGATCGGGACCTGGCCTCGGTTGGCCGTCCACACCAAGGTGTCCCCCGCCAAGCATTCGTACTGCGCGGCCACACCGGCAACCAGGCGCTGCTTCTCCGCCTCCGGGATGCCCAACCGGTCGTAAGTGTTTTTAATATCCTCTGGCAACTCTTCCCAAGACGCCGCCTGCTTCTCCGTCGACCGCACGAAATACTTGATGTTGTCGAAGTCGATGCCTTCGAGATTGGACCCCCAGTTGGGCATCGGCTTCTTGTCGAAGATGCCAAGCGCCTTCAGGCGGGTCTTCAGCATCCACTCGGGCTCGTTCTTCTTCGCCGAGATGTCGCGGACCACGGCCTCGGACAGCCCGCGCCGGGCGCTGGCACCCGCGACGTCGGAGTCGGCCCAGCCGTAGCCGTACCGGCCCAGCGACTCGATCGTCTGTTCCTGGGTCAGCGGCGCTTCGAGTGTCATCGGGACGCTCCTCTGGTGTGGGTGATCGGCGGGCGCGGGCTGGGCGCCGGGGCGAGTGGTACGTGGGTGGTGCAGGCGCAGTCACCGTTGACGATCGTCGCCAACAACTGCACATGGGTGCCGAGCACCTGCGACATGGCCTGCTGCTCGGCTTCGCACAGCTCCGGGAATTCCTCGGCCACGTGCGAGACCGGGCAGTGATGCTGGCAGATTTGCACACCGTGGATGGGCCCGCCCACCCGGGTGGTGGTGGCGACGTAGCCGGCATCGGTGAGCGCGTCGGCTATCCGGCCGGCCGCGGCTTCGACGGACGCTTCGTCGGAACCGTCGGCGGGTGCGACATCGGACAGCAGCGAGTCGATGCGGCGGCGCGCGAATGTGCGCACCGCGTCGTCGCCGCCGATCTCGCGCAGTTGTCGCATTGCGGCAGAGGCCAAGTCGTCGTAGGCGTGGTCGAGCTTGCCGCGTCCGGCAGCGGTCAAGCGGTAGCGCTTGGCGGGCCGGCCGCGGCCCACCTGCTGCCAGGACGCGGCAGCCACGGATTCGGCGTCCCCGGCGTCGATGAGTGCGTCGAGATGGCGTCGCACCCCGGCGGCCGACAACCCGAGCCGTTCACTGATATCGGTGGCGGTGATTGATCCCGATTCCAGCAGCAGTCGCACGATCGCACGCCTCGTGTGACCGTCCGACCCGGCAGCACCGGCCGTAGGCACGGCAAGGCCAAGCTCGGATCGGATTTTCACAACACCAGTGTGTCGCAATTCCGAGCCTCGGTCCAGCAAGGGTCCCCTTACGTGACGAGGCCAACAACCCGCGTCGTCGCCGGGGCTACACCAATGGCCCCGCTCCTCCACGGGCCGCATCCAACAGCCCGCGTCGTCGCCGGGGCTACGCTGCTCGCATGGCAGGCCGCCACCACACGTTGAGCTCGTCGATCGCCGCGCTGCACGGCGACGAGCAGACCGTCGGCAAGCCACTCAACGCCACCGAACTGTCCGCACTCAAACGCACCCGGCTGTTCGGTGCCACGGGCACCGTCCTGATGGCGATCGGAGCGCTGGGTGACGGCGCCAGACCGGTCGTGCAGGACCCCACTTTCGGGGTTCGGCTGCTCAATCTGCCTTCCCGCATCCAGACGGTCTCGCTGACGATGACCACCACCGGTGCGGTGATGATGGCACTCGCCTGGCTGATGCTGGGCCGGTTCGCCTCCGGTAAGCGGCGAATGTCGCGTGGCGAGTTGGACCGCACCCTGGTGTTGTGGATGCTGCCGCTGCTCATCGCTCCGCCGATGTACAGCAAGGACGTCTACTCCTACCTGGCGCAGAGCCAGATCTCGTTGGAAGGACTGGACCCATACCGGGTGGGGCCTGCCTCCGGGCTGGGCCTGGGCCACGTGTTCACCCTGTCGGTGCCCAGCCTGTGGCGCGAGACGCCGGCGCCCTACGGTCCGCTGTTCCTGTGGATCGGACGCGGCATCTCGTCGCTGACCGGGGAGAACATCGTCGCAGCCGTGCTCTGTCACCGGTTGGTGGTGCTGCTGGGTGTGGCGCTGATCGTGTGGGCGACGCCACGGCTGGCGCGGCGCTGCGGGGTGGCCGAAGTCAGCGCGTTGTGGCTGGGCGCGGCCAACCCGCTGCTGTTCATGCACCTGGTCGCCGGCATCCACAACGAGGCCCTGATGCTGGGGCTGATGCTGACCGGCGCCGAATTCGCGCTGCGTGGCCTGGACGCCGACCGCCTCAAACCCGCGTCGTGGCGGTTAGGACCGGACTGGGAGCCGCTGGGGATGCTGGTCGGCGGGTCGATCCTGATCGTGCTGTCCTCTCAGGTGAAATTGCCGTCGCTGCTGGCGCTGGGTTTTGTCACCGGGGCGCTGGCCTACCGGTGGGGCGGCACCCTCAAGGCGCTGCTGGTGGCGAGCTCTGCGATGGCGGGGTTGGCGCTGGCCGTGATGGGGCTCGTCGGCTCGGCCAGCGGGCTCGGATTCGGTTGGATCTACACCCTGGGCACCGCGAACGTGGTGCGCAGCTGGATGTCGCCGCCCACGCTGCTGGCGCTGGGCACCGGGCAGGTCGGCATCCTGTTGGGCCTGGGCGATCACACCACCGCGATCCTGTCGCTGACCCGTGGGATCGGCGTGTTGCTGATCATGGTGATCGTCTGCTGGCTGCTGCTGGCCGTCTTCCGCGGCAGGTTGCACCCGATCGGCGGACTGGGCGTGGCGCTGGGCCTGACGGTGCTGCTGTTTCCCGTCGTGCAGCCGTGGTATCTGCTGTGGGCGATCATCCCGCTGGCCGCCTGGGCGACCCGCACCGGCTTTCGGGCCGCCGCGATCGCCATCACGTTGGTCGTCGGCATCTTCGGACCCACCGCCAACGGCGACCGTTTCGCGCTGTTCCAGATCGTCGACGCGACGCTGGCCAGCGCTTTCATCGTGGTGTTGCTCATTTCGCTGACCTATCACCGGCTGCCGTGGCGACCGCTGCCGGATGAGGACGAAGACCGCGCACCCTCGCCCGAAGTCGCCGAGACTGTGGGGAGTCCAACCACCTCAAACCGGCCCTCGGAAGCAGCCACGACGCCCGACGCCTACGCTGATTCCACGTGAGCTCAGTCCCCCAAGACCGCGAAATTGTTTTGCGGCTACGCGGGGTGTCCAAAAGGTACGGGTCCGTCCAGGCGGTATCAGGTCTCGATCTGGACGTGCATGCCGCCGAGGTGTTCGCGCTGTTGGGTCCCAACGGCGCCGGTAAGACGACCACCGTCGAGATGTGCGAGGGCTTCGTGCGCGCGGATGGCGGCACCATCGAGGTGTTGGGACTGGACCCGATCGCCGACAACGCGCGGCTGCGGCCCCGCATCGGGGTGATGTTGCAGGGCGGCGGCGGCTACCCGGCAGCGCGGGCCGGCGAGATGCTGGAACTGGTGGCTTCCTACGCCGCCGACCCGCTGAACCCGGCCTGGCTGCTGGACATCCTGGGCCTGACCGAAGCCGCCCGCACCACCTACAAGCGGCTTTCCGGCGGGCAGCAGCAACGACTCGCGCTGGCCTGCGCCCTGGTCGGCCGACCCGAATTGGTGTTTCTCGACGAACCCACCGCCGGGATGGACGCGCACGCGCGGCTGCTGGTGTGGGAATTGATCGACGCGCTGCGCCGCGACGGGGTCACCGTGGTGTTGACCACCCATCAGCTCAAGGAGGCCGAGGAACTGGCCGACCGGCTGGTGATCATCGACCACGGCGAAACGGTCGCATCCGGTACCCCGGCCGAACTGATGCGCAGCGGCGCGAAGAACCAGCTGCGGTTCAGTGCGCCGCCGCGACTCGATCTTTCGTTGCTGTCCTCGGCGCTGCCCGAGGACTACCAGGCCAGCGAGCTGTCCCCCGGCGAGTACCTGGTGGCCGGCCCGGTCGGACCCCAGGTGCTGGCGACGGTCACGTCCTGGTGCGCCCAGATCGACGTGCTGGCCACCGACATGCGCGTCGAACAACGCAGCCTCGAGGACGTTTTCCTGGACCTGACCGGCAGGAGGTTGCGGTCATGAGTGCTGATGCGTTCCCGGTCGGCACCTTCACCCCGGACCCGCGGCCCAGCCCCGTGTCCCGGATGCTGGCCGCGCAGTCGAATCTGGAGGCCAAGCTGCTGTTGCGCAACGGCGAGCAGTTGTTGTTGACGATGTTCATCCCGATCACGCTGCTCGTCGGGCTCACGCTGCTGCCGTTGGGTTCCTTCGGTCCGCGCCGCGCCGACGTGTTCGTGCCGGCCATCATGGCGCTCGCCGTCATCTCCACCGCGTTCACCGGGCAGGCGATCGCGGTCGGCTTCGACCGCCGTTACGGCGCGCTGAAGCGGCTCGGAGCGACCCCGCTGCCGGTGTGGGGCATCATCGCCGGCAAGTCGCTGGCCGTGGTCTTCACCGTGCTCTTGCAGTCAATCATCTTGGGCGGCATAGGTTTTGCGGTCGGATGGCGACCGGCACCGGCGGCGCTGGCACTGGGCGCGGTGGTGATCGGGCTGGGCACCTCGGCCTTCGCCGCGTTGGGCCTGCTGCTCGGCGGAACGTTGCGGGCCGAGATCGTGCTGGCGCTGGCGAACCTGTTGTGGTTCGTCTTCGCCGGGTTCGGCGCGCTGACCCTCGAGACGGACGTCGTCCCGACGGCGATCAAGTGGGCGGCGCGGGTGACACCGTCCGGGGCATTGACCGAGGCGCTGTCGCAGGCGATGAGCCTGCGGGTGGACTGGTTCGGTATCGCGGTCCTGGCCGCCTGGGGCGCCGTGGCCGCGGTGGCGGCGCGGCGGTGGTTCCGCTTCACCTGAGTGGGCCTGCAACCCGGAGCCGCTTCTACTACGTGACGTAGTTGTCGATACGATCGGGCGGTGGCTGTCGGACAAGCGTTGCTCCGGGTGGTGGACAAGCTGCCCGAGCCGAGTCTGCGTGTCCAGCGGCTGATCGCGGCCGCGGTGATCTTGACCCAGGGCGGCATCGCCGTCACGGGTGCGATTGTTCGGGTCACCGCGTCGGGCCTGGGCTGCCCCACCTGGCCGCAGTGCTTCCCGGGCAGCTTCACCCCCGTCGCGCACGCCGAGGTCCCCCGCATCCACCAGGCCGTCGAATTCGGCAACCGGATGGTCACCTTTGCCGTGGTCGTCACCGCCGCGCTGGCCGTGCTGGCCGTCACCAGGGCTCGTCGGCGCCGTGAGGTGCTGTTCTACGCCTGGCTGATGCCGGCCTCGACGGTCGTGCAGGCCGTCATCGGCGGCATCACCGTACGGACCGGATTGCTGTGGTGGACGGTGGCGATCCATCTGCTGGCGTCGATGACGATGGTGTGGTTGTCGGTGCTGCTCTTCGTCAAGGTCGGCGAACCCGACGACGGCGAGGCGCATCACCCGGTTGCCAAGCCGCTGCGCATGCTCACCGTGCTCAGCGCTGTGAATCTGGCCGCGGTGCTGGTCACCGGCACGCTGGTGACCGCGGCCGGCCCGCACGCCGGCGACAAGAGCCCCAGCCGCACCGTGCCGCGACTCGAGATCGAGATCACCACCCTGGTGCACCTGCACTCGTCGTTGCTGGTGTCCTACCTGTCGCTGTTGGTGGGCCTGGGCTTCGGACTGGCGGCGCTACACGCGGGCCGGGCCACCATGCGGCGGCTCGGCGTGCTGCTGGCGCTGGTCTTCGCCCAGGCCGCCGTGGGTACCGCCCAGTTCTACAACGGAGTGCCCGCGGTGCTGGTCGCTATCCACGTCGCCGGTGCGGCGGCATGCACCGCGGCCACCGCGGCGTTATGGGCGTCGATGCGAGAACGGGCCCAAACCGAGGCGCTCGCAGGCCGATTCGACGGCCAGCGCGAATTCCCGTTGGGCCAGGTCGCGGGTGCGGACGTCCAGCCGCAGCCAGCCCAGCGGCGGGTCGATTAGCTGCAATTCCAGGACCCGGTCGCCGACCAGATGGACCCGCCCGTAGAGCAAGTCCCCGGGCGCGACGTCCAGAGCGGCGGCACCGACATCCCAGAGTCCGAAGTCGGCCTCCCCGTGGTGTAGGCCGTTGTCCCTGGTGATGAACGCATGCGAGGGTTTGCCGCCGACGAAGATCAGCACTGTTTCCGGCCCCGAAGCGGACTGCACGAAGACGGTCTCGGGTTGCTCGGCGAGGTAGGTGGTCGCCTCGGCGGGATCGCTGAATCGCCGCGTCCCGCTGCCGACGGCGGGGCCGACGAACACGTGGCCGTCGCTGGGCACGGTCGCGCCGGGCGCCCATTGCGAACCCGGCACGGTCGGCACGCCCTGGTGCGCCAGATCGTCCAGGTAGCGCCGGTCGGCGTTCCATGCGACGACGGCGGGCGGGTTGAGCAGGTTCTGCACGCGGACCGTCCAGGCCAGAAACTCGTCCAGGCGCTCCGCGTAGTCCGGGGTGTCGCGCAGGATCACCAGATGCGCATCGGCGACGTCCGGGTCGTCCCAGGACAACCACCGGGCGTGCAAGCCGCGTTGTCGGAGCGCGGCCGCCAGACCCGCGTCGTCACCGTGCCGGCGACCCGCCAGCACGATGCGCGGATGGAAGACGTCCGGTCGGGCTAGTTTCATGCCCGGGCATGATATCTCTCATGCGCGCGATCGAAGTCGGCGAAACCGGTGGCCCCGAAGTTCTGAACTACACCGAACTGCCCCAGCCCGAGCCCGGTCAGGGTGAGCTGCTGATCGAGTCCGAAATTATCGGCGTCAACTTCATCGACACCTACTTCCGCTCCGGCCAGTACCCGCGTCCACTGCCCTTCGTGCTCGGGTCCGAGGTGTGCGGGACGGTGGTCGACCTGGGCCCGGGCGCGGGAGACGGCATCGCGGTGGGCGACCGGGTGGTGAGCGCGTCGGCCAACGGTGGTTACGCCGAATTCTGTACTGCGCCAGCCTCTTTGACGGCGAAGGTGCCCGACGGGATCGCCTCTGATGTCGCCGCGTCGGTCTTGCTCAAGGGGCTGACCGCGCAGTACCTGGTGAAGTCGGTGTACCCGGTGCAAAGCGGAGACACCGTGCTGGTGCATGCCGGCGCGGGGGGTGTGGGACTGATCCTGACCCAGTGGGCCACCGCGCTGGGCGCGCGGGTGATCACCACGGTGTCGACCCCGGAAAAGGAGCGGTTGTCGCGGGAGGCGGGCGCGGCCGAAGTGCTCCCCTACCCCGAGGACGCCGACGCATTCGGCCGCCAAGTGCGCGAACTCACCGACGGCGCGGGCGCGGCCGCGGTGTACGACGGCGTGGGCGCGAGCACCTTCGACGCGAGCCTGGCCAGCTTGGCCGTGCGCGGGACGCTGGCATTGTTCGGGGCCGCCAGCGGTCCCGTGCCGCCGTTCGACCCACAGCGCCTCAACTACGCCGGGTCGGTGTATCTGACTCGGCCGTCGCTGGCCCACTTCATCCGCACCGGACCGGAGTTCAGTCGGCGCGCCGCCGAACTGTTCGACGTGATCGGCAGCGGTGCGGTCCGGGTCACGGTCGGCGGGAGCTATCCGCTGGCCGAGGCCGCGCGTGCGCACACCGACCTACAGGGCCGCAAGACCAGCGGCTCGATCGTGCTGCTGCCCTGAGCGTCGAGCGTCCCCAAAATGCCAGGATTGTCGGGTTTCGGCGTACATTTGGGCGCCCTCGCGGAAGGAAAAATCAGAACAGCGTGGGCAGCGCGATCACCGAGTCGACGGCAAGCGCACAGAACACCAGCGCGAGGTAGTTGTTCGACTGCAGGAACAGCCGCAGCGGCTTGATCTCATCGCCACCGCGCACCCCCGAGTACAACTGGTGGGCCATCGCCAGGAACCACACCCCGGCCACCACGGCGACCCCCGCGTAGAGCCAGCCGGCGGCCAGCGCCAGCGCCAGCGTCGCCAGCACCGTCAGCCAGGTGTAGATCAGGATCTGCTTGGTGACCTGACGCTCGGTCGCCACGGCCGGCAACATCGGCACCCCGGCGACTTTGTAGTCCTCCTTGTACCGCATCGCCAGCGCCCAGGTGTGCGGCGGCGTCCAGAAGAAGATCACCGCGAACATCGCCAGCGCCGGCCAACCGATGGTGCCGGTGACCGCCGACCAGCCGATCATCACCGGCATGCAGCCGGCCGCCCCGCCCCACACCACGTTTTGCGAGGTGCGCCGCTTGAGCAGCAGCGTGTAGATGAACACGTAGAACGCGATGGTGGCCACGGCCAGCAGACCCGAAAGCAGGTTGGTGGTCCACCAGAGCCAGAAGAACGAGCCCACGCTCAGCGCCAACCCGAAAATCAGGGCATGAAGGGTCGGCACCGCGGCCCGGGCCAGCGGCCGTCGCGCGGTCCGCTTCATCACCTTGTCGATGTCGGCGTCGGCCACGCAGTTCAGCGTGTTGGCGCCGCCGGCGGCCATGATCCCGCCGACCAGCGTGTTGAGGATCAGCAGCGGGTCGACGGTGCCGCGGTGCGCCAGCAGCATCGCCGGTATCGCGGTGACCAGCAGCAACTCGATCACACGCGGCTTGGTCAACGCCAGATAGGCCAGCATGGTGCCGGTTACCCGTCCCCGTAACCGGCTTGATGTCCGGCCGGGCGCGACATGCCCGCGAACGCTCACGCATTAACTCCTCGGTGAAATCGCAGCCGCGCGCAGCTTCTACTACGCACGATGGTAGACCGCGCACGCCCGACCACTGGCCCGCAGGGTCGGTTCGGCCGCTTTTGCCCCCGACGCGATATTTTCACAGAGGTCCCACCCGGGTACACCCAAATCTGGGACCTGCAACGACCCACGATCCCGCACTAGGGTGGGATTGATCAGTTTGACCACACCGGCCTGTGCACTGAACTGAGGAATGAATTGACCACTACCGAAGAGATCTCCGCCCTTACCCAAGCGCACCACCCCGACGATTGGACCGAGATCGATTCGGCCGCGGTCGACACGATCCGCGTGCTGGCCGCCGATGCCGTTCAGAAGGTCGGTAACGGGCATCCCGGGACGGCGATGAGCCTGGCTCCGCTGGCTTACACGCTGTTTCAGCGGGCCATGCGGCACGATCCCAGCGACGTCCACTGGCTGGGCCGCGATCGGTTCGTGTTGTCGGCCGGACACAGCAGCCTGACCCTCTACCTGCAGCTTTACCTGGGCGGATTCGGTCTGGAACTGGACGACATCGAGGCGCTGCGCACCTGGAAGTCCAAGACACCGGGGCACCCGGAGTTCCGGCACACCAAGGGCGTGGAGATCACCACCGGCCCGCTCGGTCAGGGGTTGGCCTCCGCGGTCGGCATGGCGATGGCAGCGCGCTACGAGCGCGGCCTGTTCGACCCGGACGCCGAACCAGGCACCAGCCCGTTCGACCACTTCATCTACGTGATCGCCTCCGACGGCGACATCGAAGAAGGGGTGACCTCGGAAGCCTCGTCGCTGGCCGGAGTCCAGCAGCTGGGCAACCTGATCGTCTTCTACGACCGCAACGAGATCTCCATCGAGGACGACACCAACATCGCGCTCAGCGAGGACACCGCCGCCCGCTACCGCGCCTACGGCTGGCACGTGCAGGAAGTCGAGGGCGGCGAGAACGTCGTCGGCATCGAAGAAGCCATCGCCAACGCCAAGGCCGAGACCGGCCGGCCGTCGTTCATCTCGCTGCGCACCATCATCGGCTTCCCGGCACCCAACCTGATGAACACCGGCAAGGCGCACGGCGCGGCGCTCGGCGACGACGAAGTAGCCGAGGTCAAGAAGATCCTCGGTTTCGACCCGGAGAAGAACTTCGAGGTCCGCGACGAGGTGATCGCCCACACCCGCAAGCTGGTGGACCGCGGCAAGGAAGCCCACGAGAAGTGGCAGACCGACTTCGATTCCTGGGCGGAGCGCGAACCCGAGCGCAAGGCGCTGCTGGACCGGCTCACCGCGCAGGAGATGCCCGACGGCTGGGACGACGATCTGCCGCACTGGGATGCCGGTGACGACGACATCGCCACTCGCAAAGCCTCCAACGAGGTGCTGAACAAGGTCGGACCGAAGCTGCCGGAGTTGTGGGGCGGTTCGGCCGACCTGGCGGGCAGCAACAACACCACCATTGATGGCGCCAAATCCTTTGGGCCGCCGTCGATCTCGACCAAGGACTACGACGCGGACTGGTACGGCAGGACGCTGCATTTCGGGGTCCGCGAGCACGCGATGGGATCGATCCTGTCCGGCATCGTGCTGCACGGGCCGACCCGGGCCTACGGCGGCACGTTCCTGCAGTTCTCCGACTACATGCGCCCGGCGGTGCGACTGGCGTCGCTGATGGACATCGACACCATCTACGTGTGGACGCACGACTCGGTCGGCCTGGGTGAGGACGGCCCGACCCACCAGCCGATCGAGCACCTGTCGGCGCTGCGCGCCATCCCGAACCTGTCGGTGGTGCGCCCCGCCGACGCCAACGAGACCGCGTACGCGTGGCGCACCGTGTTGGCGCGGGGCAACGGCAGCGGCCCGGTGGGATTGATACTGACCCGGCAGAACGTCCCGATCCTGGAAGGCACCAGCGCCGACGGGGTCGCCCGGGGCGGTTATGTGGTCGGCGACCCGGGCGACGAGGAACCGGACGTCGTCCTCATCGGCACCGGTTCGGAGGTGCAGCTCGCCGTGGCTGCCCAGAAATTGTTGGCGGACAAGGACATTCTCGCCCGGGTGGTGTCGATGCCGTGTGTGGAGTGGTTCGAGTCCCAGCCGCAGGACTACCGCGACAGCGTGCTGCCGCCGACGGTCTCGGCCCGGGTGGCGGTCGAAGCCGGAGTCGCGCAGTCCTGGCACAAGCTGGTCGGTGACACCGGCAAGATCGTGTCGATCGAGCACTACGGCGAGTCCGCTGACTACAAGACGTTGTTCCGTGAGTACGGCTTCACAGCGGAAGCCGTCGCTGCCGCCGCGGAAGAAGCGCTCGATAACTGAGAAAAGGTGATTGAAGATGACCCAGAATCCAAACCTCGCCGCACTGAGCGACGCAGGGGTGTCGGTGTGGCTGGACGATCTGTCGCGGGACCGGATCAAGTCCGGGAACCTGCAGGAACTGATCGACACCAAGAGTGTCGTCGGGGTGACGACCAACCCGTCCATCTTCCAGAAGGCATTGGCGGACAGCGACACCTACAACGACCAGATCTCCGAACTGGCCGAGCGCGGCGCCGACGTCGACGCCACCATCCGCACCGTGACCACCGACGACGTGCGCAACGCCTGCGACGTGCTGAGGCCGCAGTGGGAGGCCTCTGACGGTGTCGACGGGCGGGTGTCCATTGAGGTGGACCCGAGGCTGGCGCACGAAACCGACAAGACCACCCAGCAGGCGATCGAGTTGTGGAAGATCGTCGACCGGCCCAACCTGCTGATCAAGATTCCGGCCACCGAAGCGGGCATTCCCGCGATCGCCGCGACGCTGGCCGAAGGCATCTCGGTCAACGTCACGCTGATCTTCTCGGTCGAGCGCTACCGCGCGGTGATGGGCGCCTACCTGGACGGACTGGAGAAGGCCAGGCAGGCTGGCCACGACCTGTCCAAGATCCACTCTGTCGCATCGTTTTTCGTGTCCCGGGTGGACACCGAAGTGGACAAGCGGCTGGAGAAGATCGACTCCGAAGACGCGCGCAAGTTGCTCGGTCAGGCCGCGGTTGCCAACGCGCGGTTGGCCTACGCGGCGTACCAGGAGGTGTTCGAGGGCGGTGAGCGTTTCGAGGCGCTCAAGTCCGACGGCGCCCGGGTGCAGCGCCCGCTGTGGGCATCCACCGGAGTCAAGAACGAGGACTACTCCGACACGCTCTACGTCACCGAGCTGGTCGCCCCCAAGACGGTGAACACCATGCCGGAGAAGACGATTGACGCCGTCGCCGACCACGGGGAGGTGAAGGGCGACACGGTCACCGGCACCGCCTCCGAGGCGCAGCAGGTGTTCGACAAGCTCGACGAGATCGGGATCGACCTCGACGACGTCTTCGTCGTGCTGGAGAACGAAGGTGTGGAGAAGTTCGAGGATTCCTGGAAGGAACTGCTCGAGGAGACGCAGAAGCAGCTGGACTCCGCCGACAAATGACCCGCTCCGAAGCCGCGCAATGGCAGAACCCGTTGCGCGACAAGCGGGACAAACGGCTCCCCCGCATCGCCGGTCCGTGCGGCATGGTGATCTTCGGGGTCACCGGCGACCTGGCCCGCAAGAAGGTGATGCCGGCGATCTACGACCTGGCCAACCGCGGCCTGCTGCCGCCGACCTTCTCTCTGGTCGGTTTCGCGCGCCGCGAATGGAGCCACCAGGATTTCGGTGACGTCGTGTACAAGGCCGTCAAGGAACACTGTCGCACCCCCTTCCGGCAGGAGAACTGGGACCGTCTTTCCGAGGGATTCCGGTTCGTCCCTGGGACTTTCGACGACGACGACGCCTTCGCGCGCCTGGCCGAGACCCTGGAGAAGCTGGACGCCGATCGGGGCACCGGCGGCAATCACGCGTTCTACCTGGCGATCCCGCCCAAATCGTTTCCGGTGGTGTGCGATCAACTGCACAAGTCCGGACTGGCCCGCCCGCACGGTGACCAGTGGAGCCGGGTGGTGATCGAGAAGCCGTTCGGCCACGACCTGGAAAGCGCGCAGGACCTCAACAAGTCGGTCAACGCGGTCTTCCCCGAGGAGGCGGTCTTCCGCATCGACCATTACCTCGGCAAGGAGACGGTGCAGAACATCCTGGCGCTGCGCTTCGCCAACCAGTTGTTCGACCCGATCTGGAATGCGCACTATGTGGACCATGTGCAGATCACGATGGCCGAAGACATCGGATTGGGCGGTCGCGCAGGCTATTACGACGGCATCGGCGCCGCCCGCGACGTGATCCAGAATCACCTGATGCAACTGCTCGCGCTGACCGCGATGGAAGAGCCGGTCAGCTTCACCCCGCAGTCGTTGCAGACGGAGAAGATCAAGGTGCTCTCGGCGGTACGGCTGGCCGAACCCCTCGACGAGACCACCAGCCGCGGCCAGTACACCGCCGGGTGGCAGGGCGGGGAACGGGTGGTCGGCCTGCTCGAGGAGGAGGGGTTCGCCAAAGACTCCACCACCGAGACCTTCGCCGCGATCACCCTCGAGGTCGATACCCGCCGCTGGGCGGGGGTGCCGTTCTACCTACGCACCGGAAAGCGCCTCGGCCGCAGGGTCACCGAGATAGCCCTGGTGTTCAAGCGCGCCCCGCATCTGCCGTTCGACGCCACCATGACCGACGAGCTCGGAGCCAACGCCATGGTCATCAGGGTGCAGCCCGACGAGGGCATCACCCTGCGGTTCGGGTCCAAAGTCCCTGACACCGCAATGGAAGTCCGCGACGTCAACATGGACTTCTCCTACGGTTCGGCTTTCGCCGAAGAGTCACCCGAGGCCTACGAGCGGCTCATCCTCGACGTGCTGCTCGGTGAGCCGTCGCTGTTCCCGGTCAACGAAGAGGTCGAATTGGCCTGGCAGATACTCGATCCGGTGCTCGACAACTGGGCAGCCCACGGCAAACCCGATCCTTATGAGGCCGGCACCTGGGGTCCGGATTCGGCGTTCGAGATGCTGCGCCGCACCGGCCGGGAATGGCGGCGGCCGTGATCCGCGCCGCGACGATGCAGGCACCACCGGCTCGCGGAGGGAAGCGGCGCAGATGATCGTCGACGTACCGGAAACCACCACGACCGCGATCAACAAGAAGCTGGACCAGCTTCGCGAAGAGGCCGGCATCGTCACGATGGGCCGGGTTCTGACACTGATCATCGCGCCCGACAGCGACGCCGTACTGGAAGAGTCCATCCAGGCCGCCAACGACGCCAGCCACGAACACCCCAGCCGGATCATCGTGGCCATGCGCGGAGACCCGTACGCGGACAAGCCACGCTTGGATGCCGAGATCCGGGTGGGTCGCGACGCGGGTGCCGGTGAGGTGTTGATCCTGCGTCTGTCCGGTGCGTTGTCCGGTCACGCCGACAGCGTCGTCGTCCCCTTCCTGTTGCCCGACATCCCGGTGGTGGCCTGGTGGCCCGACATCGCCCCGGCAGTGCCGGCTCGAGACCCATTGGGCAAGTTGGCGATTCGTCGCATCACCGACGCCACCAACGGTGCCGACCCGTTGTCGGCGATCAAGAGCCGGCTGGCCGGATACACCGCCGGGGACACCGATCTGGCGTGGAGCCGCATCACCTACTGGCGAGCGCTGCTGACCTCAGCCGTCGATCTGCCGCCGCACGAACCGATCGAATCGGCGCTGATCTCCGGGTTACGTACCGAACCCGCGCTCGATGTGCTGGCCGGCTGGCTCGCCAGCCGCATCGACGGTCCGGTGCGCCGTGAGGTCGGCGACCTCAAGGTGGAACTGGTGCGTGACAGCGAGACGATCTCGCTCAGCCGCCCGCAGGACGGAACGACCGCAACCCTGAGCCGCACCGCCAAGCCCGACGCACTGGTCCCGTTGCCGCGCAGGGTGACCGGGGAATGTCTGGCCGAAGACCTGCGCCGACTCGACGCCGACGAGATCTATCTGTCGGCACTGGAGGGCATCAAGAAAGTGCAGTACGCATGAGCACCGAAATCCAGACGTTTGCCGACGGCGACAAGCTCGTCGAAGCCGCCGGCGAGCGGCTGATCAAAGTCGTGCAGGACTCGGTAGCGGCGCGCGGTCAGGCCCTGATCGTGCTGACCGGCGGCGGCAACGGGATCGGGCTGCTGCGCTATCTGGCGACCCGGGACGGACAGATCGACTGGTCGAAGGTGCACGTCTTCTGGGGCGACGAGCGCTACGTCGCCGAGGACGACGACGAACGCAACGAGAAACAGGCCCGCGAGGCGCTCCTCGACCACGTCGGGATCCCGGCCAGCCAGGTGCACCCGATGGCCGCCGGCGACGGCGAATTCGGTTCCGACATCGACGCCGCCGCCCTGGCCTACGAGCAGATCCTGGCCGCCAACGCCACCGACGGAGAACCGGCACCCACCTTCGACGTCCACCTGCTGGGAATGGGACCCGAGGGCCACGTCAACTCGCTGTTCCCGGACACTCCGGCGGTGCGCGAGACCAACCGCATGGTGGTCGCGGTCGAAGACTGCCCCAAGCCGCCGCCGCTGCGAATCACGTTGACGTTGCCCGCAATTCAGCGTTCCCGCGAGGTCTGGCTGATGGTGTCGGGGGAAGGCAAAGCCGACGCGGTGGCGACGGCGATCGGCGGTGCCGAACCGGTGTCGCTGCCGGCCGCCGGGGCCGTCGGTCGCGAGGCTACGCTGTGGCTACTCGACGAGGGCGCCGCGAGCAAACTCTCCCGAGGGTAGGAAGCTGACTGGCCAGCTGGTAATAATGACCAACATGGCAGACAGAAGCGGTGGCCGCCCGCCCGCTAGGCAAAGGGTGAAGACGCTTACCCAAGCGGCGTTGAATGCCGACAAGACTGTAGAGCAGGTGGAGGATGTCCTCGACGGGCTCAGCAGTTCCCTCGAGCAACTCAACACGTCGCTGGAGGCGCTCAACACCACCGTGGAACGGATGGAAGACGCCCTCAACCATCTGGACCGCACCCTGTCCAGCCTCGACGATCTGGCGAAACGCCTGCTGGGAGTGCTGCAGCCGGTGGAAGCCATTCTCGAGCGGATGGACAACATCGTCAGCTGGGGCGAGACGATGATGACGCCGATCAACGCGACCGAGCACGTGATGCGCGGGGTGCTGGACCGGCTGCGGAATCGCACCGTCCACTAGAACGTGATGATTCTGCGCTGAGTCAACGACTCAAGTCGCAGGCGACAGCACCCTTTATGATCCGGATATGTCTGCAGAAGCGGCTGGGTAGCGATGCGTAGCCACGGGTGGTCAGGCGATACCCCGGCATCTGACGAAGAAGCGATCAGCCGAATCCTCGACGCAGCCGAACAATTGCTCGTCGAACGCGGTCCTTCGCTGCGCATCGCCGATGTGGCGCGAAAACTCGGCGTGACGCGCCAGACCGTGTATCGCTATTTCCCCAATGCCGAACAGCTCATCCTGACCACCTCCATGCGCTCCGGCGACGGATTCCTGGAGCGACTGGCCGCGCGCGTGCGCGGATTGACCGAACCGGTCGACGCGATCGTCGAAGGCATGGCATTCGCCGTGGAGACGCTGGCCGACGACCAGCGGATCAACTTCATCCTGACGAACCGGCCGGGCGGCAAGGTCACCACCTCGCTGGCCTCCGACACCGCGTTGACGTTCAGTCGCTCCATGTTGCATAGGTTCGACGTCGATTGGGAGGCACACGGTTTCGACGAAGCGGCGCTGGACGAACTTTCCGAGTTCAGCATCCGCGTGTTGTATTCGTTTCTCACCGAACGTGATTCGCGCGGTCCGGCTGAATTGCGCCGCTTCCTGGCCCGCTGGGTCGGGCCGGCGATCGCCTATCCGCGCCTGGCCGCGGCCGTCGAACCGATCAACACCAAAATGGAAGTCACTGCGCGCCGAGCCCGCCGCCGCACCGCGTCGTGAGCACCTTGTTCAGTCTGACGCTCCGGGGTGAGCCGCCGTTTCAGCCGCTGTTCCGTAGCGCGCTGGCCAAACCGTTCATCGTCAGCAGGATTCCGCGCTGCACGAATTCGTTGTCCTCACCCGAGCGGTAGCGCCGGAGCAGTTCCACCTGAAGGTGATTGAGCGGCTCGAGATACGGAAACCGGTTGAACACCGAACGCGCCAGCGCGGCGTTGTCGGCCAACAGGTCGTCCTGGCCGGTGATGCGCTTGTACATCGCGATGGTCCGGCGATGCTCGTCGACGATCTTGTCGAACACCCTGCGCCGCAACGCTTCGTCGTCCACCAACTCCGAATACCGGGCGGCCAGCCCGAGATCGCTCTTGGCCAGCACCTGCGCCATGTTGGACAGCACACTGCTGAAGAACGGCCACCGTTCATACAGTTCGTGCAGCACCGCAAGCCGGTCCTCTTCGCTTTCCGGCCCGGCGCCGATCCACTGCTCGAAGGCCGTGCCGGTGCCGTACCAGCCGGGCAGCATCACCCGCGACTGACTCCAAGCCAGTACCCACGGGATGGCGCGGAGGTCGGCGATGGACTCGGTGGGTTTGCGCGAGCTGGGCCGGCTGCCGATGTTCAGCGAACCGATCTCCCCGACCGGCGTGGACGCCTTGAAGTATTCGACGAAACCCTCTGTGTCGTGCACCAATTCGGCGTATGCCCGCTTCGCCAGGTCGGCTATCTCGTCCATCACTGCGTAGGCGGGCTCGGCGCGGTCACCGAGCCCCTCGACGTCGAGCAGCGTGGACTCCAGGGTCGCGGCCACCAAGCTCTCCAGATTGCGCCGGGCGGTACGGGGTTCGGCGTATTTGGCCGCGATCACCTCGCCCTGCTCGGTGAGCCGCAGCGACCCGTTCACCGCCCCCGGCGGCTGCGCCAGGATGGCCTGGTAGCTCGGGCCCCCACCGCGGCCCACCGTGCCGCCGCGACCGTGGAAGAGCCGCAACCGGATTCCGTTGTCGCGGGCCGTTTCGACCAAGGCCAGCTCGGCACGGTAGACGGCCCAGTTGGCGGCCATGTATCCGCCGTCTTTGTTGGAGTCGGAGTAGCCCAGCATCACCTCCTGCTCGTCGCCGCGGGCCGCCACCATGGCCCGGTAGAGTGGGAGTTCCAGCATCGACTGCAGCACCGACGCGCCGTTGTGCAGGTCGTCGATCGTCTCGAACAGCGGGGAGATACCCACCGGGCAGTACGGTTCGTCACCCGAAGCGTCCAGCAGGCCAACTTCTTTGAGCAGGATCGCCGGCTCCAGCATGTCCGACACCGACCGGCACATGGAGATGACGTAATTGGGAACCGATGCGGGGCCGTAGGTTTGGACGGCGTGCCTGGCGGCGCCGACGATCTCCAGTTCGCTGCGCGCGAGATCGGACAGTTGCGTCCGGTCCCCCACCAAAGGACGCCGGGTGCCCAGTTCGGTCACCAGCAATTCCACCCGCTCTTCTTCCGGGAGCGAGGCGTAGTCGGGGTGCACTCCGCCCCAGGCCAGCAGTTCGGCCACCACCTCCTCGTGCACGTCTGAGTTCTGCCGCAGATCCAATCCGCTGAGGTGAAATCCGAATACGTGCACGGCTTCTCGCAGCAGCGCCAGCCGGTCGTCGGCCAGCACCGCACTGCCGTGGCGGCGCAGCGAAGCATCGACGATGTCCAGATCGGCACGCAACTCGGCAGGCGCGTCGTAGGCCGGTAGGCCCAGGTCGAGCAGGTGCGGTGGCTCCCGGTCCAAGATCTGGACGGCGGTGGCGCTCAACCGGGAGCGGATCACCCGCAACGCCCGCCGGTAGGGCTCGTCGTCGCGGGCCTTGTCCTCGCACCCGCCGGCGAGTTCGGCGAGTTCGGGTGTCACCGTGAGCAATCGCGAGGACATCGACAGTTCCTGCTCGAGGTGGTCGAGTTCGGCCAGGTAATGAGCCAGTGCGGTGTAAGCGGCGCTGCCGGTGGCAAGCCGCACCACCTCGCCGGTGACGTTGGGGTTGCCGTCGCGGTCGCCGCCGATCCAGGAGCCCGGCCGCAGGATCGGCCCGGACAACAGCTCGGCGTCCGGCCAGCGGGCCCGCAGCGCCGCCCTGACCTCGGCGTTCACCTTCGGGATGACCTCGAAGAACGAGGCCGGGTAATACCGCAAACCCACGGCGATCTCGTCGCTGATCTGCAACCGGGACAACCGGATGATGGCGGTCTGCCACAGCGTGAGGATCTCGCGGCGCAATTCGAGTTCGATGCTGCGCCCGCTGTCGGTCTCGGTGTGTCCTTCCGCGTGTAGCCGCATCAGTTCGGTGATCCGGTGTTGGGTGACGAAGACGGTGCGCCGGCGGGTCTCGGTGGGATGGGCGGTGATCACCGGAGCCACCAGCGCCCCCCGCAGCGCGTCGGCCACCGTCTGCGAATCGAGTTGAGCCTCTTCGAGTTTCAGATAGGTCGCCGCCAGGCTGCTGTCCTGCGGCGGCTCCCCGGCGGCGACGTGGACGCTACGGCGACGTTCGCGGTGGATGTCTTCGGCCACGTTGGCCAACAACGCGAAGTGGGTGAACGCGCGGATGACGGGCAGGGCCTGGTGAATGTCGATGCCGTCGAACATTTGCGACACCTCGGCGCGGTCGATTTCCGAGCGTCGCACCCGGAAGGATTCCACCCGGGCCCGCTCCACGAGGTCGAAGATCTCTTCGCCGTTCTGCTCGCGCACGGTGTCACCGAGGATGGCGCCCAGCAGCCTGATGTCGGCGCGCATCGGCTCGGTCGCCTCGCGACCCAACGCGGTCCGATGGACGTCGCCGATCGGCTCTAAAGCGGTGTCTGAGACCTCGACCATGCGTCCAAGTATCGGTGCCGGCTGTCGACTCGGCCATTTGGCGCGGAGTTTAGCCAGCTCGGGCCTGGGTAAAGGACGCCAACCGTCGCTTTGACCCAGTAACCAAAGGAACCAGACATGCTTTCGACCAATGGGCGTCACCCAGCAGGGGCGCTGCGCGCGCGGATCAGCCGCTACCTGCTGATGCTCGTCCTGGTTCTCACCACCGCCGGACTCACTACCGCCACACCCGAGGCTTCCGCCGACGTGTCGTCGGGCGGGCGACCGCACGACGGCATCAAGACGGCACCGAGCCTCGTCGTCGACACCACCCGCGTCGAGCCGGGCGTCGTGCGGATCGATACCAACATCCCGTTCGAACGGGCGACCGGCACCGGCACCGGGATCGTGCTGAGCCCGGACGGCGTCGTGCTGACCAACAACCACGTCATCCGGGGCGCCACGGACATCACGGTGACCAACGTGGGCAACGGGCAGGCCTACGCGGCCGACGTGCTCGGGTACGACCGCAAGAGTGACATCGCCGTCCTGCAACTGCGCGGTGCGGCCGGCTTGCCCGTCGCTCCCACCACGGATTCCTCGAGCGTGCGAGTCGGCGACCCGGTGACCGCGGTCGGATTCCCCGAGGGCGGCGGATTGACCCCGGCGGGCGGGGCTGTCCGGGCGCTCGGCCAGAGCATCGTCGCCAACGATCGAACCACCGGCAGCAGCGAGCAACTCAGCGACCTCATCGAGTTCGGCGCCAACGTCCGGCCCGGCAATTCCGGCGGCCCCCTGGTCGACCGCAACGGCCAGGTCGTCGGAATCGTCACCGCCGCCTCGGAGACCTACCAGATGGTCAGCACCGGCGGCTTTGCCATCCCGCTCAATCGCGCGCTGGGGATCGCCGACGCCGTCCGCTCCGGCACGCCTGCCGGGTCGATCCATGTCGGCCCGACGGCCATCCTCGGTGTGGCGGTCAGCAACAGCCGCGGCGGGGGCGTCCCCGTCGAAGGCGTCCTGCGCGGCTCACCCGCCGAGGCGGCGGGCCTGGACGGCGGCGACGTCATCACGGCGATCGACGGCACGCAGGTGCCCGACGCAACCGTCCTCACCGACGTGCTGGACCGGCGTCGTCCCGACGAAACCGTGATGGTCACCTACCTGGACGGCGGGCAGGTCAGTCGCACCGTGCCGGTGACGCTGGTGGTTGGTCCGCCCAACTGAGCCTGGCGGTCGCGGCCCGTCCGGCCACGTTCGGTAGGCTGCCCGTTATGGAGTTGGCCCTGCAGATCACCCTGGTGGTCACCAGCGTGCTGGTCGTGTTGCTGGTGCTGCTGCACCGCGCCAAGGGCGGCGGCCTGTCGACACTGTTCGGTGGCGGAGTGCAGTCCAGCCTGTCCGGTTCGACCGTCGTCGAGAAGAACCTGGACCGGTTGACGCTGTTCATCACCGGAATCTGGCTGGTGTCGATCATCGGCATGGCGCTGCTGATCAAATACAAGTGAGCTAGCGGCAACCGCTCGCCGAGTGTGTTGCCGCTGCGAAAATCAGGCCCCCATTGTCAAGTGGTCAAGACAACATGGCGTGGTGGTGAGCGCCGAGCGTGTCGCTGTTGCGAAATTTCGGCCTGGATTTGGCAACGGTTACACGTTCGGCGAAGGGGGCCACAGGCAGGTTCGCCGAGTGTGTTGCGGCTGCGAAAATCGGGCCGGATATTCGCAGTAGCGACACGTTCGCGGCGCCGCCGCTCAGCGTCCGAACAATTCGTCGGCGGGCATCGGCCTGGCGAAGTGCCAGCCTTGCGCGGCGTCGCAGCCGAAGGCCCGCAACCGGGCGGCCTGACTGGCGGTCTCGACTTGCTCCGCGGTGACGCTGAGGCCCAGCGTGTGAGCCAGGTCGATCATCGCCCGGGTGATCTGCTCGTCGGCCAGCCTGCCGTGGATGTTGCCACCGATGTTCTTGATGAACTCACCGGCCAGCTTGACCACGTCCACCGGCAGGTTGCGCAGGTAGGCCAGGCTGGAGAAGCCGGTGCCGAAGTCGTCGATGGCGATCGCCACGCCCATCGCCGACAGCTGCTGCAACCGCGTCACCGACGTCTCGTCTTTGCCGAGGATCGCATTCTCGGTCAGTTCCAGCTGCAACGCGTGTGACGGCAGCCCGCTGTCCTGCACGGCATTCTTGACCACCGAGATGAAGCCGGCAGCGCAGATGCTGCGCACGGAGACGTTGACACTGACGAACGGCAACGGGTCGGCGGTGACGCCCGCATGCCAGGCACGCAGGTCGCGGCAGGCTTGTTCGACGACGAACGTGGTGAGCGGCACGATCATCCCGTTCCGCTCGGCCAGATTGATGAATCGCTCGGGAAGCAGCGTGCCCAGCGTGGGGTGCGCCCACCGCAGCAGGGCCTCGGCGCCGATGATGGCGTTGTCGGACAGCCGCACGATCGGCTGGTACAGGAGGAAGAACTCACCGCGGTCCAGCGCCTTGTAGATCGGGGTGTTGTCGTGGTCGCGGTCATACAGCGCCCATCGGTTGCGGCCGGCCTGCTTGGCCCGCGCCAGCGTGATGTCGGCTCCCTTCATCAGGTCGACCTGGGACATCTCGGAGACTTCCTGCTCCATGACGCCCACGCTGGCGGAGATGTTGATCAGGTGCCCGTCGATGTCGAAGGGCGACTCCAGGACCCGCAGCACCGAGTCGGCCAGCTCGGTGACCTCGTTGGTGCCACTGGGTTCTGGTACGAAGAACACGAATTCGTCGCCGCCCAGCCGCGCGACCATCTGTTCAGATCGCTGCAGGCACAACGAAAGTCGGTCGGCGACCTTGACCAGGACCTTGTCGCCGATGTCGTGGCCCAGGGTGTCGTTGACATCCTTGAAGCAGTCCAGGTCGATGTAGCAGATCCCGACCCGCGAATGCGGATTGTCGAACGCGGCACCGAGACGCTCGAAGAACTGCACCCGGTTCGGCAGACCGGTGAGCGGATCGAAGAGAGCCTGGTGGCGCAGTTGCTGTTCGAGCTGGTGACGATCGGTGACGTCCTCGAACATCGCCACGGTGTGGATGGGGACGCCGTTGGCGTCCCGGACCAGCGAGACGTTGACGCTGTTCCATATGGTGTGTCCGTCGCGATGCAGGTGCGGTTTCTCCAGGCTGACCCGGTCGACGTCACCGCGCATCAACGCCGCGTACTGCTGCCAGGTCTCCGAGGTGTCGTCCGGGTGGTTGAGGTCGGTGATGTGCAGTTTGACGAATTCTTCGACCTCGTAACCGAACATGCGGGCAAATGCGGTGTTGACCACCAGGATCTTGCCGGCCATGTCGGAGAGGCCGACCCCGATTCCGGCCTGCGCGAACACGGCGCGTAACAGCTCGGCATCGCGGCCGCTCGCGCGTCCGGCGAGCATCGACTCGAGCGCGCAGTTTTCGTCAGGTGTCGGCTGGCTGGTCTCGGCGGGCACATCGCCCGCGGAATCTTCGCGCCTGTCGTCGTGGTCGATCATCACCACCGAGTCCACCTCCTCCCCCGGGTTGCTACCGAGAAAGCCAGATCAGCGCTGCCCGCTGCACAGCTACTTTCTCATGCAACACATAGAAATGGGCGAATTGGGGTAAACAGAATCGACGAGTTCCCGCCGCGTTCGCGGGTGACTCCTGTCCGATGTTCGGCTCGCGTTGCGCGGACGTACAATTGCCGCACCTTTTGCGAAAGGTCCGCGGCGCGTAGCGGTTCAACAATCGGTGGATGAAGTCAGCGAAGGAATGACCTCGCAATGAAACATGTGATGCGTCTGCGGGATGCAGGGCAACAAGCGGTCAGAGGACACGCGTTCTTCGACTGGCTGACCAGCGATCGGGTCCCAGCCCAGGACCGGTTGTCCATCGGTCCGGCGGGCGCACTGTTCATCATGCAGTTCCGGGACATGAACCGGTGGGTGCTGCGGTTCCCCGAGCCGCACACCGAATACGAATGGGTGATCAATCTCGGCACCCTGGAAGACGAGAAGCATTCCAAGATGTTTCTCGAGGATTGGCGCAAGCTCGAATTGGACACACGCTTGGGCTGGCGCACCAGCGACACGCTGTGGTGGTTGTTTCTGTCTCCGGATCAGGAACCGTTCCGCCGCAGTGGAATCGAGTTCATCAGGCTGGTCGTCGACGACGGTGACGATGCGTTGATCCGGTTCGGGCACTCCGAGGCCGGAGAAGCGACGGGTCACGTCATGCTCAGCAATACGGCCCGGGTCGCGGCCACGCTGTCGAGCAAAACCGGACTGGAATACCGCTATTTCGGCCCGTACCACCTGGATTTGGAGTCGGGGCACGTCGGGAATACCGAAGGCATCTTCGAAACGGTCTCGCTGGACCCTGGGCGCCGCGAGCGTGCGGCCGAGGCCTGCCAGCGCATGTTCGGCATCTTCGACGACATCTTCGACGGATTCCTGCATTACGCGAACGCCTACCTCGACAACGGCACCGTCCCGCGTCGTCCGGAACCGCCCGCGCTGGCCCGCGACGACTGGACAGCACCCGCGCTGGTCGTCGCCCCCCGTGACGACCGCGACGCCGAGCTGGTGTCCTACATCGAAGAGCACAAGAACAAATTGCGCGCGCACCCGTTCTACGACTGGCTGCGCAGCGACCAACACGGTCCCGCGGACAAACTTCGTCAATTCATCCCGATGTGGGTGATGGACATCCTCGGCTACCGCGACCTGACCAAATACGCGATGACGTTCGACGAACCGTCGTCCGCGGCGCAGCATGAGGTCAACGCGTGGGCTTCGCGACTGTCCGAGCACAGCCAGCTCTTCTTGTCGGACTGGGATGCGCTCGGACTCGACGACCTACTCGACCACACCGCCAGTGACGCGCTGGAGTGGCTGTTCTTCGATCCAGACATGGACGTGCACCGGCAGAACATGATCGAGTTCGCCAAAATCGCTCTGCAACAAGAAGATCCGGTACTGCGTTGGTGGATGCTGGTGGCGCTGGAATCGACCGGCGAAGAATTCTTCGCCCAGACGCGCCCGCTGGCGTTGGCGGCGGAAAGCGAGACCGGCGGCCGGTTGGACTATCTGGCCGGCCGGCATGACCCGCCGACCGGATCGGACGGGGACAGTGTCGTCATCAGCGCGCCCGGGCCGCTCACCAGCGAGCAGTTGCAGCTCGCGAAATCCATTGCGGACCACGTGTTCGACTCGATGCAGCGCCAATTGTGGCGATCGCACGCCATAGTCCGGGCCGGGAAATACGGCAGGCTGACCGCGCACCGGTAGGGCGGGTCCCGCTGCCGTAGGGCAGCGGGGTCAGGGCAGCGGGCCCCCGGCAGCGATCGCCGCCAGCGTCGCGAACTGCTCGCCGTCCAGCGACGCCCCACCCACCAGGCCGCCGTCGATGTCCTGTTGCGCGACAAGGTCGCCCACGTTCTTGGCGTTCACCGAACCGCCGTAGAGCACCCGCACCACCTCGGCGATCTCCGGTGAAGCGATCTTTCCCAGCTCCTCGCGGATCGCCGCACACACCTCTTGGGCGTCGGCCGAGCTGGCCACCCGCCCGGTGCCGATCGCCCAGACCGGCTCGTAGGCGATCACGACCTTCTCGATCTGCTCGTTCGACAACCCGGCCAACGAGCCGCGGAGCTGTTCGACGTTGTGCGACACGTGATTTCCGGCCTCGCGGACCTCGAGGTGCTCGCCGATGCAGACGATCGGGGTCAGTTCGTGCTTGAGCGCGGCGGCGGCCTTGGCGGCCACCAACGCGTCGTCTTCGTCGTGATAGGTGCGCCGCTCGGAGTGTCCGACGACGACGAACGTGCAGCCCAGCTTGGCCAGGAAGGCCCCGCTGATCTCCCCGGTGTAGGCACCGGAGTCGTGTTGCGACAAGTCCTGCGCCCCGTAGGTGAGGCGTAGTTTGTCGCCGTCGACCAGGGTCTGCACACTGCGCAGATCGGTGAACGGTGGGATCACGGTGACGTCGACCTTGTCGAAGTACTTGTCCGGCAACGCGAATGCGATCTTCTGGACCAGCGCGATCGCCTCGAAGTGATTGAGGTTCATCTTCCAGTTGCCGGCGATCAGCGGCTTGCGACTCACTACTGTTTGCCCTTCTTAGTCTTGCTCGGGCTGGGCCTGACCCAGCACCTCGATGCCCGGAAGTGTCTTGCCCTCGAGATATTCCAGCGACGCGCCCCCGCCGGTGGAGATGTGCGAGAAGTCGTCCTCGGCAATGCCCAGCGCGCGGACCGCCGCTGCGGAGTCGCCGCCGCCGACGACGCTGAACGCGCCTTTGCCGGTCGCCGCGACGATCGCTTCGGCAACTCCGCGCGTGCCTTCCGCGTAGGCCGGGAACTCGAACACCCCCATCGGGCCGTTCCAGAAGACGGTCTGCGCGTTGGACAGTAGCGTGGTGAACCTCTTCACCGAACCGGGTCCGATGTCCAGGCCGATCAGGTCGTCGGGAATTTCGTTGGCGGCCACGGTCTGCGGCGGCGAATCGGCGTCGAACTTCTCGGTGGCCACGATGTCCACCGGCAGTCGCAGCACGTCGTGGTAGGTCTCCAACAACTTGCTGCAGGTGTCGACCATCTCCTCTTCGAGCAGCGATTTGCCGACCGAATAACCTTGTGCGGCAAGGAATGTGAAGCACATCCCGCCGCCGATGACGATGCTGTCGGCTTTGGTCGCCAGCGACTCGATGACACCGAGCTTGTCGGACACCTTCGAGCCGCCCAACACCACGGCGTAGGGCCGCTCAGTGGAACTGGTCAGCTGCTCGAGCACCTTGATCTCGTCGGCGACGAGTTTGCCCGCGTAGTGCGGCAGCAGGGTGGCGACGTCGTACACCGAGGCTTGCTTGCGGTGCACCACACCGAACCCGTCGGAGACGAAAGCCCCTCCGGGACTGACCAATTCGGCGAGTTGTTTAGCCAGCGCCAGGCGTTCGTCGTCGTCCTTGCTGGTCTCACGTTTGTCGAAGCGGATGTTCTCCAGCAGCAGGATGTCGCCGTCGGTCAGACCCTCGGCCCGGGCCAGCGCGTCGGTACCGACGACATCCCCGGCCAGCTGGACGTGCCGACCGAGTTGTTCGCCCAGCGCCTTGGCGACCGGCGCCAGCGAGTATTTGGGGTCCGGCCCGTCCTTGGGCCGGCCGAGGTGCGCGGTGACCACCAGTTTGGCGCCGGCGTCGAGCAACGCCTGCAGCGTGGGCACCGAAGCGGTGATGCGGCCGGGGTCGGTGATGTTGCCGTCATCGTCGAGAGGCACGTTCAGATCGGAGCGCACCAGCACACCGCGACCTGAAACACCTTCGGCGAGAAGGTCTTCGAGGGTCGGGATGCTCACGGCTAGAGCGACTTGCCGACGAGCTCGACCAGGTCGACGAGGCGGTTGGAGTAGCCCCACTCGTTGTCGTACCAGGACACGACCTTGGCTTGGTTGTCGATGACCTTGGTCAGGCCGGAGTCGAAGATCGAGCTGTGCGGGTCGGTGACGATGTCGGAGGACACGATCGGGGCGTCGTAGTACTTCAGGATGCCCTTGAGCGGTCCGTCGGCCGCGGCCTTGAACGCGGCGTTGATCTCGTCGGCGCTGGCCGACTTCGACAGCTCCGCGGTCAGGTCGGTGACCGATCCGGTCGGGATCGGCACCCGCAGTGCATACCCGTCCAGCTTGCCCTTCAACTCCGGCAGCACCAGGCCGATGGCCTTAGCCGCTCCGGTGGAGGTGGGCACGATGTTGAGCGCGGCGGCCCGGGCGCGGCGCAGGTCCTTGTGCGGGCCGTCCTGCAGGTTCTGGTCCTGGGTGTAGGCGTGGATGGTGGTCATCAGGCCCTTGACGATGCCGAATTCGTCGTTGAGCACCTTGGCCACCGGTCCCAGGCAGTTGGTGGTGCACGAGGCGTTGGAGATGATGTTCTGGCTGCCGTCGTATTTGTCGTCGTTGACGCCCAGAACGATGGTGATGTCCTCATCGGTGGCCGGCGCGGAGATGATCACCTTCTTGGCCCCGGCGTCCAGGTGACCCTTGGCCTTGGCGGCGTTGGTGAAAATACCGGTGGACTCGACGACGACGTCGACACCCAGGTCACCCCACGGCAGCGCGGACGGACCCTCCTTGACGGCCAGGGCCTTGATCTTGTGGTCGCCGACGACGATGGTGTCGTCGCCGTCGAGGCTGACGTCGGCAGGCAGGCGGCCCAGGATCGAGTCGAACTTCAGCAGATGCGCCAGCGTGGCGTTGTCGGTGAGGTCGTTGACGGCCACCACCTCGACGTCGGCTTTGCCCTGCTCCTGCTGGGTCAAAAGGGCGCGGTAGAAGTTGCGTCCGATTCGACCAAACCCATTGATGCCTACTCGGACCGTCACGGTGTCTCTCCTCGTCTTCTTTCGTGTCCGCTGATAAGCGCTCGTGGCCAGCCTAGATCAGTGCAACCGGGGTCGCTGGGGCCGGTAAGACTGCCGGCTCACCTACCCGGCGGGCGACTGGCGCCGTTTCGGCGGCATTCATCTCCAATCCTGGCGATGCTGTCGGTGGGAGGCAGCGCGGATTTGACGGTGTCCGCGCCATTCTCTTTGCAGACTGTCCCGGGGGCTGAATCCGAGCGAACGTCACCATTTGGAAACGGCGCGGCGCGGTGTGTCATGTGTTGAACAACGGCGGCTGACAATTGGGCCGGTCGTTCGGAGACTTCGGCTATGCGGTTCTGCGGGACCACGAGGAAATATGTGAGCACGGATAAAGGAGTTGGCGTTGATGACGATCTTTGATCGATTCAACATCAAAGTTATTGCTGTCGGCGCCGGGTTGTGCGGGGCCGCCCTCTCGCTGAGCCCGGCCGCGGCCGCGGTCCCGCTGAAAACAGGCGGCTACGGATGCATCCAGGGCATGGCGGGCACAGCCGACGGCGCGGCGCTTGCCGGTGCCGGCGGGGCCGCGGCGTGCTGTGCATACGGCGGCGCGGGAGCAGCGGGCGGGCCCGCAGCCGCAGGCGGCCCGGCCGCGGGTGGCGCGGTTCCCGGTGGTGCACCAGCACCGGCCGGCGGCCCGGCACCGGGTGGCGGCCCGGCACCGGCCGGCGCCACGCCCACCGGTGTGTGCGGTCCTGCCAGTGCTCCCATCACCGGCATGGCCGGTGTTCCGGTGGTCGTGCCTGGTCCCGGCGGTGCGGTGGTGCCCATAGGTGGCCCCATCCCGGTGGGCGCACCCGTCCCGGTCGGCGCACCCGTGCCGGTCGGCGCACCCGTGCCCGTGGGCGCCCCGGTTCCGGTGGGCGCACCCGTCCCGGTGGGCGCCCCGGTTCCGGTGGGCGCACCTGTCGCCCCGGTTATCCCGGCGGGTACCCCGTTGATCGCCCTGGGTCCGGAGGGTGGAGCGGCAACCGCGCCGATCACCGACATGTCCAGGACCGGCAAGGGCGACCCGAGCCGTCCGGCGCCGACTGGTGGACCGGTGCCCGGTCAGCCTTTATCGCCCGGACCTAACGGCTGACATAAATCCGCCGTTTTTGCACCAGGCGCAGAAATTGCCGTCGCGGCATATTCGCGCGCCGAAGCGTGCGCTGAAGAAATGCGCATCCGGAAATGCAGCGCAATACCGCGATTGATCACATTACCGTCGCAATTGCGCGTCAATTCGGCGGGCTTACAATAGCGATGCTGGTTGGCCGAACCGTTCGAAAAGCGCGCACCCCGTGTTTTTCGACCGAAGATTAGTTACAATTCGGCCACCGCGAACGTCAGTGTCGCTGCCGCAACCACCGCAGCGCCGATTCGGCGGCGTGATAGCCGCACAATCCGTGTATGCCGGCGCCCGGTGGGCCGGATTGTGAACACAGGTAGATGCCCGGGACACCGATCGCATACGGGTCGAGGGCGATCCGCGGCCGGAAGATGATCTGCAGCCGGTCGTTGGCGCCGCCGATGATGTCGCCGCCGATGAAACTGGGGTTGTGCGCCTGCAGCTCGGCGGTGCCGGTGCTGACGGTGGCGACGATGCGCTCCCGGAATCCGGGCGCGAATCGTTCGATCTGGTCGACGATCGCCGCGGTGGCGTCTCCGGTGTAGCCGAACGGCACGTGGGCGTAGGCGTAGATCGGGTTGATGTTGCCCGCCGATCGGGACGGGTCGGCCAGGTACTGCTGGCCGAGCAGGACGAACGGTCGCGGCACCATGGTGCCCTGCGCGCGTTGCAGTTCGGTGTCGGCGATCTCGTCGAAGCTGCCACCCAGATGGACCGTGCCGGCCCGCCCGCAGTCGGGGTTCGTCCAGGGGATGTCGCCTTCGATCGCGAAGTCGACTTTGAACGCCGACGACCCTTCCCGATACCGCCGATACGACCGCTTGATCCGAGTGGGCATCGCATCGCCGTAGAGCTGCAGCACCTGCGCGGGGCTCAGGTCGAGCATTACGACGTCGGCGTTGGGGATGTCGCGGCGGCTGGTCACCGTCACGCCGGTGGTCACCCGACCGCCGTGCGCCTGCAGCGCCGCCCCCAGCGCGCGGGTGATCGAACCGGACCCGCCTTCGGCGACCGGCCAGCCGTACCGGTGGCCGCTGGCCAGGATCATCAGCCCCAGCGAAGCGGTCAGCGGGCGGTTCAACCGGGTGTAGGCGTGCGCGGCCGCGCCGCCGTAGAGGGCGCGCGCCTGCTCGGTGCGAAACCAGCCGGCCACCGCCGTCGCGGGCAGCACCGCCCGCGGACCGAACAGCGCCAGGCGCAGCGGATGGCGCGGCACGTGCAGCACCGGGCGCAGCAGGTCCTCGGCCAGGCTGTCGAAACCTTTCGCCAGACCGCCGATCGCGGCCCGCCACCGTCTGCGGTCGGGTCCAAGTCCCTTGGCGGTCTTGGTGATCGACTGGTACAACACACCGGCCGTGCCGTCGTCGAGCGGATGGGCGCAGTCGGCCTCCGGCCATTTCCACGTCAAGCCGTAACTCTGCAGGTCGATCTCTTGCCAGAACGGTGAACCGACGCCGAGCGGGTGAAACGCCGAGCAGTGATCGTGGATGACCCCAGGCACCGTCAACTCACCAGAGCGCGCTCCCCCGCCGATGGTGTCGTCGGCCTCGAGCACCTGCACGTCCACGCCCTGACGGGCCAGCTGTATCGCGGCGGCCAGCCCATTGGGCCCGGCGCCGACGACGACCGCGGAAGTCATGCGGGAGAGGATGTTTGGGTGGTGACGTGGACGGGGAACTCGTCGCCGGGCTCCGGCCACGGCTGGCGGGTGAGCATGTCCGCGACGTTGACGTAACCCGCCTCGATCAGACCGGTCTTGGCGTCGAAGATCCGATACCACTGCTTCTGATGCTGGATCGGTTGACCTTCGAGGACGACGACGCGGACCTCGCCCTCCTCGAAGTTGCACCGACGCTGGACCGCCTCGAGCAGTTGCTCGTTGTGCAGGTGGCCCTCGCCGAAGTTCCAGCCGACCAGCGGGCCGGCCACGATCTCACCTTCGCGGATCTTGTAGTCGGCCTCGTTGTCGATCGCGCGGGGCAGCAGCCCGTTGAGCGCCCGACCGTGGGTGTGCATGGCACGGAACGCGGCGGTTTTGTCCGCCATGATCTCAGCGGTCGCCGGGTCGTAGAGCCTGGCCAACTGATTCACCACCAGCGCAGAGCTTTTCACGACTTCGGCGTCGATCTTTTCCTCCGCGCCGGGGCCGAAACACCACACACTGGTGGCCCAGTTCCCGGCGTAGTAGCGCATGCCGGGCAGGAAGGAAATCTTGGCCGGGAACAGATTTCCCGCCACCGCGACCGCGGCCGCGGTCAGCACCAGCGCCAGCAGCAGCGGCGAGTGGAGGTCGGTGGCCCGGACCGAGCCGTAGTGACCGAACAGGTAGAACAGCGAGAAGATGAAGAACACGTTCCATTCCAACGGAACTCCCATCGGGAGGTTGGACAGGATGTTGAGGTGAAAGATCACCATGAACCCGATCAGGAACCAGCGCCAGGGCTGATCACCGGCGACGAAAACCAGAATCGTCGGGACCACGAATTCCGCGGTGGTGCCGCCGACATGGGCCATCAGTTTCGGTATCACGGTGGGCCGCAGGTCGTTGACAGGGTCGAGGTAGAGCCGATGCTTGAGCGGGGTGAACAGTTTGCTGCGCAGCAGGGCGTTGTTGCTCGTCATCACCGACACGACGTAGGGAAAGTGGTGATTGAGCTTCGAGGTCGCCGCTCCCCACCACAGCAACAGCATGATGAGCTTGTACGCCGCGATCTGGTCGGTGAACGGAAAGAAGAACACGAACAACTTCAGCCAGTAGTGCTCGCCGCGCGCGGCCAGGAAAATGGTCTTGTCGCGCAGCCCTAACAGTGCCAGCGCGACGATGATCGGAATCACCAGGACGGGGTTGAGCAGACCCACATCACCGTCGTTGCCGATCGGCCCGTCTCCGGGTGCCAGCATCGCCCACACCCCGCTGGCCAGTACGACAACGTAGAGCACGATGTCGGCGATGGAACGGGAGTCACCGCGGGTGAACGGGACCTTGTCGCCCCACGGTGGGAGACGAATTGTGTTGGGACGCAACCAATACAGGAATCCACCGATGGGTGGCATGAAGCGACCGGTGAGTGGCCCGGACCCGCAACCGAAACCCAGCACCTCGAAGAGCAGGGTGAACACGATGAACTTCTGGTAGACGATGGGCTGCGTCCACCACTGGGCGATGTTGCCCAGGCCGCCCAGGCCGGGAGTCAGGGAGATGACGGCGGCGGGCACGGCGACGTACAGGATGATCTTCAGCAGGTAGATCAGGTACACGGCATACGGTGTGCCGAAGCCGTTCTCGGCCCAGTGCCGGGTCACCACCTGCAGGCGTTCGGCCCGCGGCAGGCTTGGCCAGGTGTCGCGATCGACGTCTGGAAGGTCTGGTGACATGAATCCCATGACGGCTCCAATTCCGAGGTAGCACGCAGTGGGTCCAAATGTATCGGGCCGGGCAATGCCTACTCGGACCGGCGGCGGCCCGATCGGCGGAACTACCGGCCGGCCGGGCAGATCACGGAGCTTCGGAGTGTGGGCCGGGGAAGCGTCGCTGCAGATTCACGATCATCGCTTCGACCGCCCGCCGCTCCTGCTGCTCGAGCCGCAGCAGGTCGCGGAATCCGATGACGTTCTCGATGTCGCCGGCGGCCTGTGAATAGGTGATCGCGGCGCGGCATTTCTCGATCCGGTAGTCGATGCGTCGCAGGTTCAGCCTGAACAGGGCGAGAAAATACTCGCCTTGACGCCGATCCCCCACGAGCGGCTCGGCGGCATATCGGGGGGCGGCCGGCCCGGGCGGTTGCGGCGGCGGTGACGGCACGAAATTCTCTGCATGGTAATTGTTTTCGTCACCGACCCGGCGTTGATGGACGCCCACGTTCCGCGAGAACAGCGCACCGGGCTGGTGCGCGCGCAGGAGAGCCGAGACGTCCACGAAGGAACGATAACGTCCATTATCGTGCCGATACCATGTGTCGCGACGCCGAAGCTCACCACCTCTTTTGTGCGCGCAGCACGAACGTGCTCACGACGTGGACCCGCGCAACACCGTCGGACCCATCCACCGGCAGACCTCGAGCGCCATCTGCACCCTGAACACGGCAACGGGGTCGTCGAAGTCCTGTCCGCAGCGCTTCATCGCCTGGCTGACCCGATACTGGATTGTGTTGCGGTGCAGGGTCATTGCCTCAGCGGTGGCCACATAGCTGCGGTTGCGGACCAGGAATTCGCGCAGCGTCTCGCGCAACCAGCGGTTGCGTTCGTCGTCGGTGTCGAGGGCGCCCAGCGCGTCGGCGACAAACCGTTGCAGCTCTTCTGGGTCGCTGGCCATCAACGCGATCGGCGCGACGTCGCCGTAGCAGACGACCCGTTGGCGGGGATGGTCACCACGGGCAAGCGCCACCGTCTTGGCACGTTCGGCTTGCCGCAACGAGGTCCGAAAGCCGTCCAGTCCGTGCTCGACCCGCCCGCACGCGAGGTTCGCATCGATGCGGGCCGACTCGAACGCCGCACGCAGCCGCACCGGGTCGGCCGGGACGGTTTCCCCGGTGGGCAGCGGCGAAAACCACAGGCGGGCCTCGCGCTCGTCGGTCGGCACCATCAGGTAGCGTCCCGCGGCACCCATTTCACCCGCCATCATCGACCCGGCCTTGTCGAACATCGCCGCCACGTCGTGGGCGGTCACGGTGGCGTCCGCCCACAGCACCGCCGCAAGGTGCGCGCCGTGCAACGGGTACCCCAAGACCATCTCGGCGCGCTGGACGTCGATCGGGGTGCCGGACAGCACGTCGGTCACCCACTGCTGCTGCAGTCCGCTACGGCGGCTCACCCAGCGGTCGTGTTCCTGCTCGTAGGCCACGATCAGCTGGTCACCGACCACATCCACGAAGCGCGAGCAGCGGTTGACCAGCTCGATCACCGCCGGCATCCGCTGGGCGGGTTCCATCAGGGCAGCGAACTGCATCGCCTGCTGTAGGAACTGTGCGTGCCCGATGCGGTGCGCTCGAACCAGAGCCGACAGCGGGGCATCGCGTTGTGCCGCGGCCCGCGCGTAGGCCAGAGCGGCCGCCGGAGCTTCCAGGAACGGTTCGGGCGGATCTCGCTCCAGGTAGTGGATGCCCGCAACCATGTTCTCGGTCAGGCTCCCCCGCCACAACGCCAGCATTCGGCTGTCGTAGTCCAGGCCGGGGATCTCTTTTTTCATCGTGGCGAACAACTCGGTGACGAACTCGTCGCGAATCATCTCCATCTGCCGCGCGATCACCGACAGCTGACCGTGGGATTCGGTGTCCGGATCAGCCATCTCTGGGCCCCTTCCGCAGAACCGTCACCACCACTGTGCCCGCACCGGGCGCACGACGGGAAGGTTTTCGCCGCTCGCAGCTCCGCCCGCTGCGGTGACCAGCGCGCCGCGCTCGTCGGGATGCCGGTGACGTGGCTGCCGGTGCCTCGGGGCGCTCGCTACGATCTAGGAACTCGTCGGCAAAGGAGCCTCAGTGAGCGAAGACGACATCGGCAAATTCGACCCTGGCATGACCCAGCGGATGATCTCGGTCATGCGCCCGATGTTGAAGACGTACTTCCGTAGCGAGGTGCATGGCCTGGATTCGTTCCCCCCCGGTGGCGGCCTGGTGGTGGCGAATCATTCCGGCGGTCAGTTCCCGATGGACGTGCCGATCTTCAGCGTCGATTTCTACGACAAGTTCGGCTACGACCGTCCGGTGTTGACATTGAGCCACGACATCCTGTTCACCGGCCCGACCGGCGACTTCTTCCGCAAGGTCGGCTACATCCGGGCCAACCGGGAGAATGCCGCCAAGGCGTTGCGTTCGGGCGGCGTGGTGGTGGTGTTCCCCGGTGGCGACTACGACGCCTACCGGCCGACGGCTGCCGAGAACGTCATCGACTTCAACGGCCGCAAGGGATACGTCAGCACCGCCATCGAAGCCGGAGTCCCGATCATCCCGATGGTCTCCATCGGGGGCCAGGAGACCCAGCTGTATCTGACCCGTGGCACCTGGCTGGCCCAGCGACTCGGGTTAAAGCGCCTGCTGCGCAGCGACATCCTGCCGCTGTCCATCGGCTTTCCGTTCGGCCTGACCAGTCCGATCCCGCCCAACCTGCCACTACCGTCCAAGATCGTGACGCAGGTGCTGGCACCGATCGACATCACCAAGGAGTTCGGCGAAGACCCCGACATCGAGGCCGTCGACGAGCACGTGCGGTCGGTGATGCAAGCGGGTCTCAACGAGCTCGCCGCCAAGCGTCGATTCCCGATCCTGGGCTGAGCCATGGCATCTCGAATCGAAGAGGTCCTCGGAGTCGTCCGCACCATGACGCGCGCGGGAATGATCGCGCCGATCCGCCCCGACCGCTACGTGAAGATGATTCTTGCCATGCGTCGCGAGGGCATGGGCATGACGACGGGTTTCGCCGGCGCACCGCAGCGCTGTCCGGACCGTCCCGCCCTGATCGACGAGCTGGGCACGCTGACGTGGCGGCAACTGGACGAGCGGATCAACGCGCTGGCCGCGGCCCTGCAGCAGCTGCCGTCGGGCCGGCCCAAGGTCGTCGGCGTCATGTGCCGCAACCATCGCGGGTTCGTCGAAGCGGTCGTGGGCGCCAACCGGATCGGCGCCGACGTGCTGTTGCTCAACACGTCTTTCGCCGGACCGGCACTCGCCGAAGTGGTGAACCGCGAGGGCGTCGACGCGGTGATCTACGACGAGGAGTTCACCGAGACGGTCGACCGCGCGGTGGCCGACCGGCCGGACACCGTCCGCATCCTGGCGTGGACCGACTCCGAGCACGACGTGACTGTCGAGAAACTGATCACAGCGCACATCGGTCAACAACCACGGCGCGACGGCGGCAAGGGCCAGATCATCCTGCTCACCTCGGGCACCACCGGAACACCGAAGGGCGCCAAGCAATCTGGCGGAAACGCCGGAGTAGGCACGCTCAAGGCGATTCTGGACCGCACCCCGTGGCGGGCTGAGGAGACGATCGTGATCGTCGCCCCGATGTTCCACGCATGGGGCTTCTCGCAGTTGATCTTCGCCGCGTCGCTGGCCTGCACGATCGTCACCCGTCGCAAATTCGACCCGGAAGCGACGCTGGATCTCATCGACCGCCACCAGGCCACCGGCCTGGCCGTGGTGCCGGTGATGTTCGACCGCATCATGGAGCTGCCCGACGAGGTCCGCAACAGGTACAGCGGCCGCTCGTTGCGGTTCGCCGCGGCGTCGGGTTCCCGGATGCGACCCGACGTCGTCATCTCGTTCATGGACCAGTTCGGCGACGTGATCTACAACAACTACAACGCCACCGAGGCCGGCATGATCGCCACCGCGACGCCGGAGGACCTGCGCGCCGCCCCCGACACCGCGGGCAAACCGGCCGGCGGAACCACAATTCGTATCCTGGACAACGACTTTCAGGAATTGCCCACCGGCGAAACCGGCACCATCTATGTACACAACGACACCCAGTTCGACGGGTACACATCCGGCAAGACCAAAGATTTCCACGCCGGGTTCATGTCGTCGGGCGACGTCGGTTACCTCGACGAGAACGGCCGGCTGTTCGTCGTCGGCCGTGACGACGAGATGATCGTCTCGGGTGGCGAGAACATCTATCCCATCGAGGTGGAGAAGACGCTGGCCACCCATCCCGAGGTGGCCGAAGCATCGGTGATCGGCGTGGACGACGAAAAGTACGGCCAGCGGTTGGCGGCCTTCGTGGTCCTGGAGCCGGGCGCCAACGCCGACGTCGAAACCCTCAAACAGCACGTGCGGGACAACCTGGCCAACTACAAGGTGCCCCGCGAGATCACCGTGCTCGACGAACTGCCACGCGGCAGCACCGGCAAGATCCTGCGCAACGAACTCAAGGAGAAAGCGAGCGGCTCGTGAACCTCCGTCCGTTGCTGACCCAACTGCGCCGCCCGCGGCCGCTGACCCGCGGCGCGGTCGAATTCGTCAACGCCGCCAACGGTTTACGGCCGATCACCCGCAACCCCTGGGCCGCCCCGACGGTGTTCTGGTTCGGCTGGCCGACCTCGGAGGTGCCGGCGCTGTACGGCGCAGTGTCGGCATTGGACGCGGTGCGTCGCGGCCGTCGCGGTGATTTCGCCGGACCGAAAGGGAAGCTGGCGTTGGCGCTGACGGCCGCGTCCTGGGTGATGCTGGGCGTGATCGGCTACCGCGGCGTCAAGACTCCCGGACCGGTGCTGGAGTCCGCGCTGACCGAAGAACTCGGAGCCGATTACGCCGACGAACTTCGCGACCTGCCCACCGAGATCGCCGAGCGATCCGGCCGCCGCAATCCGCCGCTTCGGTCCACCGGTGCCCGGCGACGCTATGTGGACAAAGAGAACATCGTGCGTTACGGGCCGCACGGGCGGGCCAACCTGGCCGACATCTGGCGTCGCCGCGACCTGCCCAAGGACGGCAAGGCCCCGGTGCTGCTACAGGTGCCCGGCGGCGCCTGGATGATCGGGTGGCGCCGTCCGCAGGCGTATCCCTTGATGGGACACCTGGTTTCGCGCGGCTGGGTGTGTGTGTCGATGAACTACCGCGTCTCGCCGTTGCACACCTGGCCGGACCACATCGTCGACGTCAAGCGGGCGCTGACGTGGGTGAAGGAGAACATCGCCGACTACGGTGGCGACCCCAATTTCGTTGCGATCAGCGGTGGTTCGGCCGGCGGGCATCTGTCGGCGCTGGCCGCCCTGACGCCCAACGATCCGAAGTTCCAGCCCGGGTTCGAAGACGCAGACACCTCCGTGGTGGCGGCGGTCCCGTTCTACGGCCGTTACGACTGGTTCTCCATCGACGAGCCGGGACGGGGCGAATTCCTGGAAGTGCTGGCGCGACTGGTCGTCAAGAAGAAACTCAGCACGCACCGGCAGATCTACGTCGACGCGTCCCCGATCACCTACGTGGGTCCGGACGCGCCGCCGTTCTTCGTGTTGCACGGAACCGACGACTCGCTGATCCCGGTGGAAGAGGCCCGCGAGTTCGTCGAGGAGTTGCGTGCGGTGTCCAAGTCGCCGGTCGCCTACGCGGAGTTACCCAACGCACAACACGCCTTCGACATCTTCGAGTCCCCGCGGGCGAACAAGTCCGCCGAGGCGGTCGCCCGGTTCCTGTCCTGGGTGTACGTGACGAAGAACTCGGCGAAGGATTAGCTGGGCAGCTACAGGCCCGCGGCCCGCTCCAGTTCGGCCAGCGCCGGTTCGATGGCGTCGGCCATCTCGTCGATGTCGTTGGCCACCTCCGGCGTCGTGACGAACCCGAAGTCCAGGCAGTCCTGGTAGGAGAAGCAGGTGATGTTGAGCGCGACGTCCATCACCGGAGGCCCGAGCGGGACCAGCGAGTCGAGCTTGGCGCCGGCCATGTAGAGCGGGATCGGCGGACCGGGCACGTTCGACACGACCAGGTTGATCGGCGCCAGATTGCGCGACAGGCCCGAAGCCGTGTACGTGCGCGCGGCCAACTGCAGCAGGCCCGGCGGCGTGGTCTCGGTCAGCCCCATGATCTGGTGCGCGGACAGCGCTTTGGCCATTTCCTTGGCGCTGCGGGTGCTTTCGTGGATCGCCAGGAGCCGCTCACCCGGGTCGTCGATGTCGGTGGCCAGCGACGCCGTCATCGAGCTGATCTGGTTGCCGACGTCGGACTTGTTCTCCTCGGTGCGGGTGGACACCGGGATCTGGGCGATCAACGGTTTGTAGGGCAGCTCGTCACGCTTCTGCAGGTATTCCCGCGCCGCCCCGGCCACCAGCGCGAGCACGACGTCGTTCAGCTTGACGCCGAACGCATCCTTGACCTTCTTGGCCCGCTCCAGCTCGACGCGGCAGCCGGTGATACGCCGATGCGGTGACACCGCCGCGTTGAACCTGGTCTTGGGCGCGTCAAAATAGCGGGGCGGTCGGGTGCTGACACCGAGCGCGGCGATCTGCTGACGCACCGTCTGCTCCACCAACCGGGCGATGCGGAACGGGGTCATGACGCCGACGTTGACCAGGGCGCCGAGCGCGCGGCGCTCCAGACCGGGGATGGTGAACCCGACGAAGCCGACCGTCTCCTTCTGCGGCGGGCGCGGTTCCGGCGAGACGTCCAACAGGATCTCGCCGAGCCCGGCTCCCGAGACCCCGTCGACGATGGCGTGATGCATCTTGGTCAACGTCGCGATGCGGCCGCCCTCGACGCCTTCGATGACCCACAGTTCCCACAGCGGCCGGGAGCGGTCCAGCTTGTAGGACATCAGCCGGCCGACAAGCTCCTCGACCTCGCGCCGCCCGCCGGGCGCCGGGACACCGATACGGCGGACATGGAAGTCGATGTCGAGTTCCTCGTCCTCGACGAACCACGGCCGGTCCAGACCCAGCGGTGCACCCTCGACCCGCCAGCGCAGCTGCGGGATCTCCGGCAATCGCTCGATGAGCAGTTCCCGCAGACGCTGGAAACTGTAGTCAGGCGCTTTTCTTGGGTCGCAGATCGCCAGCGCACCGACGTGCATGTGCCAGCCGGCGGTCTCTGCCGACCAGAACGCCGCGTCAACACTCGAGAGCCGTTTCATCCAACGACCGTAGCCCGCAGCCACCCGCCGAAGCCAGCAACCTCGGCAAATCTCACAGCGCGTCGGACTTTATCTCTCGCGTGAGTCCGTGGGCTTCCGGTGTCAGTCCGAGGGCTTCCGGTGTCACGCACCGAAGGCGTGGAGCACGCCGATACCCGCGAGGGGCCCCAAAATGTACGGCAAAGCACCGGTTTTCTGGCATTTTGGGGACGCTCGCGCGACGCGAACCGTCGGTCAGGCGTCCTCGAGCAGGTCCGGCGTCACCGCCGCCTCGGTGTCGGGGATGCCGTCCACTTTCGCCTTGCGGTCAGCCATCGACAGCAGCCGCCGAATACGGCCCGCCACAGCATCTTTGGTCATCGGCGGGTCGGCCAGCCGGCCGAGTTCCTCCAGCGAGGCCTGCCGGTGCTCGACACGCAGCCGCCCGGCAGTGGCCAGGTGGTCGGGAACGGTGTCGCCCAGGATCTCCAGGGCGCGTTCCACCCGGGCGGCCGCCGCCACCGCCGCACGCGCCGAACGGCGCAGGTTGGCGTCGTCGAAGTTGGCCAGCCGGTTGGCCGTGGCCCGGACCTCGCGGCGCAGCCGGCGTTCCTCCCAGACCAGCCGCGTGTCCTGAGCCCCCATCCGGGTCAACAGCGCGCCGATCGCTTCGCCGTCGCGGACCACCACCCGGTCGGCGCCGCGCACCTCCCGCGCCTTGGCGCTGACCCCTAGCCGGCGCGCCGCACCGACCAGCGCCAGCGCCGCCTCCGGCCCCGGGCAGCTGACCTCCAGCGCCGAGGACCGACCCGGCTCGGTCAGCGACCCGTGCGCCAAGAACGCTCCCCGCCAAGCTGCTTCGGCGTCGGCGACGCTGCCGCCGACCACCTGCGCCGGCAGCCCGCGTACCGGACGCCCGCGCATGTCCAGCAGACCGGTCTGGCGCGCCAACGCCTCGCCGTCACTGGCGACCCGCAGCACGTATCGGGTGTTCTTGCGAATCCCGCTGGCCGACAACACATGCACGACGGCGTTGTAGCCGTAGAGGTCGAAGATGTCCTTGCGCAGCCGGCGCGCGATGCTGCCCAGGTCGACCTCGGCTTCGACGACCACACGCCCGGCCACGATGTGCAACCCGCCCGCGAACCGCAGCAGCGACGTGACTTCGGCACGGCGCGCGCTGACCGACTTGACCACCAGACGGCTCAGCTCGTCCTTGACTTCGGTCGTCATCGCCACGCGTCGTCACCCCTTGGTTCGTTCCCGACGGTCACCGTCAATCGGCAGCTCTGTCGTGGCCGCCACTCCGAGCCCCGTGGGGTCCTCGAGACGAGCCTTGCCGCGCACCCGCACCCCGTCCAGGACTGCCGCCAGCTTGCCCGGGTCATGTAAAGGTGTACCAGGTCTGGCGACGTCGACGAAGTGGACCTCCGCCTGTAGCAGCGTCGCGGTGCGGCGCAGTTGGTCGCGCTCCCGATCGCTCGGCACCCGTTCGGCATCGATGATGATGTCGTCCACGGTGAACTCCGGGGCGTGCTGGACGAGCACATGAAGATGGCGTTCCACCGAGAACCCGGCGGTCTCCCCCGGTTCGGCCACCAGATTGAGCACCAGGGCCTTGCGGGCGGCGGTGGCCCGCAACGCCTCCCGCAGACCGGGGACCAGCACGTGCGGGATCACGCTGGTGAACCAGGAACCGGGTCCCAGGACCACCTGCTCGGCGGCCATGATGGCGTCGACGGCCTGCCGGGTGGCCGGCGGATCTGCGGGCAGCAACCGCACCCGGCGCACCTTGCCCGGGGTCGTCGCGATCGCCACCTGGCCGCGGATCGACCGGAACATGCGCGGGTCGGACTCCAGGCCGGACACGTCGGCCTCGATCTGCAGCGCGATCGGGCACATCGGCAGCACCCGGCCCTTGACGCCGAGGATGTGTCCGATCTCGTCGAGCGCCGCCACCGGATCGGCCAGCACCTCGGACAGCCCGGCCAGCAGCAGATTGCCGATCGGATGCCCGGCCAGCGCGCCGCTGCCGCCGAAGCGGTGCTGCATGATGGTCGCCCACAGCCGTCCGTGCGGACTGTCGGAAGCCAACGCCGCCAACGCCATTCGCAGATCACCCGGCGGCACCACGTCCAGCTCGCTGCGCAGGCGGCCCGACGAGCCGCCGTCGTCGGCGACGGTCACGATGGCGGTGACGTACGGGGTCAGCCGGCGGGCCGCCGACAAGGTCGCATACAAGCCGTGCCCGCCGCCCAGCGCGACGATGCTCTGCGCTATCGGGGCGCTCACTCGCGGCCCAGATCCCGGTGCAGCACCCGCACCGCCAGCTGTGGATCCGACCGCAGCAATCCCATCAGCGCCTCGGCGATCGCCACGCTGCGGTGCTTGCCGCCCGTGCAACCGACCGCGACCGTCATGTAGCGCTTACCCTCCCGCCGATAGCCGCCGACCACCAGCGACAGCAACTGATGGTAGGTCCGCAGGAACTCCGCCGCGCCGGGTTGGCGCAAGACGTAGTCGCGGACCGCCTCGTGCTGGCCGGTCAGCGGGCGCAGTTCGTCCACCCAGTGCGGGTTCGGCAGGAACCTGACATCCATCACCATGTCGGCGTCCATCGGCAGCCCGTATTTGAATCCGAAGGATTCCACGGTGACGCTGGTGGTCGCGGCCGTGGTGTTGCCGAACGCGCGCTCGATGCTTTCCCGCAGACCTCGCACCGACAGCGTCGAGGTGTCGATGATCAGGTCCGCGTTGGCGCGCACCGGAGCCAGCATCCTGCGTTCGGCGGCGATCCCTTCGGCCAGGGTCTGCTCCCCCTGCAGCGGATGACTGCGCCGGTTGTTCTCGTAGCGGCGGACCAACATGTCGTCGGAGGCCTCCATGAACACCACCCGCGGAGTGATGTTGCGGGTCGCCAGTTCGTTACGCACCTCGTCGAGGTCGCCGGTGAAGCCGCGGGACCGCACGTCCATCACCACCGCGAGTTGGGTGATGCGGGATCCGGCGGCCAGCCCGAAATCGACCATCCGGGTGATCAATTGGGGCGGCAGGTTGTCGGCCACGTACCAGCCGAGGTCCTCCAGCACCTTGGCCGCGGTGCCCCGCCCGGCGCCCGAGAGCCCGGTCACCAGCACGACGTCGATGCCGGCCGGCGCGTCGTCAGTGGTCAATTCGGGGGCCCCTCCTCGTCCGATCGGGATTCCGGCTGCGGTGCCGGCGGTGTCGGCGCCAGAGCTTCCAGGACCGCCGTGGCGGTCGCCACGCCGATACCGGGAACGGCGGTGATCTGGTCGACGGTGGCTTCTTTGAGGCGGGCCAGCGACCCGAAGTGGGTGACCAGCGCCTTGCGACGGTGCTCGCCGAGGCCGGGCACGGAGTCCAGTGCCGAGGCCGTCATCCGCTTGGATCGTTTGCTGCGATGGTAGGCGACGGCGAACCGGTGGGCTTCGTCGCGCACCCGCTGCAACAGGTAGAGGCCCTCGCTGTTGCGCGGCATGATGATCGGGTCCGGCTCCGCGGGCACCCAGATCTCTTCGAGCCGTTTGGCCAGCCCGATGACGGCGACGTCGGTGATGCCGAGTTCGTCGAGCACGGCTTTGGCGGCGTTGACCTGCGGGGCGCCGCCGTCGACGACGTAGAGGTTGGGCGGGTAGGCGAAGCGCCGCGACTTGCCCTCCGGGGACAGCAGATTCGGGTCCTTCTGCTCGCTGAGGTGCCGCCAGAACCGTCGCCGGGTGACCTCGGCGACGGACGCCACGTCGTCCGAGCGGCCCTCCCCCGCCGCTTCCCGGATCCCGAAGTGCCGGTAGTCCGATTTGCGGGGCAGGCCGTCCTCGAAGACCACCAGCGAGCCGACGACGTCGGTGCCCTGCACGTGGCTGATGTCGACGCATTCGATGCGCAGCGGGGCTTCGGCCAAGCCGAGGGCTTCCTGAATGTTCTGCAACGCAGCGGATCTGGCGGTGAAGTCGCCGGCCCGCTTCAACTTGTGTTGCTGCAGCGCATCTTTGGCGTTGCGGTGCACGGTTTCGGCCAGCGCCTTCTTGTCGCCGCGGCGCGGCACCCGCAACGAGACCTTGGCGCCGCGTAAGCCCGACAACCAGTCGGTCAGTTGGTCGTGGTTGGACGGCAGACAAGGCACCAGCACGTCGCGGGGCACCGGGTTGACGGATTCGTCTGCGGCACCACCTAATTCGGCCTGTTCGCCGTAGAACTGCGTCAGGAACTGCTCGACCAACTGCTCGGCGCCGGTGTCGCCGGGATCGGCCGACTTCTCCACGATCCAACCCCGCTGACCACGAACCCGCCCGCCGCGAACGTGGAACACCTGCACCGCCGCTTCCAGTTCGTCCTCGGCGAAGGCCACCACGTCGGCGTCGGTGCCGTCGCCGAACACCACCGCCTGCTTCTCCATGGCCCGCTTGAGGGCGCCCAGGTCGTCCCGGAGCCGGGCGGCGCGCTCGAAGTCCAACTCGTCAGAAGCCGCGTGCATCTGCTGTTCGAGTTCGCGGGCGTAGCGGTCGGTCTTGCCGGACAGGAAATCGCAGAAGTCCATCACGATCTGGCGGTGCTGCTCCGCGCTGACCCGGCCGATGCAGGGCGCCGAGCATTTGTCGATGTACCCGAGCAGGCACGGCCGGTCGATCTGGCTGTGTCGCTTGAAAACTCCGGCCGAGCAGGTTCGGGCCGGAAACACCCGGGTGAGCAGGTCCAGCGTTTCCCGGATCGCCCACGCGTGTGAGTACGGCCCGAAATAGCGCACACCCTTGCGCCGCGGGCCGCGGTAGACCATCAGACGCGGGAACTCCTCGTTGAGGGTGACGGCCAGCACCGGGTAGGACTTGTCGTCGCGGTAGCGGACGTTGAAGCGGGGATCGAACTCCTTGATCCAGTTGTATTCCAGCTGCAGCGCCTCGACCTCGGTGTTGACCACCGTCCACTCGACCTTGGCGGCGGTGGTCACCATCTGCCGGGTGCGCGGGTGCAGGCCGGCGACGTCGGCGAAGTACGAGGTAAGGCGGCTGCGCAGGCTCTTGGCCTTGCCGACGTAGATGACCCGGCCGTGCGTATCCCGGAACCGGTACACGCCGGGCTCGACCGGGATGGACCCGGGCGGGGGGCGATAGGTGGCGGGATCTGGCACCCATCCAGGCTAATAGGCGGGTCACCCGTGCTCGGCCGGGGCGTTCGGGCGGTTCGGCGCGTCAGTCCGGCGAGCGGACCAGGTCGGGACGGTATCGGGCCAGCAGCGCGCGGACGGCGTCCATCGAAGCGACTGCGCGCTCCTTGTCCACCGCCTGAATTGCCGTCACGGGAATGTACTCGTCGTCCGGAAGGTCGATGCGCGCCCACCGACTGCCGAGGGGAAACGACACGTCGACGACGTCGGACCACGGAACCAGCTTGTCGCCCAGCACATTACGAACCGAAAGGCCGGCAGCTCCCACACGTAGCCGGGGCCGTGTCAGCAACAACACCGCGCCCGCGAGCACCGTCCCGAGCAGCGCCATCGCCACCTGGTCGGCTGTCTGGAAGACCACCCCGCTGGTTCCCCGCTTCAGCATCAGACCGCCGCCGATGTGGGTCACCAGGATGACGAGCGCCGCGCCGTAGGCGAACAACGGCGTCAATCGGGGACGGCACACCAGTTCCCACTCGCCCGGTTCGGGTTTGGCCATCATGATCGGGCGCGCAAGTCGCGCAGGGTCAGTGCGGTGCTCAGCGCGGCCGCGGCGGCCTGGGCACCTTTGTCTTCGACGGACGAGGGAAGCCCGGCGCGATCCAGCGCCTGCGCTTCGGTGTTGGTGGTCAGCACCCCGTTGGCCACCGGGGTGGCGGCGTCCAGCGAGACCCGGGTCAGCCCCTGGGTGACGGCGTCGCAGACATAGTCGAAGTGCGGTGTCTGACCGCGTATCACGACGCCCAGTGCGACGACGGCATCGTGATTGCGGGCCAGTTCCTGTGCCACGACGGGGATTTCGATCGCACCGAGCACGCGTACCACCGTCGGGTCGTCGACGCCGGACTCGGTTGCGACCTTGCGCGCGCCGGCCAGCAGCGCGTCGCAAATGGTGCCGTGCCAGGTGCTGGCGACGATGCCCAACCGCACACCGGACGCATCCAGCACCGGAATGTCCGGGATGCCGGCCCCACCACTCATTTTGCGCCGCTCCTCAGCATCGCTGCGTCCCCCGCAAGTGGGCGGCGCACCCACTGCATAGGCGCCGGCGCGTCACAGCGCACCGCCGAATTCACCTGGCAGATGGACGGATTCGTGGAAATCGTCCAGACCCGCCAAGTCGTGGCCCATCTTGTCACGCTTGGTCATCAGGTAGCGGATGTTTTCGGCGTTCGCCCGTACCGGCAGCGCCACCCGCTCGATGATGTGCAGCCCGTAGCCGTCCAGACCGACCCGCTTGGCCGGGTTGTTGGTCAGCAGCCGCATCGAGCGCACACCCAGGTCGACCAGGATCTGCGCGCCGATCCCGTAATCGCGTGCGTCAGCGGGCAATCCGAGCTTGAGGTTGGCGTCCACGGTGTCTTCGCCGGCGTCCTGCAGCTGGTAGGCCTGCAGTTTGTGCATCAGGCCGATGCCGCGGCCCTCGTGGCCACGCATGTAGAGCACCACGCCGCGGCCCTCACGGGCCACCATCGCCATCGCCGCGTCCAGCTGCGGCCCGCAGTCACAACGGCGGGACCCGAACACGTCGCCGGTCAGGCACTCCGAGTGCACGCGCACCAGCACGTCGTCACCGTCACCGGTGGGTCCGGCGATGTCACCGCGCACCAGCGCGACGTGCTCGACGTCCTCGTAGATGCTGGCGTAGCCGATGGCCCGGAACTGACCGTGCCGCGTCGGGATCCGGGCTTCGGCGATCCGCTCAATGTGCTTCTCATGCTTGCGCCGCCACTCGATGAGGTCGGCGATGGTGATCAGCGCCAGGCCGTGTTCGTCGGCGAAGACCCGCAGTTCGTCGGTCTGGGCCATCGAGCCCTCGTCCTTCTGACTGACGATCTCGCAGATGGCGCCTGCGGGCTGCAGACCGGCCATCCGGGCCAAATCCACCGCCGCCTCGGTGTGGCCGGGACGGCGCAACACGCCACCGTCCTTGGCGCGCAACGGAACCACGTGCCCCGGGCGGGTGAAATCCTGGGCGATGCTGGCCGGGTCGGCCAGCAGCCGCATCGTGGTGGCCCGATCCGATGCCGAAATGCCGGTTCCCACACCGATTCTCGCATCCACGGTAACGGTGTAGGCGGTGCCGTGCTTGTCCTGGTTCACCGCGTACATCGGCAGCAGACCCAGCCGGTCGCAGACCTCGCCGTCCAACGGCACGCACAGGTAGCCGGAGGTGTAGCGGACCATGAACGCCACCAGCTCGGGGGTGGCCTTCTCCGCCGCGAAAATCAGGTCGCCCTCGTTCTCGCGGTCCTCGTCATCGATGACGACGACGGCCTTGCCCGCCGCAATGTCGGCAACCGCCCGTTCGACGGAGTCCAACCTCGTCATCGTTGTCACCTTGCTGATAGGAGCGTTCGCCTGCACTCAGTATGAACCACCGGCGGGTCCCCGTTATTCGCGACGGCAGTTGAGCCGCGTCACTTCGCGATGAGCCGCTCGACGTATTTGGCGATGACGTCGACCTCGAGGTTCACCTGGGTTCCGACCGGGGCGGACCCCAACGTCGTCAGCTCTCGGGTGGTGGGAATCAGCGACACCTCGAACCAGTCGCGGGGTTGCGCACCGAGGCCCGACACGGTCAGCGAGATCCCGTCCACGGTGATCGAGCCCTTCTCCACGACATACCGGGCCACCGTCGCCGGCATCTCCACCCGCACCACTTCCCAGTGCTCAGAGGGCGTGCGGCCGACGATCACCCCGGTGCCGTCCACGTGTCCCTGCACGATGTGCCCGCCCAGCCTGCTGTTGACCGCGGCCGCGCGTTCCAGGTTCACCCGGCTGCCGGGCTGCAGCTCGCCCAGATTCGAACGGTTCAGCGTCTCGGCCATCACGTCGGCGCTGAACTGCCCGTCGGGCAGTACCTCGACCACCGTCAGGCACACCCCGTTGACGGCGATCGAGTCGCCGTGCCCGGCGTCGGAGGTGACAACCGGGCCGCGAATGGTCAGTCGCGCGGCGTCGGCCAGGACATCCCGGCCGGTCACCTCCCCGAGTTCCTCGACAATTCCGGTGAACATCGCACCAGGTTAATGACTGTGAGCCGGCACCCGCACCCGCCTGGCTCCCCGGGCAGCCGATCGTCACCCTCTACGATGCACGTTATGCAAACCCCCCGACGACTGTTAGCCGTCCTCGCCGTCCTGAGCGTCGCCGTCACGCTCGTCTCGGGGTGCACGATCAGCAAGAAACCCAAGGGCGGTCCCCTTCCCGACGCGAAAACACTGGTCAACCAGTCCGTCGAAGTCACCAAAGGCGTCAAGAGCGCGCACCTGGTCCTGACGGTGAACGGCAAAATCGCCGAACTCCCCCTCAAGACGCTCAGCGGCGATCTCACCACCACACCCACGACGGCCGGTAAGGGCAACGCGCGGATCATCGTCTTCGGCAACGAGGTCGAGGCCGATTTCGTGATCCTGGACGGCGAGCTGTACACCACCGCCTTGTCGCCGGGTCAATGGACCAACTTCGGCAAGATCGACGACCTCCTGCATTACGACCCGTCGGCGATTCTGAGCCCGGATACCGGCGTCGCCAACCTGCTGGCGAACCTCAGCGACCCCAAGGCCGAGGGCCGCGACTCGATCAACGGGCAGACCGCGGTCCGCATCAGCGGCAAGGTGAGCCCCGAGGCCGTGAACAAGCTCGCACCGCTGAACGCGAAAGAACCGATCCCGACGACAGTCTGGATTCAGGAGGCCGGTGAGCACCATCTGGCGCAGGTACTGCTCGACAAGGGCTCGGGCAACTCGGTCCAGATGACCCTGTCGAACTGGAACCAGACCGTCCAGGTCACGAAGCCGGGGAGCTGACCCGATGATGCAAATGCGTACGGGACGACGAGTAGCGATCAGCGCGGGCAGTCTCGCAGTTCTGCTGGGTGCCCTCGACACCTACGTCGTGGTGACGATCATGCGCGACATCATGAACAGCGTCGGCATCCCGGTGAACCAGCTGCAACGGATCACCTGGATCGTCACGCTCTATTTGCTGGGCTACATCGCCGCCATGCCGCTGTTGGGCCGGGCTTCGGACCGGTTCGGACGCAAGTTCGTCCTGCAATCCAGCCTGGCCCTGTTCATCGTGGGTTCGGTGGTGACCGCGCTGTCGGTGAAGCTCGGCAACTGGAATCCGGAGTTCGGCGACTACATGGTCAATCCCGATCCGAACCGCGCGTTCCACATCCTCATCGCCGGCCGCACCATTCAGGGCGTCGCCAGCGGCGCCTTGCTGCCGGTCACGTTGGCGCTGGGCGCCGACTTGTGGGCAGAGCGGAACCGGGCCGGGGTGCTCGGCGGTATCGGTGCCGCGCAGGAACTCGGCAGCGTGCTGGGTCCGCTGTACGGGATCTTCATCGTGTGGTTGTTCCATGACTGGCGCGACGTGTTCTGGGTCAACGTGCCGCTGACCCTGATCGCCATGCTGATGATCCATTTCAGCCTGCCGTCGCACGATCGCGATGCGAAACCCGAACGCATCGACGTGGTGGGTGGTCTGCTGCTTGCCCTGTCGCTCGGGCTTGCGGTGATCGGCCTGTACAACCCCACTCCCGACGGCAAGCAGGTGTTGCCCAGCTACGGATTACCGCTGGTGATCGGCGCGGTGGTGGCCGCGGCGTTGTTCTTCGTGTGGGAGCGCTTCGCGCGCACCCGGCTCATCGAGCCTGCCGGGGTGCACTTCCGGCCGTTCCTGTCCGCGCTGGGTTCGTCGGTCTGCGCCGGCGCGGCGCTGATGGTGACGCTGGTCAACGTGGAGCTGTTCGGCCAGGGCGTGCTGGGGAAGACCCAGAACGAAGCCGCGGCGATGCTGTTGTGGTTCCTGATCGCCCTGCCGGTCGGGGCGCTGCTCGGCGGGTGGGTTGCCACCAGGGTCGGTGACCGCATTGTCGTGTTCGTCGGGTTGCTGATCGCCGGTGGCGGCTATTGGCTGATCTCGTATTGGCGAGCCGACCTGGCGACGCGTCACCACGACATTCTGGGACTGGTCAGTGTGCCGTCGGTGCACAGCGACCTGCTGGTGGCCGGGTTCGGGTTGGGCCTGGTGATCGGGCCGCTGTCCTCGGCCGCGCTGCGGGTGGTGCCGGCGGCTCAGCACGGCATCGCCTCGGCGGCGGTGGTGGTGGCCCGGATGACGGGCATGTTGATCGGGGTGGCCGCGCTCAGCGCGTGGGGTCTCTACCGGTTCAACCAGATCCTGGCCGGCCTGCCGCGCGAAGCCGGGTCCTACCTGCAGGCGTTCGCGCTGATGTACGGCGACATCTTCAAGGTCACCGTGGTGATCTGTGTGGTCGGGGCGTTGTTGGGGTTGCTGATCAGCGGCCGCCAGGAGCAGGCCGAGGAGCCGCCGGCCGCGCCCGAGCGCAAGACACTCGAACCCGAAGAAGCCCCGGCGGCTACCGAGCTACCAGGCTGAGCAGCAGATCGGGCCCTACCTGCTCGACGCTGTCGAACTGCCAGCGCAGCGCCTGGGCCATGCTGGACACTCCCACGTCGTCGACCGCGGTCACCGGGCCGCCGAGCAGGATCGGCGCCACGTAGGCCAGGATGCGGTTGATCGCGCCGGCCCGCAGGAACGCCCCGGCCAGGGTGGGACCGCCTTCGAGCAGCACGTCGGTGCGGTCGGTCAGTGCCCGTAGCACCTCGACGGGCTCGCGGGTGCGGATCACCATGGTGCGGGAGTCGTCGTTGAGCACCTTGGCTTCCGGCGGTATCTCGCGTCGTCCCACCACCACGCGCAGCGGCTGCTGCGGGGCCAGCGAGCCGTCGGGCAGCCGCGCGGTCAGCGCCGGGTCGTCGGCGAGGACGGTGCCGGTGCCGACCACGATCGCGTCGGCGATCGCGCGGCGACGATGCAGGTCCGCGCGGGCGGCCTCGCTGGAGATCCATTGACTGGACCCGTCCGCTGCGGCGCTGCGGCCGTCGATACTGGTGGCGTACTTCCACGTCACGTGGGGCAGCCCGGTGCGCTGCTTGAACAGCCATTCCCGCAACGGGCCGGCCGCGACCGCGTCGGCCAGGACGCCGGAGCGCACCTGCAGCCCGGCCGCCGTCAGCCGCCCGGCGCCGCCGCCCGCGATGCCGTTCGGGTCGTCGACGGCGTAGATCACCGTGCTGACCCGCGCCTCGATCAGCGCGTTGACGCACGGCGGTGTTTTGCCGTAGTGGTTGCACGGCTCCATCGTGATCACCGCGATGCCGCCGGCGGCCAGACCGCCGGCCCGGCGCAGCGCCATGATCTCGGCGTGGTCGCCGCCGGCCGGCTGGGTGGCGCCGACCCCGACGACGCGGCCTTCCTGGTCGACGATGACGGCTCCGACCGGCGGGTTCGGATACGTCGTGCCCTTGACCTGGTAGGAGTGCTCGATGGCCAGCCGCATGGCCTCGTCGATGCTTTTGACCTGCTCGGGGAGGTTCGGGCCGGTCATCGGCCGCTCAGATGAGGTGACTTGGCCGCGGCCTGCCGGCGCAGCTTTTCGACCGCTTCGGCCGGGTCCTCGGCGCCGTACACCGACGATCCGGCGACGAAACAGTCCACGCCGGCTTCGGCGGCCTCCTCGATGGTGTCTTCGTTGATGCCGCCGTCGATCTCGACCAGGATCGTCAACTCCCCGGCGTCGATCAGTTTGCGGACCATGCGTACCTTGCTCAGCACCTCGGGGATGAAGCTCTGCCCGCCGAAGCCGGGTTCGACGGACATGATCAGCAGGGTGTCGAAGTGCGGCAGGATGTCCAGGTAGGGCTCGAGCGCGGTCTTGGGTTTGACGCTGATGCCGGCCTTGGCTCCCGCGGCCCGGATGTCGCGGGCCACGCCGATGGGGTTGTCGGTGGCCTCGGCGTGGAAGGTGACGTTGTAGGCGCCGGCCTCGGCGTACGGCGGGGCCCACTTGTCCGGGTTGTCGATCATCAGATGGCAATCCATCGGGATCTCGGTGGCGGCCAGCAGGCTTTCCACCACCGGCAGGCCGATCGTGAGGTTCGGCACGAAATGGTTGTCCATCACGTCGACGTGCAGCCAGTCGGCGCCGTCCACGGCGGCGGCTTCCTTGGCGAGTCGGGCGAAGTCGGCGGCCAGGATCGACGGCGCGATCAGCGGCCCCCCCGTAGCAGGCATGAGCGACACCTTACTGGCGGCGCAGAGCAGCCGCGAACATCGCGTCGGTGCCGTGTCGGTGTGGCCACAGCTGCACGTAGGGCCCCTCGCCCAACTCGACGGGCTCGAACAACGCTCGGGTATCCATGGCTTGCACCGGGTGGCGGCGCAGCGCGTCGGCGACCACGCCGACCGTCTCGGCCAGGTGCGGGGAGCAGGTGGCATACAGCACCACGCCACCGCGCCGGGTCAGCGCGATCGCGGCGGCCAGCAGCTCCCGTTGCAGCCGGGCCAGCGCCGGAACGTCGGACGGCTGTCGCCGCCAGCGGGCCTCCGGCCGTCGGCGCAAGGCGCCGAGTCCGGTGCAGGGCACGTCGACCAGCACCCGGTCGAAGCCCGGTTGCAGGCCGGATTCGCGCCCGTCGGCCCGCACCACCTCCACCGGCAACCCGTGGGTGTTCTCCGCCACCAGGTCCGCCCGGTGCGGGGCGGGCTCCACCGCCGTCACCGTGACCCCCGTCTGCGCGCCCAGTGCGGCCAGCAGTGCGGTCTTGCCACCGGGTCCGGCGCACAGATCCAGCCAGCGGCCGGCGTCGTCGTCGACCGGCGCCAGGGTCAGCGCCCGCGCCACCAACTGGCTGCCCTCGTCCTGAACCAGGGCCTGACCGTCGCGGACCGACGGCAGCGCCGCGGGGTCCCCGCCCGGCAGATACACCGCGTACGGCGAAAACCGGCCGACCGTGCCGTTGACCTGTGCGGCGAGTTCGTCGGCGGTCAGCACCCCGGGGCGGGCGGCCAGATGGACCAGCGGACGTTCGTCGTCGGCGGCCAGTACCGCCTCGAGTTCACCGGCGTCGGCGCCCAGCGCGTCGGTGAAGGCCTGGGCGATCCAGCGCGGGTGCGCGTGCACGAACGCGGCCCGGCCCACCGGGTCGTTGCGCGGGGCCAGTTCGTCGACCCAGGACTTCTCGTCGCGGTCAGCGATCTTACGTAGCACCGCGTTGACGAAACCTGCTCGCGCCGAGTCGAATTCGATTCCGGCTTGTTCGACGGTGGTGGATACCGCGGCGTGCGCGTCGACCCGGGTGCGCAGCAGTTGATAGCTGCCCAATCGGAGCAATTCCAGCAGCACCGAGTTGATCGTGTCGGGGGGCCGGCCGGCGGCGGCGGCGATGACGGCGTCGAGCAGTCCCCGGGTCCGGCAGGTGCCGTAGGTCAGTTCGGTGGCGAAGGCGGCGTCGCGGCCGGTGATACCGCGTTCGCGTAACAGGGCGGGCAACACCAGGTTCGCGTAGGCGTTGCGTTCGCTGACCGCCCGCAGCGCGTCGAAAGCGGCTTGTCGCGCCGGGTCCAGGGGTTTGCGCCGGGGTCTGGGCGGCCGGCGCGAAGACGGTTGCGGCCGTTGGGGATTGCGGTCCGGTCGCTTCCGGTGCGGTTTGTCCTGGGCCGGGCTCATGAGGCCGTGACCGTGTCGTCGAGCCGCGCGCCACGCGCCCACGCCGCCGCATCCATCGGTTTCTTGCCCGGCGGCTGAATCTGGTTCAGCCGCACCGGTTCCGATGCCGTCCCGATCCAGACGGCCTTGCGGTCGACGTGAATCTTCCCGGGCTGCAGCAACTTCGGGGCTGTCGCCGGGTCGAGCTGCACCGGACCGAGTTTCACCCGCAGGTCGCCGATCAGGGTCCAGGCACCGGGATGTGGCGTCACCGCGCGGATGCGCCGTTCGATCACCGGCGCCGGCAGATCCCAGCGGACCCGGGCTTGTTCTACGCTGATCTTCGGCGCCAGGCTGACCCCGTCGGCCGGCTGCGGTTGCGGCGTCAGCGACCCGTCGGCGATACCGTCCAGGGTCGCCGACAGCAGCGCCGCCCCCGAAACCGCAAGTCGCGCAAGCAGATCGCCGGCGGTGTCGGTCGGGCGGATGGTTTCGGTGACGACGCCGTACACCGGTCCGGAGTCCAGACTCGGCTCGATCTGGAACGTGGTGGCCCCGGTGATGGTGTCCCCGGCGGCGATCGCCGCCTGTACCGGGGCGGCACCCCGCCAGGCCGGCAGCAGCGAGAAGTGCAGGTTGACCCAGCCGCGCGACGGCACCGCCAGCAGCCCGTCTTTCAGCAGTGCCCCGTACGCCACCACGGCGCAGCATTGCGGCGCCAGCTCCGACAGTTCGGCGACGAACTCGGCGGAGTTGGGTTGCGAGGGTCGCAGCACCGGAATGCCCCGATCGAGCGCCTCACGGGCGACCGGCGACGGCTCGGGCCTGCCCCGTCGCCCGGAGGCCGCATCCGGGCGGGTCAGCACGGCGACCACGTCGTGCTGGGGTGAGTCGATGAGCCGACGCAACGAGGGCAGCGCGGGTTCGGGGGTGCCGGCGAAGACGAGGCGCACCGGGTCAGTCTAGAAAGGGCCGACCCGACCGCCGCGCTAGATGCCTTCGATGTCGATGTGGGCGTCGGGTTCGCCGCCGGCAGCGGTGAAGGCCGTCAGCGCACGGACCAGGCCGTGCCGTTCCGCGGGCGGCATCTGCTCGACGATGCGCGCGATCTCCTTGCGCCGGTACGCGGTCACCTGGCGAACGACGTCCCGACCACGTTTGGTCAGCGCGGCGAGCAACTCCCGGCGCGAGGTCGGATGCGGCAGGCGATCGATCATCCCGGCACCGACCAGGCGGTCCACCATCCGGCCGGTTGCCGAGGGCTGCACGCCCAACAGCGTGGCCAGCGTGGCCAGGTTCACCGGGCCGCGGTGGGACAGGATCACCAGCGTGCGGAACTGCGCAATGGTGATGGTCTCGTCGACCTGCGCGATGGAACGTGCCGAGATCGCCACGAGCAAACGGGAGGCGGTCAGCAGCGAATCGGTGATCATGTCCAGCGATTCATCGACCACTGTCGAGTTTTCCGAAGTCACCGAATCCCCTTCCCCACACTCGACTACGGCAAAGAAAGCGTCGCAACTTCCTACCAGCGTAGGCATTCATTGTTTCCTATGTACACATTTTCGCGCAAGGCTATCCGATGTGCAGGGGATCGATCTGCACGCGGACGGGGTCGTGGGTCTGGCGGGCGCTGAGCACACCGAGCGCACCGCGCAGCGCCGCCGCCAGCGCGAGTCCGTGCTCACGCGGAACGCGCACCAACATCCGCGTGACGGGCGCGCCGGCGGCAGTCCCCGCCGGGCGACGCACGCCTGCCGGTAGGTCCACCGGTCCCAGCACTTCCGCGTAGCCGGGCAGTCTCGCCTCGGCGAGCAGAGCGGCCACCCCGTCGGCACTGCCGTCCAGTGCGGCGATGTGCACACAGGGCGGCAGCCCTACTTCGTTGCGGGCCGCGAATTCGGCGTCGGCGTGCCCAACCGGATCCCAGCGGATCAGCGATTGCACTGTCGGAAGGGAGGATTCGGCGACCACGGTCACCAGGCCGCCCATCGACCGGGCGCGCACCAGCGCGGCGGCGCTCATCCATCGCCACATTGCCTCCTCGGCCGCGCGCAGGTCCTGACGGCCGAGCAGCGCCCAGGTATCCAGCAGCAGTGCGGCCCCGTAACCGCCCGGTGCGCGCGGTTCGGCACCGGGAGTGGCGACGACCAGCGCTGGTTGGGCGGGCACCTCCGCCACGATGGCCTCCCCCGCCGACGTGATGACCGCCGTACCCGGAAACGCCCGCCCGAGTTCCTCGGCGGTGCGGCGGGCCCCGACGACCACCGCCCGCACCGCGTCCGATCCGCACCGCGCGCACCGCGGCGCCAGGTCGACCCGGGCGCACCATCGGCAGGTGGTGCCCGCACCCCGTTCCAGCAGCGATAACGGGCCCGTGCAGTGCCGGCAGCGGGCGATCGCCCGGCAGCGTCCACACGCCAGTGACGGCACATACCCCCGGCGGGGCACCTGAACCAGCACGGGCGCTCCGGCGGCCAGTGACGACCGGGCGGCGCGCAGCGCGATGGACGGCAGCCGCGCGGTGCGCGCCGCCGGGTCGCGTTCGTCGAGGAAGCCGCTGTCGTCGAGGGCAACCACGCGCGGTGTGCGGGCCCGCACCACCGGCCGGGACGCGACGATGTCGTGTGCCCAGCCACTGCGCACCAGTGCATGCGCTTCGGCGGTCCGGGAGTAACCACCGATCAACGCCGCGCAGCGGGCCTGATGGGCGCGCAGCATCGCCACTTCCCGGGCGTGCGGATAGGGCGCCCGCGGCTCGGCCAGGCTGTCGTCGGAGTCGGCCCACACCATGACCAGACCCAGGTCGGCCGTCGGTGCGAACACCGCGCTGCGGGTGCCGAGCACTACCCGCGCGGCGCCTCGCAGTGCCGCCAGCCACCTGCGGTAACGCGCGGCGGGTCCCAGCCCGGCCGACAACGCCACCACGCTGTTCTCCTCGACACGGGCGATGACCGCCTGCCACAGCGCATCCAAATCGCGTTGATCAGGCACGATCGCCAGGACGCTGCGGCCGGCTGCGACCGTCTGGGCCGCCGCCTCGGCAAACCGGTCGGCCCACGACTCCCCCGGCAGCACCTGCCACACCGCGCGGGCGGCGCGGGACTCGGCCAGCGCGGCCAGGAACTGGCCGCCGCGGCCATAGACGTCCCAACCCGACGCGTCGACCGGCGCGACCACCGGCCGTGACGGGGTTCCGGCGCCCTCTTTCTCCACCCTGGCGTGCCGGGCCGGTATCGCCAGTCGCAGCACGTCAGGCCGGGTGCCGGCGTAGCGCGCGGCGACCGCTTCGACCAGCCGCCGGACCTCGGGCGTCAGCACCGGTTCGGGCGATACGACGCGATCGATCCAGCCGAGTCTGCCCTGGTGATCGGTGTCGTTGCGGCGTTCCAGGACGAACCCGTCGACCAGGCGGCCGTGGAATCGCACCCGCACCCGCACGCCCGGCTGCGCGTCGTCGGACTGCTCGGGTGACACCAGATAGTCGAAATCGCGATCCAGGTGTGGCACCGTCAGCATCGGCAGCACCCGCGCGATCGGCTCCACCTCGGCAGGCGCAGAACTGCGAGATGCGTTGCTGGCCAAGATATCTCTCGCCGAGGTTGTTGATCAGTTCTCGACGGGCGCGTCGGTAACCGGGGCGTCCGCCAGGTCGTCGCGACCGAAGAAGAAACCGGCCGTGATCAGGATCTCCGCGGCCGCATAGGACCACCAGATCGGCACCGCCAGGGCCTCGTTGCCCAGAATGAACCGGCCGATCGCGATCATCGAATCCGACGCCGCGAAGCACACCGCCCCTACCGCCGTCCAGATGGTGGGCAGGCGCGCCAACAATGCCGTGCACACCATCGCGGTCAGCACGGTGATGTAGACCGCGACCGGGATGGTCAGGTTCTGCGTGCCCTCGTCCAGATGCGGCCAGAACCAGATCAGCATCGACACCGATGCCAGCACCATCACCGCGGCGGCCGCCATGCGCGCCCGCGTCGGTGCGACGTGCGGCCACAGCGCGCCCAGAAAGCATATGTGCGCCAACAGGAATGAGCCCAGGCCCAGCACGAACGAAAGCCCCCACCAGGGGATCGACAACAGCCAGTCACCAGCGGCGGAGAACACCAGGGCGGGCACCAGCCAGCGCCGCTCGCGGACCACCGGATGCCCGAGCGCCGCGACGGCCAACAACACGGCCATCGATGCTTTGAACGCCGGCTGGAACGTCCAGTGTCCGGTCAGTTCGCTACCGGGCGCCAGTCGCAGCGCGATCACCGTCAGGTAGATGCCGTAGGCGATACCGGCCCACCCCGCCGCCACCCAGCCGCCGAGCACCAGACGGGCTGCGTACGGTACATCCATGCCCAACTTGGACAACGCCGCCGACGCGAAACCCGGTGTGGACTCCATCCTGCTGAAGGTACTGGATGCCGTTCCCTTTCGGCTATCAACCGAGGACGGAATCGACGCGGTGCGACAGCGGCTGCGTGACCTGCCCCGCCGGGCGCTGCACCCCGAACTGCGCGTCGAGGACCGGACGATCGACGGACCCGGCGGCCCCATAGACATCCGGATCTATTGGCCGCCAGATAATTCCGAGAACGCTCCAGTGGTGCTGTTCTTCCACGGCGGCGGCTTCGTGATGGGCGACCTGGACACGCACGACGGCACGGCACGCCAGCATGCCGTCGGCGCGGGCGCGATGGTGGTGTCCGTCGCCTACCGGTTGGCACCCGAGCATCCCTACCCCGCAGCCATCGAGGACGCTTGGGCCGCAACACGATGGGTCGTCGAACACGGCGCGGAACTGGGCGCCGACACCGGTCGAGTCGCACTCGCCGGCGATTCGGCGGGCGGCACCATCGCGGCCGCCGTTGCCCAACGGGCCCGCGACGAGGGTGGACCACCGATCGCGTTTCAACTGCTGTGGTACCCGTCCACGATGTGGGACAACTCGCTGCCGTCGTTCACCGAGAATGCCGAAGCGCAGATCCTGGATACGAAGGCGATTTCGGACTTCTCCCGTTGGTATGCAGGCGATGTCGACATGTCCAACCCGCCGTCGGGCATGGCTCCGGGCCGGGCGCAGAACCTGTCCGGCCTGCCGGACGCCTACATCGCCGTCGCCGGCCACGACCCGCTGCGCGACGACGGCATCCGCTACGGCGAGCTGCTGGCCGACGCCGGCGTCGGGGTCGAGGTACACAACGCCGAGACGATGGTGCACGGCTATCTCGGCTACGCCGGCGTGGTGCCCGCCGCCACCGCCGCGATGGACCGCGGGTTGACCGCACTGTGCGCAGCGCTGCACGGATAGCCCGGGAGTTTGTACCGTCAAGGTATGACCGAGCCGCCGACGCAACCTGTCGACCCGATGCTGAAGATGCTGCTCGACGCCATCCCGATGACGTTCCGCGCGGCCGACGGGGTGCAGGTTGCCCGCGCGCAGATGGCGGCGCTGAAGGTCCCCCCGGAGCTGCTGCCTCAGCTTCGGATCGAGGAACGCACGATCGGTTACGGCGAGCTGACCGATATCCCGGTTCGGATCTACCGGCCGCCCACCGCAGCCCGGCGCGACCTGCCGGTGGTCGTGTTCTACCACGGCGGTGGCTGGGCACTGGGCGATCTGGACACCCACGACCACGTCGCGCGCGCCCACGCCGTCGGCGCGGAGGCCATCGTGGTGTCGGTGGACTACCGGCTGGCTCCCGAGCATCCGTTTCCCGCCGCGATCGACGACTCCTGGGCGGCGCTGCGCTGGGTGGCCGAGAATGCCCCTGAGCTGGGCGGCGACCCGAACCGGATCGCGGTGGCCGGCGACTCCGCCGGCGGCAACATCTCGGCGGTGATGGCCCAGCGCGCCCGCGACAACGCCCATCGAGGCGGCCCGACGCTGGTCTACCAGCTGTTGTGGTACCCGTCGTGCATCGGTGACCGGACGCTGCCGTCGTTCATCGAGTACGCCGACGACCCGATCCTGGACAGCGAAGTCATGGATGCGTTCCTGAGCTGGTACGTCCCGCATCTCGACCTCGCCGATCACACCGCGCTGCCGCCCGAACTGGCCCCCGGAAACGGCGAATTGTCCGGCCTGCCACCGGCTTTCATCGGCACCGCCCAGCATGACCCGCTGCGCGACGACGGAGCCCGCTACGCGGAACTACTCGCCGCCGCCGGGGTCGCGGTCGAGTTGTGCAACGAACCGTCCATGGTGCACGGCTACGCCAGCTTCGCCCCGGTGGTGCCCGCCGCGGCCGAGGCGACCAGTCGTGGGGTGGCGGCGCTGAAGCAGGCGCTGTATTCCTGACCGGCTTCGATAGCCGCTTTCCGGGCGCGCACGGATAGGCGCGGTTTCGCGGGCCGTAGGCTGAACCGGAAAGCCGAGAACCCGTCATCGGAGGAAATTTCGCCATGGTTGGCGCACCCGACTACCACACCGTCATCGTCGGCGCCGGTTTCTCCGGCATCGGCGCGGCCATCAAGCTCGACGAGGCGGGACTGTCGGACTATCTGATCGTCGAAGCCGCCGACGGGGTCGGCGGCACCTGGTACTGGAACACCTATCCCGGTATCGCGGTGGACATTCCGTCGTTCTCCTACCAGTTCTCGTTCGAGCAGAGTCCGGACTGGTCACGCACCTATGCGCCCGGCCGGGAACTCAAGGCCTACGCCGACCACTGCGCCGACAAGTACGGCATCAGGTCCCGAATCCGGTTCAACACCAAGGTGATCTCCGCGGAGTTCGACGACGAGCGGGACCTGTGGCGGCTGCAGACGGATCCGGGCGGTGAGATCACCGCCCGGTTCGTCATCGGGGCCAGCGGCGTGCTGACGGTGCCCAAGCTGCCCGACATCGACGGCGTGGACTCCTTCGACAGCATCACCATGCACACCGCGCGCTGGGACCACACGCAGGACTTGACCGGCAAGCGCGTCGCCATCATCGGCACCGGCGCCTCGGCCGTGCAGATCATCCCCGAGATCGCACCGATCGTCAGCCAGCTCACCGTGTTTCAGCGCACCCCCATCTGGTGCTTCCCGAAGCTCGACGTGCCGCTGCCCGCGCCGGTCAAGTGGGCGATGCGGGTTCCCGGCGGCAAGGTGGTGCAGCGGGCGTTGAGTCAGGCCTACGTCGAAGCCACCTTCCCCATCGCCGCGCACTATTTCAAGGTCTTCCCGATGGCCCGGTGGATGGCCGCGGCGGGACGAAGTTATCTGCGCCAGCAGGTCCGCGACACGGTGGTGCGGGACCAACTGACCCCGGGCTACGCGGTCGGTTGCAAGCGCCCCGGATTTCACAACACCTATCTGGCCACCTTCAACCGCGACAACGTGCGCCTGGTCACCGATCCGATCAGCAAGATCACCCCGTCCGCGGTGGTCACGGCCGACGGCACCAGCCACGAAATCGACGTGCTGATCCTGGCCACCGGCTTCAAGGTGCTCGACACCGACGACGTGTTGACCTTCGCGGTCACCGGCGCCGGCGGTCAGTCCCTGAGCCGGTTCTGGGACGAGCACCGCACGCAGGCCTACGAAGGCGTCAGCATTCCGGGGTTCCCCAACTTCTTCGCCGTGTTCGGCCCGTACGGCTACGTCGGATCGTCGTACTTCGCGTTGATCGAGACCCAGACCCACCACATCCTGCGGTGCCTGAAACGCGCGCAGCGCGACGGCGCGACGCGGGTGGCGGTGACCCCGGAAGCCAACGACCGGTATTTCGCCGAGATGATGCGCCGGCGCTACCGGCAAGTCTTCTGGCAGGACAGTTGCCGACTGGCCAACAGCTACTACTTCGACAAGAACGGCGACGTGCCGTTGCGGCCCACGACCACCGTCGAAGCGTATTGGCGGAGTAGGCGTTTCGATCTGGACGACTACGAGTTCACGGCCTGACCTACTTTCGGCCCTGCAGGATCCCTTCGATGTTGCGTTCGGCCAGTGCGGTGATGGTCATGAACGGGTTGCAGCCCAGATAGCCGGGCAGCAGCGACGCGTCGTTGACATACAACTTGGGATAACCGTTCACCCGGCCGTAGGTGTCGGTGGCTTTGCCCCGCACCACCCCGCCCATCGGGTGAACGGTGTTGGGGGCGAGGGCTTTCCCTTCGAACAGGTCATCCCGGTAGTCGACCCCGTTGGCGTGGGTCACTTTGTCGAACACCAGTTTGGCTCTGCTGCGCAGGTTTTCGGTGTAGCCCTCGGGCCAGTCGATGCGGATCGCATCGGTTGCCCGGTCGTAGCGGATGTCGGCACGGTCGCCGGTGCGCACCATCGCGTAGTAGCCCAACGCAAACGTCTCGACCGGTAGCGGAAGCGAGAACATGCTGGCGTACACCGGATTCACCGGATCGTTTCGGCCGTCGAGGTTGATCATGCCCATCAGCGATTGCTGGGTGCCGGCGGGGTCTGCGGACGCCAGGTTGTGCGCGACCATGATGTCGCCGTTGTTGCCGTAGCCGCGGCCGATCTCCTCGCTGAGGTCCGGCAGCGCCCCGGTCTCCCTGGCCCGCAGCAACAGCTCGGTGGTCCCCAGCACCCCGGCATTGAGATGCAGTTCGTCGCAGCCGATTTCGTCCCGACGTACCTCCTTGCCGAAGCGGTCTATCTCACGGGTCGAGACGACGTACTCACCGGAGCGCTCGCGCCGGATCCCAGTGACCTCGGTGAGCGGGCGCAGGGTGACCTTGCCGGTGGCCAGCGCGGCTGCGATGTAGGTCTGATCGACGCTGCCGAACCGGCCGTAGTTGTTGCCGTACTGCTGCTCGAAATCCAGCGACGAACGCGGAACCTGGCCTGCCTCTTCGCGTCTCATATAGTCGAACGAGTAGGCGCTGCCGTTGTAATCGACTTTGTAGCCCGCCGAAGCGGCGTATTGCCGGCCGACTCGCGCGTACTGGAACCAGGGCGTGTGCTCGAACCACTCCGGGTCGCGATAACTGATGCGCAGCATGGTCTTCGCGCGTTCGATGTAGGTTCCCAGGAAGACGGCGGGATCGATGTCGGGGAAAGCCGCACGCAACTGGTCCGGGGTGGGGATCGCCGCGATTGCGGCATTGATCATCGAGCCACCGCCGACGCCGATGCCGCGGAACACGCTGTGCGCCCCGTGCACCACCTTGTCGCAGATCCCGGCCTGAACGGGCTGTGCGGACGGCGCGTTCCTGGCCACCTGTTCCATCGAGACACCGCGAAACGACGGCACCAGGCTGGGCGGGACCGACGTGAACCATCCCGCCCGGTTGTCGGCGGGCAGCATCCGGGAGAAACGCTTGCCGTCGGCGTCGGCGGCGTCCCAGTGGCGACCTTTCTCCAGGATCAGGGTGGTGACGCCGGCTTCACCGAGACGTAGCGCCGTCACCCCGCCGCCGTAACCGCTGCCGATCACGAGGGCCTGGTAATGGGGACGGGGACTCGCCGCCGGCTCCTCGCGGCGTGTTCCGAGTTCGACGACCCCGGCGCCCAGCGCCCCGACGGCAATACCGGCCGCGGCTCCCAGGAACCGACGGCGCGTGAATGCGCTTCGGCGCGGTGCGCTGCTCATCTCTTAGCTCTCCTAGAAGCCAACTGAGTATCAGCTAATTACCGGTTTAAGCATACTCAAAGTATGGTACTCCCGCTAGTATGAAGGTGTTGGTACGCCTCAAGGCAGAGTTACAACCCGGTGAATTCGAAGGCTCCCCCGGCACGTGGACCGATCCGAAAAGGTACCTGTGGATGCTCGGAGCGGGCGTCCCCGTGCTGGTCCTCGCGTCCTGGCTGCTGGTGCTGACGACCGGAGTGGCAGCGTTCTGGTGGACCGGTTCGGTGCTGGCCTTCGGGGTGGTTCCAATTCTCGACCGTCTGGTGGGATCCGACTCGGACAATCCGCCGGACAGTGTTCTCGCGTCGCTGGAAAACAACCGGTTCTATCGCTGGGCGACCTACCTCTACCTGCCCCACCAGTACGGGATGTTGATCCTCGCGTGCTGGCTCTGGGCCGGCGGCGGCTGGGTGGTGATGGGTTTCGCCGACAAGGTGGGGCTGATGATGACGGTCGGTCTGATCGGCGGGCTCGCGATCAACGCTGCGCACAACCTGGGTCACACCCGGGAGGACTTCGAGCGTCGGCTTTCCAAGATCGCGCTTGCGCAGACGTGCTACGGCCACTTCTTCGTCGAGCACAACCGCGGACACCATGTTCGGGTGGCGACACCCGAGGACCCTGCCAGCGCGCGCCTCGGCGAGAGTCTCTACGCCTTCCTGGCACGTTCGGTTGTCGGCAGTCTGCGGTCTGCCTGGCAGCTGGAGTCGCGAAGGTTGGCCAAGTCGAGCAAGTCGGCCTGGACGCTGCACAACCATGCCGTCAGCGCCTGGCTGCTCAGCATCCTGCTGTTCGCCGTGCTGGCGGTGTGGTTCCGGCCCGTCGTGCTGCCGTGGCTGGTCGGGCAGGCCGTCGTCGGCTTCAGCCTGCTCGAGGCGGTCAACTACGTGGAGCATTACGGACTGCGACGACAGAAATTGCCCAGCGGCCGCTACGAACGGGTGCGGGCGTCGCACAGCTGGAACAGCAACTCGATCGTCTCCAACGTGCTGCTGTTCCATCTGCAGCGACATTCGGATCATCACGCCAACCCGCTGCGCGGCTATCAGGCGCTACGCCACGCGCAGGAGGCCCCGCAGCTGCCGACCGGCTACGCAGCGATGCTGGTGCTGGCGGTGTTCCCGCCGCTGTGGCGTCGGGTGATGGACCCCCGCGTGGTCGGGTTCTACCAAGGAGACATCCGGCGTGCCGCGCTGCGGCCTGCTGCTGATCGTGCTGGGGTTCATCGCGTTACGCTCAGCGGATGGCGAAGGAGTTCTCGCACCTCGATGCGTCGCTGCGTGAGTTCATAGCGGAACAGGCCATGTTCTTCGTCGCGACCGCCCCGTCGCAGGGCGGTCGGATCAACCTGTCGCCCAAGGGCTATGCCGACACGTTCGCGGTACTCGACGACCACACCGTGGGCTACCTCGACCTGTTCGGCAGCGGCGTGGAAACCATTGCGCACCTGCGGGACAACGGCCGCATCACCGTCATGTTCTGCTCGTTCACCCGCAACTCCCGGATCCTGCGGCTGTTCGGCAGCGGCCGGGTGCTGCGTCCCGACGACGACGAATTCGCCCGTATCAGAACACATTTCGGGCACCGCCCGGGGATCCGGTCGGCCATCGTCGTCGACGTGGAACGCATCGCCGACGCCTGCGGGTTCTCGGTGCCCTACTACGAACTCGTCGACGAACGGCCCGTCCTGGACGACTTGCACGGCAAGCAGCCGACCGAGGCGTACTCGAAGGTCATCGGCCGCAACCAGCGCAGTATCGACGGGCTGGCCGGGCTGGATCCCGACCACCCGCTACCGCCCGCTTAGCCTGCGCGAGCAGACGCAAAAGCCCCTCATTTCGGCACGAAATGGGGGCTTTCGCGTCTGCTCGCGGTAGGAGGCGGCTAGATGGCGCGCTTGAGGTCGTCGACCTTGTCCAGCTGCTCCCAGGGCAACTCGACGTCGGTGCGGCCGAAGTGCCCGTATGCCGCGGTCTGGGCGTAGATCGGCCGCAGCAGGTTCAGGTCGCGGATGATCGCACCCGGACGCAGGTCGAACACCTCGGGGATGATCTTCTCGATCTTGACCGGGTCGACGGCCTCGGTGCCGAACGTCTCGATGAACAGCCCGACCGGCGCTGCTTTGCCGATGGCGTAGGCCACCTGCACCTCGACCCGCTCCGCCAATCCGGCGGCCACCACGTTCTTGGCCACCCAGCGCATCGCATACGCGGCCGAGCGGTCCACCTTGGACGGGTCCTTGCCGGAGAAGGCGCCACCGCCGTGCCGGGCCCAGCCGCCGTAGGTGTCGACGATGATCTTGCGCCCGGTCAGGCCCGCGTCGCCCATCGGGCCGCCCAGGACGAACTTGCCGGTCGGGTTGACCAGCACCCGCGTGTCCGAGGAGTCCAGGGTCGGGTGGTCCAGTTCCCTCAGCACGCTGGTCAGCACGTGCTGGCGGATGTCGGGGTCCAGCTGCTTCTCCAGGTCGATCCCGTCGGCGTGCTGCGTGGAGATCACGACGGTGTCCAGCCGCACCGGCACATGGTCCTCGTAGGCGATGGTGACCTGGGTTTTGCCGTCCGGACGCAGGTAGGCCAGCGTCCCGTTCTTGCGGACCTCGGTCAGCCGCCGCGACAGCCGGTGGGCCAGCGCGATGGGCAGCGGCATCAGTTCCGGGGTGTCGTTGATCGCGTACCCGAACATCAGGCCCTGGTCACCGGCGCCCTGCAGGTCCAACGGGTCCGCCGCGCCCTCCACGCGGGCCTCGTGCGCGGTGTCGACGCCTTGGGCAATGTCCGGTGACTGCGCCCCGATGCCGATGTTCACCCCGCACGTCTCGCCGTCGAACCCCTTGTCCGACGAGTCGTAACCGATGTCGAGGATGCGGCTGCGGACGGTGTTGGCGATGTCGGCGAACGCCTCCTTCGCCGAGGTCGTCACCTCACCCACCACGTGAACCTGGCCGGTGGTCACCAGGGTTTCGACCGCGACACGGGAGCGGGGGTCCTGCGCGAGTAGCGCATCGAGGACCGAGTCACTGATCGCATCACAGATCTTGTCCGGATGCCCCTCGGTCACCGATTCGCTGGTGAATAGCCGGCCCTTCTCGCTCACCCTGTGTCCTTCCAGTCGCGCCCGCCCAAAGGTTAGTTAGGCGAATTATTATCTTGGCTCTTACTCAACCGGCTACGCCGGGTTTTTGGCAAATTCGGATGGGCCCCCGATGCTGCTGGCGCCCGACACGTTACTGCGATGTCTCCCTGTTCAGGAACGTGACAATCGCGTCCACAATACGGCTCGCCATCAGGGTTTTGGACCCGTGCTGCAAAGCCGACTCGGTTCCGTCGGCCGTCAGCAGCCAGCCGTCGTTGCTGTCCACCTCAAACGCCTTGCCCTCGCCGACGGCGTTGACGACCAACAGGTCGCAGCCTTTGCGCTGCAACTTGGCGCGGGCGTGGAACAGCACGTCGCCGTTGGCGTCGCCGGTCTCGGCGGCGAACCCGACGATGGCGCGCATGTTGGGCAGCTGGCCGTGCGAGCGCGCCTGCACCGTCCCGGCCAACACGTCGTCGTTACGCACCAGCTCGATCGGCGGGGGGCCGACTTGGGTGTCCACGTTCTTTTTGATCTTGGCGGTCGCCACCTCGGTCGGCCGGAAGTCGGCCACCGCCGCCGCCATCACCAGCACGTTCGCCTCCGGGGCGTGCTTGGACACCGCCTCGCCGAGTTGCGCTGCCGAGCTGACGTGCACCACGTTGACGCCGGCCGGGTCGACCAGCCCGGCGGTGTGCCCGGCGATCAGCGTGACCTCCGCCCCGCGCTGGGCGGCCACCCGCGCCACGGCGTAGCCCTGCTTGCCGGAGCTGCGGTTGCCGATGAAACGCACCGGGTCGATCGCCTCGCGGGTGCCGCCGGCGGTCACCAGCACTTTGCATCCCGCCAAGTCGTACGGCAGGGCATCGTGGCGTTCCAGCAGCAGGCGAGCCAGGGTGGTGATCTCCTCGGCCTCAGGCAGCCGGCCGGCGCCGCTGTCGGAGCCGGTCAGACGGCCCGACGCCGGTTCCAGGACGATCGCGCCGCGGCGGCGCAGCGTGGCCACGTTGTCGACGGTGGCCGGGTGCAACCACATCTCGGTGTGCATCGCCGGCGCGAACAGCACCGGGCACCGCGCCGTGAGCAGGGTTGCGGTCAGCAGGTCGTCGGCCCGCCCGGCCACGGCACGGGCCAGCAGGTCAGCGGTGGCCGGCGCGACCACCACCAGGTCGGCCTGCTGGCCGAGTCGCACATGCGGGACTTCGGAGACGTCGTCGAAGACGCCGGTGCGCACCGGCTCACCGGAAAGAGCTTCGAAGGTGGCGGCACCGACAAAGCGCAGCGCGGATTCGGTGGGGATGACGCGGACGTCGTGGCCGCCTTCGGCGAGCTGACGGACAACCGTGCAGGCCTTGTAGGCGGCGATACCGCCGGAGACCCCGACGATTACCCTTTTGGAGCTGCGCTCAGTGCGCTGTCCCTCCATGGCGCGCCGGACCCCTGTTACTCGCCCTCGGTGTGTTCGAGCAGGTCGGCGTGGATCTCACGCATAGCGATCGACAACGGCTTCTCCTGCAGACCGGGCTCGACCAGCGGGCCGACGTACTCGAGGATGCCCTCGCCGAGTTGGTTGTAGTAGTCGTTGATCTGTCGCGCCCGCTTGGCGGCGTAGATCACCAGCGCGTACTTGCTCGAGACGCGGTCCAGCAACTCGTCGATGGGTGGGTTGGTGATGCCCAGCGGGGTGTCGTAGGCACCGGCCCCACCGGCCGCCGGATCGAACTGATCGGGGACGGCGGACAACGACGCCTCGGACTGCGGAATGGTCACGTAGAAAATCTCCTGGCTGCACGAAGCTGCTCATGGGCAGCTTCAAAAGGTCTTCAAAAGGTCAAGTAGTCAAGAACTGGATGGGTTGCTAACCAGCAAGGATACCAATTCGGCGCACGCAGACTCTAATCGACCGTTCACCACCACGACGTCGAAGTCGCCCTGGGCTGCCAACTCGACGCGCGCGGTGTCCAGCCGGCGCCGGATCACATCGGGAGTCTCGGTGCCCCGGCCTACCAGCCTGGCCTCCAGATCCTCCCAGCTCGGGGGGGCCAGGAACACCGTGAGTGCCTCCGGCATGGCTTTCTTGACGGCCCGGGCACCGGCCAGGTCGACCTCGACGAGCACCGGAAACCCGGCCGCGGTGGCCTCGCGCACCGGCGCGGCCAGGGTGCCCGACCGGTGCAGTCCCCCGTGAATGTCCGCCCATTCCAGCAGCTCCCCCTGGTCGATCAGGCGCTGGAACCCGGCCGGGCTGACGAAGTGATAGTCGACGCCGTCGACCTCCCCGGGCCGCGGTGCTCGCGTCGTGGCGGAGACACTGAAGTGCAGGTCCGGGATCCGCTCGCGCAGACACCGAACCACCGTCGACTTGCCGACGGCGGAGGGACCGGACAGCACGACCACGCGGCCTGTGTCCGGTCCCCCGCCCACGCTCATCTGCGCTCCCGGGTCGGTCGCCGGGTTGGATCGCCCGCCTCCTGCTCAGGCCAGCTGGCCCGCATCGTCGGCGGCCGGCCGACTAGGAGCCGAACTTTTCCAGCAGCGCCTTGCGCTGACGGTCGCCGAGCCCACGCAGGCGGCGGGTCGGCGCGATCTCCAGCTCGGTCATGATCTCCTGCGCCTTGACCTTGCCCACCTTCGGCAACGCCTCCAGCAGCGCAGACACCTTCATCTTGCCCAGGACTTCGTCGGTCTCGGCGTCCTTGAGCACCTGGGTGAGGTTGGTGCCACCGCGCTTGAGCCGATCCTTGAGTTCTGCTCGTGCTCGACGTGCGGCAGCAGCCTTCTCCAACGCTGCCGCGCGCTGCTCGTCGGTCAACTGGGGAAGGGCCACGATTCCTCCGTCTCTCATGGATATCTGTTTGTGTCGGCCGGGTAGTTCAGCCAGCGCAGACGACCGTACTCACGGTTCCCGACGAAATCTAACCCGACCCCCCGGTTTCGGGGGCAAACGCCCAGCGTGTGACGACGAGCCAAGGTCGCCGTGGCAGTAACCGGAGTTGCTTGACCGGCTGCGGCCGGCACGACGGCCTTCGCCCATGGACGCTCGGGTAAATCGCCCCCACCAGCGGTTTCAGCCTAGCACCCCGGTTGTCCCGGCAGGGTGATGGTGCCGCGGCGCTCACCGTCGGAGCGTGGCCACGGTTTGCAGTGCCACGGATCACGGATTGGTGTGGCGTGTCCGCGCGTGTCGTCACACCTGAGCCAGGTACGCGACGGTGTCGCGCATGCGTTCGGCGGCCGCACGCACCTTGGCGACGCTGGGTCCCGCCCGCAGCACCTCCCGGGACACCGCCGGTAGCAGAAACTGCGACGCCGCCCCGCCCAGGCCGGCCAGGGCCTCGGGACGTCCGCCCTGGGCGCCGACCCCGGGCACCAGTACCGGACCGTTCACGGCGCTCAGATCGGGCGCTTCCAGGGCGGTGGCACCGACCACCACCCCGACCGATCCGGTGCCGCCCTGATTGCACGCGGCCACGTGGTCCACGATCATCTGCGCCAGCGTGCGCCCGCCGACGTCGGCGCGCTGCACCGTCGCCCCTTCGGGGTTGGAGGTGGCCGCCAGCACGAACACCCCGCGGTGGTGCGCGGCCGCCACCTCCAGCAGCGGACGCAGCGAGCCGAAGCCGAGATACGGCGAGACCGTGACCGCATCGGCGGCAAGCGGTGAGTCGCCGGCCCAGGCCGCGGCGTAGGCGGCCATCGTCGACCCGATATCGCCGCGTTTGGCGTCGGCCAGCACCAGCACCCCGTCGGCCCGCAGCGCGGCGATGGTGCGTTCGAGCACCGCGAAGCCCGCCGACCCGTACGTCTCGAAAAACGCCACCTGCGGCTTCACCACGGCGAAATCGGCGAAGGCGGCCACGCAGATGTCACAGAACGCGGCCAGCCCGTCGGCCGTGACCGGCAGCTCCCAGGCCCGCAACAGGTCGGGATGGGCGTCGATGCCCAGACACAGCGGGCCGCGCTGTGCCTTCGCCTCGACCAGCCGAGCCCCGAAACTAGTCATGCCGGCCGTTGCGCGTGCTGAGGTCGCGATGCAGCTCCTGCAGGGACAGCACGCCGATGTCACCGCGGATGCCGGCCTCGATGCCCTGCACGGCAGCCGAGGCGCCCTGAACCGTTGTGATGCAAGGGATGTTGACCGCCACCGCTGCCGAGCGGATCTCGTAGCCGTCGATGCGCGGGCCGGAGTTGCCGAACGGCGTGTTGATCACCATGTCGACCTCACCGGCGCGGATCGCGTCGATGGCCGAGATCGCCGGACGGCCGTCCTGGGGCGCCTCGAAGTGTTTGCGGACTTCGTCGCACGGAATTCCGTTGCGGCGCAACATCTCCGCCGTGCCCTCGGTGGCCAGGACATGAAAACCCAGGTCGGCCAGGCGCTTTACCGGGAACACCAGCGACCGTTTGTCCCGGTTGGCGACCGACACGAACACGGTGCCCTGGGCGGGCAGTGAGCCGTAGGCGGCGGTCTGGCTCTTGGCGAAGGCGGTGCCGAAATCGCGGTCGATGCCCATGACCTCACCGGTCGACTTCATCTCCGGGCCGAGCAACGAGTCGATGGCGGCACCGTCGGCGCGGCGGAACCGGTGGAACGGCAGCACCGCTTCCTTGACCGCGATCGGGGCGTAGGGGTCTGCGCTGGCGCCGTCGCCGGACTCGGCCAGCAATCCCTCCTTGCGGAGCTGAGGAATGTTGGCGCCCAGCATGACTCGCGCACACGCCTTGGCCAGCGGAATCGCGGTGGCCTTGGAGACGAAGGGAACGGTGCGGCTCGCCCGCGGGTTGGCCTCCAACACGTAGAGGATGTCGTCCTTGAGCGCGTACTGCACGTTGAGCAGGCCGACCACGCCGATGCCGTGGGCGATCGCTTCGGTGGCCTTGCGGACCTTCTCGATGTCGCTGCGGCCCAACGTGACCGGCGGCAACGCGCACGCGGAGTCCCCGGAGTGGATGCCGGCCTCCTCGATGTGCTCCATGATCCCGCCGATGTACACCTCGCTGCCGTCGCACAGCGCGTCGACGTCGATCTCCACCGCGTCCTCGAGGAAGCGGTCGACGAGCACCGGATGCTCGGGTGAGAGCTCGGTGGCGCGGGTGATGTAGCCCTTGAGTGTTTCTTCGTCGTAGACGATCTCCATGCCGCGGCCGCCCAGCACGTAGGAGGGCCGCACCAGCACCGGGTAACCGATGTCCGCGGCGATCCGGCGGGCCTGGTCGAAGGTGGTGGCGGTGCCGTACTTCGGTGCGGGCAGACCCGCGGCGTTGAGCAGGTCGCCGAAGGCGCCACGGTCCTCGGCGAGGTCGATGGCCTCCGGCGGGGTGCCGACGACCGGAACCCCGGCGTCGGCGAGGCGCTGCGCCAGACCCAGCGGGGTCTGGCCGCCGAGTTGGACGATCACGCCGGCCACCCCGGCACCCCCGGCGCCGGACTGCTCCTCGGCGTGGAACACCTCCAGGACGTCCTCGAACGTCAGCGGCTCGAAGTACAGCCGGTCGGCGGTGTCGTAGTCGGTGGACACCGTTTCCGGGTTGCAGTTGACCATCACCGTCTCAAAACCGGCTTGGCTCAACGTGGTTGCCGCGTGCACGCAGCTGTAGTCGAACTCGATGCCCTGTCCGATCCGGTTGGGACCCGAACCGAGGATCAGCACCTTGGGCTTCTCGGTCTGCGGGGCGACCTCGGTCTCGGCGGCCGGGTCGAGTTCGTAGCTGCTGTAGTGGTAGGGCGTCTTGGCCTCGAACTCGGCCGCGCAGGTGTCCACGGTCTTGTACACCGGGTGGATACCCAGTCGCCCGCGCAGCGAGCGCACCCCGTTCTCGCCGGCCAGCTCCGGTCGCAGCGCCGCGATCTGGCGGTCGGAGAGGCCACAGTGCTTGGCGTGCCGCAGCAAGTCGGCGTCGAGCACGGGGGCGTCGACCAGTTCGGCGCGCAGCGCCACCAGTTCGTCGATCTGCGCCACGAACCACGGGTCCACACCGCTGGCCCGGGCCACCTGCTCCACCGAACCGCCCAGCCGCAGCGCCAATTCGATGTCGTAGAGCCGACCTTCGGTAGGGCTCTGCAGCCGGGTCAGCACCTGGTCGAGGGACGAGTCCGGCGGATCGGGCTTGGTCCAGAACCCGGCGCGGGTGGTTTCCAGCGACCGCATCACTTTGCCGAGCGCCTCGACGAAGTTGCGGCCCAACGACATTGCCTCACCGACGGACTTCATCGTGGTGGTCAGCGTGGCGTCGGCGCCGGGGAACTTCTCGAACGCGAACCGCGGCGCCTTGACCACCACGTAGTCCAGGGTGGGTTCGAAGCAGGCCGGCGTCTCCTTGGTGATGTCGTTGACGATCTCGTCGAGGGTGTAGCCGATGGCCAGTTTCGCGGCGATCTTGGCGATCGGGAAGCCGGTGGCCTTGGAAGCCAATGCGCTGGAACGTGATACGCGCGGGTTCATCTCGATGACGATGAGCCGGCCGTCGCTGGGGTTGACGGCGAACTGGATGTTGCAGCCGCCGGTGTCCACGCCGACCTCGCGCAGGATCGCGATGCCCAGGTCGCGCATGCGCTGGTACTCCCGGTCGGTGAGCGTCATCGCGGGCGCCACGGTGACCGAGTCGCCGGTGTGCACACCCATCGGGTCGACGTTCTCGATCGAGCACACCACCACCACGTTGTCGTGGCCGTCGCGCATCAACTCGAGCTCGAATTCCTTCCACCCGTAGATCGATTCCTCGATCAGCACGTTGGCGCTGGGGCTGGCGGCCAGCCCGGCGCCGGCCATCCGGTCGACCTCGTCGATGGAACTGGCCATGCCCGAACCCAATCCGCCCATGGTGAAACTGGGGCGCACCACCACCGGCAGACCCAGCTCCTCGACCGTGTCCCGGACTTCCTCCATGGTGAAACACACTCGGCTGCGCGCGGATTCACCGCCGACCTTGGTGACGATGTCCTTGAACCGCTGCCTGTCCTCACCGCGCTGGATGGCGTCGATGTCGGCGCCGATGAGTTCGACCCCGTACCGTTCCAGGGCGCCGTTTTCGAACAGCGCGACCGCGGTGTTGAGCGCGGTCTGGCCGCCCAGGGTGGCCAGCAGGGCGTCGATCTTGTTGCCCCGCTCGGCTTGCTGGGCGATCACCTTCTCGACGAACGCCGGGGTGATGGGCTCGATGTAGGTGAAGTCGGCGTACTCGGGATCGGTCATGATGGTCGCCGGATTGGAGTTGATCAGGCTGACCTGCAACCCCTCGGCGCGCAGCACCCGGCAGGCCTGGGTGCCGGAGTAGTCGAATTCGGCAGCCTGTCCGATGACGATCGGGCCGGAGCCGATCACCAGCACATGGTTGAGGTCGCTCCGCCGCGGCACTAGCTGTTCCCTTCGTAGGCGCGAAGGTGCGCAAATGTACAAGCTTGACGGCGTGTCGCCGTACATGTGTGCACGCTCGGCAGCGTCGGCATCAGCGGTTCCCTTCCATCAGCTCGATGAACTGGTCGAACAGGTACTCCGCATCGTGCGGCCCGGCGGCCGACTCCGGATGGTATTGCACCGAAAATGCCTTGCCGTTCTTCAGTTTGACCCCTTCGACGACGCCGTCGTTGGCACAGGTGTGGCTGACTTCGGCCGCACCGAAGGGGGTGTCGAAGGACTGGCCGGCCTCCCCTTCGAGGGCGAACCCGTGGTTCTGCGCGGTCACCGCGACCCGTCCGGTGGCGTGGTCGATCACCGGAATGTTGATCCCGCGGTGGCCGAACACCATTTTGTACGTCGACAGCCCCAGCGCGCGGCCCAGGATCTGGTTGCCGAAACAGATTCCGAACAGCGGGATTCCGGCCCCGAGCACGTCACGGGTGAGCGCGACGGTGTGGTCGGCGGTGGCCGGGTCACCGGGGCCGTTGGAGAGAAAGACACCGTCGGGTTGCAGGTCGGTGATCTGCTCGAAGGTCACCGACGCCGGCAGCACGTGGCTGCGGATCCCGCGCTTGGCGAAGTTGCGCGGCGTGTTGGTCTTGATGCCCAGGTCCAGTGCCGCCACGGTAAACCGGTGCGGGCCTTCGGGTTCGACGAGGTAGGAGTCGGGCGTGCTGACCTCGCCGGCCAGGTCGGCGCCCAGCATCGCGTCCTGCCCGCGCACCCGTTCGATCAACTCGTCGGGGTCGGCCAGGGCCGCGCCGGAGAACACGCCCGCTTTCATCGAGCCGCGGCTGCGCAGGTGGCGCACCACCGCCCTGGTGTCGATGCCGGAGATCCCGACGATGCGCTGACGCACCAGCTCGTCCTCGAGAGTTCCGGTGGCGCGCCAGTTCGAGGCGCGCGGCGACGGGTCGCGCACGGCGTAGCCGGCCACCCAGATCTTGTCGCCACGGCTCTCGGCGTCCTCACCGTTCCACCCGGTGTTGCCGATCTGCGGTGCGGTGGCCACCACGATCTGACGGTGATAGCTGGGGTCGGTCAGGGTCTCCTGGTAACCGGACATGCCGGTGCTGAACACGGCCTCCCCCAGCGTCTGGCCGATCGCCCCGAACGGTGTGCCGGTGAAGACGCGACCGTCCTCGAGCACCAGCAACGCCTTACTCACAGGAGGCCTCCTCTTCCAGCCATTTCGCATACTCGTCGCGGTTGTTCGCGCGGAATCCGGTGTCGATCACGGTGCCCGACGGCAGCCGCCACCGGATCGCCAGGATCCCGTTGCGCGGGCCCACCTTGCCGACGATGCCACGTTCGCAACGGATGTCCTTGACCGACGACTGCGGAATCCAGATCGGTTGCGCGCGAATGCGTTCCACCAGGATCCCGGCCGGATAACGGATCAGCACCGCCTTGCTGCGGTAGCCCAGATCGCCGGCCGCGACCCGGTCGTTCCAGGCCGGCGACAACGAACAGCCGACGTAGAGCCCAGGTGTGGTGATCGACGCGGCACCGAACTCGACGGGCAACTCGGGCAGGTCGCCGACCAACTCCACCTGCCGTTCGGCGCGGCGCCGCCAGCCACGCACCATCAGCTGGATCACCACCGCCAGCACCACCACCAGGACCGCCGCGAAGATCAGCGATCCCACAAAGGTGCCTGAGTTCATGCCGGACTCTTCCCGTCCCGGGCGGTGACCTTGCCGCGCAACAGGGTCGCGGTCACCGTCGCCGGGAGCGTCATCGATTCGTAGGGGGTGTTGGCCGACCGACTGGCCAAACCGTCGCCGGTGACGGTCCAGGTGGCGTCGGGATCGACCACCGTCAGGTTGGCCGGCTCGCCGACCTCGAGCGGGCGGCCCTGATCGGGCAGGCCGACGATGCGCGCCGGGTTCTCGCTCATCACCCGGGCCACGTCGCGCCAACTCAACAGGCCCGGCTGCACCATCGTCTGCACCACCACCGACAGCGCGGTCTGCAGCCCCAGCATGCCGGGTCGCGCGGCGGAGAACTCGACACATTTCTCGTGCTCGGCGTGCGGGGCGTGATCGGTGGCCACACAGTCGATGATCCCGTCGGCCAGCGCCTGACGCAGTGCGACCGCGTCCGAAGCTTCCCGCAGCGGGGGGTTGACCCGGTTGCGGCCGTCGTAACTGGCAAGTCGGCTGTCGTCCAGCAGCAGGTGATGCGGGGTGACCTCGGCGGTGATCGAAATGCCTTGTTCCTTGGCCCATTTCAGGAGCTCCACGGTGCCCGCGGTAGAGGCGTGACAGATGTGCACCCGGGCGCCGGCGTCCCGGGCCAGCAAGGCGTCGCGGGCGACGATGGATTCTTCGGCGGCCCTCGGCCATCCGGATAGCCCGAGCCGCGCGGCCGCGGGCCCCTCGTGCGCGACGGCGCCGACGGTCAGTCGGGGTTCCTCGGCGTGCTGGGCGATCAGCACGCCCAGACCGGTGGCGTATTCCAGCGCGCGGCGCATCACCAGCGGGTCGTGCACGCAGATGCCGTCGTCGGAGAACATCCGTACCCCGGCGACGCCGGCGTTCATCATGCCCATCTCGGTGAGCTCTTTGCCGGCCAGCCCGACGGTGACCGCGCCGACCGGGTGCACGTCGACCAGACCGACCTGCTGGCCGCGATGCCACACGTGGTCGGTAACCACCGGGCTGTCGGCGACGGGGTTGGTGTTGGCCATCGCGAACACCGCGGTGTAACCGCCGAGAGCCGCTGCGGCCGAGCCGGTTTCGATGTCCTCGGCGTATTCGCGGCCGGGCTCGCGCAGGTGGGTGTGCAGGTCGACGAAGCCGGGCAGCAGGATCTGGCCGGTGGCGTCGATGACGTCGGCCAGGTCCGGAATGTCCAGGCCCGGACCGATTTCAGCGATCTGGGAGTCGTCGACCAGAACGTCGACGGGATCCCCTTCGCCGTAGCGCCGGACGCCTCGGATCAACACGCTCACGCCGCGACCTCCTCCGCCCCGACGAGCACATGGAACAGAACCGCCATCCGCACGTGCACACCATTGGAAACCTGTTGCAGCACAGCCGATTGCGAAGAGTCAGCCACCGACGACGAGATCTCCATGCCGCGCAGCATGGGACCGGGGTGCAGCACGACGGCGTGGCCGGGCAGCAGCGCCTGCCGCCGGGCGGACAACCCGTACAGGGTCGAGTATTCGCGCACCGACGGGAAGAACCCGCCGTTCATCCGTTCGGCCTGCACCCGCAGCATCAGCACCGCATCGGCGACGGGCAGTTCGGCGTCGAAGTCGTTGGACACGGTGACCGGCCAGTTCTCGACACCGCGCGGCAGCAGGGTCGGCGGGGCTACCAGCACCACCTCGGCACCCAGCGTGTGCAGCAGCATGACGTTGGAACGCGCCACCCGGCTGTGCAGGATGTCGCCGACGATCACGATGCGGCGGCCCTCGATGCCGCCGAGGCGTTGCCGCACGGTCAGCGCGTCCAGCAGCGCCTGGGTGGGATGCTCGTGGGTGCCGTCGCCGGCGTTGATCACCGACGGGCCGTCCTTGTGGCTGGTCCAGTCCGCCAGCAGGTGCGCCGCGCCGGACGCGGGATGCCGGATGATCAACGCGTCGGCGCCAGCCGCCCGCAGCGTCAGCGCGGTGTCGCGCAACGACTCGCCCTTGCCGACCGAGGATCCGGACGCGCTGACGTTGATCACGTCGGCGCTCATCCACTTGCCGGCCACCTCGAACGACACCCGGGTGCGGGTGGAGTTCTCGTAGAACATGGTGACGATGGTGCGGCCGCGCAGCGTCGGCAGCTTCTTGATGTCGCGGCCCACCAGCGCCTGCGCGAACCGGTCGGCGTCGTCGAGGATCGCGGTGGCCTCATCGCGGCTCAGGTCGCCCGCGGCCAACAGATGCCGCGGGGTCATCGGGTGATCACCACCGCGTCGTGACCGTCGTCTTCGCGTAGTTGGACGTGCACGCTCTCGCTGCGCGAGGTGGGCACGTTCTTGCCGACGTAGTCGGCGCGCACCGGTAGTTCGCGGTGGCCGCGGTCGACGAGTACGGCCAGCTGCACGGCGCGGGGGCGGCCCACGTCACGCAGGGCGTCCAGGGCGGAGCGGGTGGAGCGTCCGGAGTAGAGCACGTCGTCGACGAGGATGACCAGCGCGTCGTCGATGCCGCCGACCGGGATGGATGTCGCTTCCAGTGGCCGCGGCGGTTTGATCATCAGGTCGTCGCGGTAGAGGGTGATGTCCAGTGACCCGTGGCCGACCTTGACGCCGCTGTATTCGGCGATGTTAGCGGCCAGCCGGTCCGCGAGCGTCACGCCACGGGTCGGGATGCCGAGCAGCACCACCCGATTGGAGTCGGGGTTGTCCAGTGCGGTCTTCTCGATGATCTGATGGGCCATGCGCGAGATGGTGCGACCGACGTCGGCCGCTGACATCAACTCCCGCGGTTCTGCGGCAGCACCCATACGAGAAATTGACCTCCTTCTCCGCCTCTCTGGACGGTCCGTTAAAGGATGTCGGCTGCCGGGCAGCCTAACACGCGTGCTCGGCACCCGTGGCGAGCAGACGCAAAAGCCCCCATTTCCTGCGGAAATGAGGGGCTTTTGCGTCTGCTCGCCCTAGGTGCTCAGGTGCAGGGAACCTGCCGGTTCAGCTGACAGTTCGACGGGGGCGAGTAGGTACCACTCAGCACACCCCGGAAGCCGCCAGTGGCCGAGCCGCCCGGGGCAATGCTGCGATTCCAATTCGCGGGACTGACGACATAGTGCGTGCCCGCTTGGGAGACGGTGCTGTTCCACGCGTGCGAGATGGACTGACCGACCGGCATGTCGAACTCCAGCCTCCAGTCGGTCAACGGTGCCATGCTGGCATTGGTGATGCTGTAGCGGGCGATGAAACCGTCCTGCCACGTGTGCTCCACCACCAGCGTCGCCGACGCCGCCGCCGCCTGAGCGACGGGTGCCGCACCCAGGGCGGAAATGCCGATCACGAATACCGACAACACCACGTGAAGCGCTGTGCGCCAGAGCTTTACGCAACGGTTTAGTCCGGTCATAGGAGCCAACACTATAGCCGCACGACCGGTGGCGGCCCTGCCACCACGGGTGTGCTGCGGGAACTTTGCCCAACTGCAACCGTGACGAAATCTGCGTCCGGTCAACCGGGCAGACCTGGACTCCCGTTGGCGGTGTTGCCGAAACCACCGAAACCGCCGGCGCCGTCCGCGTCGCCGAAGCCGTTGCCCCCGTTGCCACCGTTGCCGCCGAATCCGTCGACGCCGCCGAAACCGTTGCCGCCGTTGCCGCCGTTGCCACCGGGCGCGACGATGCCGCCGTCGTTGCCGTCGCCGCCGCTACCGCCCCGGGCGACCCCACCGGCGTCGGCGTCTCCGCCGCCACCACCCACACCGCCGTTGCCGGTCAGTCCGCCGCTGCCACCGTCGCCGCCCTGGCCACCGTTCGCGTTGCCGTTGGTGGAGCGGGCGTCACCGCCGAGTCCGCCGAAGCCGCCGGTGCCGGATCCGGCTGAGCTGCCGCCGTTTCCACCGTTTCCGCCGTTGGCCGTCCCATTCACGGTCTGGGCGATGCCACCGTTGCCACCGGGGCCGGCGTTGCCGATCACCGACGCGCCGCCGTTGCCGCCGTTCCCGCCGGTCGCGCCGGTCACGCCGATCAGGTCGTTGCCACCGGCACCGCCCGCGCCTCCGCTGCCGAAATCGCCTGCGGCACCGCCATTGCCGCCGTCGCCGGCGCCGGCGGTGACGGTGGCCTGTCCGCCGTTTCCGCCGTTGCCGCCACTGCCCGCCAGCGAGGCCCCGGCTCCCCCGTCGCCCCCGTCGCCGCCGAACAACGAACTGCCGCCGCTACCGCCGTTGCCGAACATGACCGCCGCGGCCCCACCGTCACCGCCGTTGCCCGATTCGCTGGAGCCGCCGTCGCCGCCGCTGCCGGCGATCGCACCGCCGCTACCTCCGGCACCGCCGTTGCCCGACGCGCTGAAGCCACCACTGCCGCCGTTGCCGGCGATCGCGCCACCGCTGCCGCCGTTGCCGCCGGGTTGACCCAGTCCGGTGGCCGCACCTCCGGCTCCGCCGAAACCGAACAGGCCGGTGTTGCCGCCCTGGCCGCCGGCCGCGCCGGCACCGCCCGCGCCACCGCTGCCCAGCAGCAGGCCGCCGGTACCGCCGGCGCCCCCGAGACGGTCAACGCTGCTGCCCCCGTTTCCGCCGTTTCCGAGCAGCCCGGCCGCGCCGCCGGCGCCACCGCTCTCCCCCGGCGCGGTCGTCGAGAAACCGTTGCCGCCGCTGCCGAGCAGCAGCCCGCCGGCACCGCCTGCGGGGCGGCTCGCGGTGCCGTCCGCACCATTGCCGATCAGCGGGCGCCCCAACATGAACTGCGTGGGCGCATTGACGACGTCGAGGACGGCGGTCCACGGCGTCAGTTGGGCCGCGGCAGCCGAGACCCCGCCGTGGTAGCCGATCATCGCGCTCACGTCGCGTGCCCACATTTCCTCGTACACGGACTCCGCCGCGGCAATCGCGGGTGCGTTCTGCCCGAACAGGTTCGAGACGACCAGCGCCACCAGATTCTGCCGGTTGGCCGCCACCATCAGCGGACGCACCGTGGCCGCCTGTGCCACCTCGAACGCACTGATCACGGCTTGCGCTTGGGTTGCCGCCGATTCCGCTTGCGCCGCAGCCACATTCAAGAAGCTCGCATATCTGGCCGCGGTCGCGGCCATCGCGGTCGACGCACTACCCTGCCATGCTTGTCCCGCGAGATCGGAGATCACCGACGAGAACGAACCGGCCGAGGTGGTCAGCTCCGCGGCGAGTCCCTGCCAGGATGTCGCGGCGGCCACCATCGGCCCCACGCCGGCGCCGGAAAACATCAGCGCCGAATTGACCTCCGGCGGCAGCACGAAAAAACTCATTGCAGGTTCCCTCCCAAAACCGACACACGACCCCGTCAGATCATCAGTCGTGCTCGCTGTCGGCGTGGCCGAACCTGGCAAGTGTTCGTTCTCTGGACAGCGAGAGGACACGGACGGCCGGCGGATTCCTGTTCGGCGCAGGCGGTTCGGACGGGCTGGCGTGAAGCCTGGGCGTTGCGCGTGAAGCCTGGGCGTTGCGCGTGAAGCCTGGGCGTTGCGCGTGAAGCCTGGGCGGGATCCTGCCGAATTTCTCGCCCAGGCTTCACCCTCAAAGCCCTCAGTTCACAATCAACCCCAAGACTTCACAACCGAAGTCATGCCGCCGGCCCAAACGCCCGACCGCGTGAACCGTGCTCCGCGACGCCTAGATCTCGGGATCACACCCCCGGCGTCCTTCGTGCGCCCAGGCCAGCAGATCCGGCGCAGCCAACTGGTTGATCCGGTCGTTGTAGCGGCGGTACTCGGGAAAACCGAAGTACTGCTGCCACTCCCCACACCCGCCCCGGCGGAAGAACCGTTCGTCGCTGTGCCAGATGCCGTCGGTGGTGTTCGGCGCGATCTCGGTGGCACGCGAGCGCATCTCGTCCAGCGAGGCGTACCTGGCCAGCTGCTGCGCGCGGTCCCGCGTCAGGTCAATGCCGAGGGCCGCCGCGAGCCGGACGAACTCGGTGACCAGGTCGGTCTGAAAGTCGACGTAGTGAAACAGCGCGACGTTGGGTCTGTGGCGCAGTTCCCAGGACTTGCCGAACTGGTCGAGGATGTTCGCCAACGTGCCGATACCGCGCGGCGGGGCGAATCCCAGTCCCGGCGGCGGATGCGCCGGTCCCTCCATCCAGTCCCGAAACTCCTCGACCGGGTGCCGCATGGCCGGCCAGGGTTCCGGCGAGCGCGTCGAACCGTGCTGCTCGCCGGCCGGCAGCGCGGCTTCATACAGCGCACGGGCGCGGTCCCGGTCCATGTTGGCGGACTGATGCAGCATCGACACCGCGGCGTCGCGAGGATCACGACCGACGCAGATGTAGGTGATCCGGTCATCGAGGACCAGGCCGTCCAGCGGGGTGTGGGTCTTGATGAAGCGACGATGCTGCTGCGCTTCGAGAACGGCAACCACCTCGTCGAGGGGGCGGATCGTCTGGTCGAACCACGGCGACACCGTCGACAACGGCCCCGGCAGGTCCGGTCCGTCGAAAACCAGCAGCGAAACCAGCCGCTGCGTCCACGTCATGCCGCATTTCGACGGCGTCGTGATGATGACGTCGCCGGCGCGCGGCTCCAGCGCGTCCCACCGCGTGTTGTCGGTCATCAGCGACCGGTACAGAACCCGGTTCAATTCCCTACTCATTGCCACTCATTTCAAGGACCGCCGGACGATGTCGAACAACATGCCTTCTACGGTGACCCCGGGTGCGAACGAGAAAGCCATACCCGTGGAGATGGGTTTCGTCGACTCCGCTTGCCGCACCATCATTTCCAGCACGAAGATCAGCGAAACGCTGAGCATGTTGCCGAACCGCGCGAGCACGTCCCAGCTGTGCGCCGCGCTCTCGGCGGGCAGGCCCAGCGACCGCACCGACTGCTCGATGATCTTGGGTCCGCCGGGGTGGATCGCCCACAGATCGATGTCGGTTTGCTGCAAGCCGTTGTCCCGCAACACCTCTGCCACGACGGGTGCGACGCTGCGGAAGATGTAGTCGGGCAGGTTCTCCGACAACTCGCACGTGATGCCGTTGTGGTTGACGCCGAGCACGATGCCGTCTTCGGCGTCGTCGAGCAGTCGGGTGAAGGTGCTGCGAATCACCACGTTGCCTTGCGGGAGCGCCTTGTGCACTTGGCTGGCCCCGATGAGCAAGGCGCCGCACCCGTCGCCGAACAGGCTGTGGATGACCACATCGTTGACGTCGTCGGCGAAAACGGCATTGATCGAACACAATTCGATGCACACCACCAGCGACTTCATGCTGGGGTGGGCCCGGACAAAGGTTGCGGCGGTGCGGACGGCGTTCATCGCCGCCGCGCAACCCATGAAGTTGACCACGACCCGCGACACCGACCGCGACAGACCCAATTCCTTGACGATCGCGACATCCACACCCGGCGCGATGAACCCGGTGCTGGTGACGAACACCAACTGCCCGATCTCCTCGACCTGGTACGGAAGTCCCGCCAGCGCACGCCGACTGACCTCGACCGCCAGCGGAACGGCGTGTTCGAAGAACAGGTTCATCCGGTCCCGGATGGTGCCCGGTTCCTTGCGGAACGCGTCGAACTCGGGATCGAGTGGGTCAACCACCATGCGCCGGCTGTCCACCCGTGTCTTCTGGTACATCCGCGGAATGCGTTGCCGTTGTTGAGCATCGGCGAACAGTTCCGCGACCCGAAGGGCGGCGTCGGCCTGGTCGACCACCCGCTGCGGCGACCCGGTCGCAATCCCTTCGATGACCGCGACCGTGGTGGGCGGCGCCGGCGGCAGTTGGGCCAGCCGGACTTCGGTTCCTTCTGCGACGGGGAGCACGCCGCCGTCGGCCGGGGTGCTCATACCGACCCGATTCCGACGAAGCCGGCGACCACGTAGCCGGCGCTGTCCTTGAATGCACTCGGCGACAGATGTTCTCGCAACAGGCCCCAGTGCCGGTCCCTGGCCGGCCGCGACGGCGACAACAGATAAGTGCGGCACAGCTTGGGCAACCGGTCGGTGAGGAACCGCTTCGGCGGTAACCACTCGACACCGGACTTGGCCGACTCCTCGCGCAGCACATCCTCGGTGACGATGTTGGCGAATCCGCTGCGCTGGAACGGCAGCACGTGATGCACGCGGTGCGAACTCAGGCCGGCGGACAGGAAACAGTCGATGTAGCGGTTGCCGATCACACTCAGGTCGTTGGCGTGCTCGACCTGATCCACCGCCCAGTCTTCACCGGCAGGTTCGGGATCTGCGTCCTCGTTCTCGAACTCGTGGCTGGCCACCACCATGAAGGTGCTGACCCACAGTGTCGCGACGAATTGCAAAGCCCAGGCCCAGAAGTCGCCGGCCGCCAAGAACACAACCAGCTCGGTCACCAGCAGCAACCGTACCCCCGACGAACCGAGGAAGTGCGGCAGCGCATTGCGCCAACTTCCATAGCCCTCTTCGACGCCGACCTTGCGCGTCATGTTCCACACGTCGGCGATGCGGACGGCCATGCCGGTGACCAGGTGACCGAACTTGTGCAGGGTGTGCACCGGGACGCGGTACAGCCGGGGCAGCCGCATCATCATGGTGAAGACGTTCTTCTTGATGTCCACGTCGCTCTGGGTGTATGGGTGGTGCAGCAGCGTGTGGCCGTCGGCGACGACCAGCGCCAGTGCGATGTAATTCAGGTCGAAGGTGTTGGCAAAGACCCGATTCCAACCCCGTTGTGCCCGGTGCAACGCGTAATGGCCGTAGCCGACCAGCGAACTGCGCAGCAGGACCATCGCAATGACGAACGCCCACAACGGCATCCACCGCGGCTCGACCAGGCGCACCGCCTGAACGCCGAAATACGAGATCGCCAGCAGGACGGCAACGATGTTGAAAAGCCGGTCCATCCGCTTGATCCGGGCTGCCAGCACCGGCTCGCACAACCGTGCTTTGACGCGGTGCATCAGGTCATCTCGGTTGTCGAACCGGTACTCAGGTGTGTCGCGCCGGCTGTCGAAGTCATCTTTGAACAAGAACGGTGGCGCGTTGTGCTTGGGGTGAATGTCACGGGGTGTCGCCTCGCGGCCCAACGAGTAACGCCGCTCCAGAATGCGCTCGACGACCTTCGGGTCTCGGTGGTAGGAGGCGATAATCGCAGTGATGTCACGGTTTTTGGTTCGCCCGATGAAGAAGGCGCCACCGGGGTGCTTGGCGATCCAATCGCTCAGGTCGTATGCGCGTCCGTTGTATACCCATACGTCGGGCAGCACAGGAGGGCCGCCCGGCGGAGGCCCAGGGCGCGCGTCGGGGCCGCGCTCCTGAACTTCGGGTACGTCGTTGGTCATTCGTGGTCCTCCAGGTCTGGTCGAATGAGATCGGCTGCGCGCCGGGCTTTCCGGTGAGCTGGCCCAAATGGTGGGGGCACGGCCTTGGAAGAGCCTTGGAGGATTCTCAAAGAGTCGGTCTCGGACGAGAACCGACCCGGGGCCCGGCGGCCGCATAGGCGGTGCCGCACTCCCGGGTCGGTTCCCAATCCGGGACTCACCTGTGGCCGTTACCCCAAGGGGTTCGGGATGGTAACCGGCTCACCCCATTTGGAGAGGTTGATGGTGACCTTGCCCTTGTCCTTGTCGAGCACCATCCGCACCAGGTACGGGCTCGGCGGCGTGCCCGGCGCTCCCGGTGCCTTCACGTCGGCGATGTACAGCGTGACCGGGAGCGGCCCCTTGGCGTCCTTGCCGATCTGCGGCACCAGCGGGTCGATGATCGCCGGGTCGATGGTCCCGGAAACCTTCACGGTCGGTACACCGTCGATCGTTTCATTGCCACCGATCTGCGGGCTCTGCACCTTGCCGATCACCGCGCCGATTCCCTTTTCCTTGTCCAGCACCACGCCCGGGTCGTAGATCTTGCTCGCCTCGCCGACCGAGGTGTACTTACCCGAATCGTCCTTGGTGTACATCGTCTTCTTGGTGACGATGAACTGCTTGGGCACTGCCGGGGTGTTCGGCTGCAACCGGATCATGGCGTCGCCGACGGCCTGCCCGCCGAGGTCCTCGGGCTGGTTGGTCACGTCGGCGTTGACCATTTCCATCGGCAGCGTAGTGATGTCGGTGGTCTGCAGATTGACATGCAGATTGCGCAGGCCGGTCGTCGCCTTGGAAGCGTCCTGCAGCAGTTGTTGGGCCTCGGGCGATGCGGCGCCGGAGGTGGCGGATGACGCCCCGGAGGTCGCCGAGGTGGCGGCGGATCCGGATGTCTGAGATGTCGAGGAACTACCGGTGTTCGATTTGCCTCCGCATCCGGTGACGACCGTCGCGACAAGTGCTGCGACGAACAGAATCGCTACAGACACCGGGGTCGAGGGTCGACGGGAGACAGGTCGGTGGGAGATTTGCGCTTGTGAGATCAAGCCATTCATGGCCAGCCTTTGCTGAGTTTAACCAACCAGTGGTGATGAGCAGCGGGTCGCTACCCTCGTCGTACGGTGTGGATGGATGCTGACGTCCAGCAACCGCCCACCATCGCGGATCTCGGTGACTGCACACCCGCACCCTGGTTCACCAGCAACGACACCGTTCAACTGCGCGTCGCTGCCCTCACAGCGTGTTCCCCAGTTCACTTTGCCGGAGAGCGCGACAGTAACATGCGGCCCGCGTGCTGCAAACCATACTCACGGAATTAACTGTCGACGGATTCGACCAGCGCAGCATCCGCCGGATCGATCTTTGCGGCGAAGGCACGACGCACCAAACACTCAGGTGGCGCAATGACTCCCGGTCATTTCGGCGGGCACAGCGTGCTGTCAAGCGGCTACCCTACCCGAGTGAATCTGGACGGCAATCAGACGACCATCCGCGAGGTCTGCGACGCCGGCCTGCTCTCCGGAGCGGTCACGGTGGTCTGGCAGCGCGGAGAGTTGTTGCAGGTCAATGAAATCGGGTATCGGGATGTCGAGGCGGGCCTGCCGATGCAACGTGACACCCTGTTCCGCATCGCCTCGATGACCAAACCCGTCACGGTCGCGGCCGTCATGAGCCTGGTCGACGAAGGCAAGCTGGCCCTGAGCGATCCGGTCGCGCGGTGGGCCCCGGAGCTCGCCGAGGTGTGGGTGCTCGACGATCCGCGCAGTCCGCTGGAGCGCACGCATCCGCTGCGGCGTCCCATCCTGATCGAGGACCTGCTCACCCACACCAGTGGGTTGGCTTACGGATTCTCGGTGTCCGGGCCCATCTCCCGCGCGTACCTGCGGTTACCGTTCAACCAGGGTTCCGACGTCTGGCTCACCGAACTCGGCACGCTGCCACTGGTACACCAGCCGGGCGAGAAGGTGACCTACAGCCACGCCATCGACGTGTTGGGCGTCATCTTGTCCCGCGTCGAGGACAAGCCGTTGTACGAGGTCTTCGACGAGCGGGTGCTGGGCCCCGTCGGCATGCCCGACACCGGATTCTTCGTCACGCCCGAGGCCCGGTCGCGGGCGGCCACCATGTACCGACACGACGAGAACGACCGGTTGCAGCACGACGTGATGGGTCCCCCGCACGTCAAGCCACCCGCGTTCTGCAACGCCGGGGGCGGATTGTGGTCGACCGCCGACGATTACCTGCGGTTCGTGCGAATGCTGTTGAACCACGGCGTCATCGACGGTGTGCGGGTGTTGTCCGAGGAGTCGGTACGACTGATGCGCACCGACCGGCTGACCCCAGAACAGAAGCGGCACAACTTCCTCGGCGCGCCGTACTGGGTGGGTCGTGGGTTCGGCTTGAACCTGTCCATCGTCACCGACCCGGTCAAAGCCGCTCCGCTGTTCGGGCCGGGCGGGATCGGGACGTTCAGCTGGCCCGGCGCCTACGGGACGTGGTGGCAGGCCGACCCGAGCGCGGACCTGATCCTGATGTATCTGATCCAGTACTGCCCCGACCTGACGGTCAATGCCGCCGATGCGGTAGCGGGCAACCCGACCCTGGCGCGGTTGCGTACGGCGCAGCCGCGGTTCGTGCGCCATACCTATCGCGCGCTGGGGTTGTGAACCGACCGCGGCGCACCTCCTCGGCTACACACGTTCCAGTGCGCGGCGCGCGTAGGCACGGACGTCAGCGTCGTTGTCCTGCAGCGCCACCACCAGCGCGTCGTGAATCGTTGCCGCGGTAGGCAAACGAGTCAAACTGAGCACCGCGGCTTTGCGCACATCGAGGTGGGTGTCACGCAGCGCATCAGTCAACCGCGGCACCGCGAAGTCGCTTTGAGCGCCGCCCAGCGCCCGCGTCGCGCCTTCGCGGACCTGCCAGGCCGGTGCCCGCAACGCCTGCTCGATGTTGGCCCAATCGCTTTCCCGGCAACCGATTTCACCTAGCGCGCTGAGCGCGGCCGCGGACACCAACGGATCGGGATCGGCGACCAGAGCGCTCACCGTCTCGGCACCGCCACCCAGAGTCGCCAGGCCGGCGGCGGCAGCGATGCGAACTTCCCGGTTCTCGTCGGCCGTGGCGGCCACGACTCCGGCTACGTCGTCCACCGAGACCAGCGCACGGACGGCCTCGATGCGCACCCGGTGGTCCGGGTCGTCGATCGCGCGACGGAAATCCCCGGGTGCACCGGCCCGGCGCGAAGCAAGCAGATACACCGCAGCGGCGCGCACCGTGGAGTCCTTCGACGACAAGTGCGCGCGGGCGCCGGCGGGATCGGGCAGCATTTCGACCAGTTCCCGCGCCCCTTCCGCCGCGGCGCGCCGCACTGCTGCGTCCGGGTCGCCCAGGGCGGCCAACAGCGCCGAAGCATAACCGGGCGGGGTGTGTTCGGTCAGCGTGGCCACTGCGGTGCGCCGCACGCCGGCATCGGAGTCCGTCAGGTACGGGACCAGGTCGTCGATCGTCGGTTCGTCCAGTGCCAGCACCGCGGCGATGCGTGGTGACGGCGGATCGACCGCCACGGCGGCGACTCGGGACCGCGTGCTGGCCGGCGCCTGGCCACCGACGAGCGGAGGCTGCGCCACCTCCAGCACCCGCTGATCCGTCGGCGGCAGACCATCGAGTTCTGGAACTGACACGAAATACGGTGCCACCGGACGCTTCAGGAACAGCATTGCACCCTCGGGCCCTTTGCGCAGGTTCAAGTGATACCCCCATCGGCCGTCGTCACGGTCGGGCAGGTCGGCGCGGTTGTGATAGAGGCCCCAGCGCGATTCGGTTCGGGTAAGCGAAGACCGTGCCGCCATCTCCGCGCAGTCCCGGATGAACGAGACTTCCACCGCGCGCATCAGCTCATGCGGTGTGCGGGCTCCCATCGTGGCGATCTCGTCTCGCATCCGATCGAACGTGCGAACCGCGATCGACAACTTGGCTGCGGACTTCGGCGGCGCCACATAGTCATTGACGAAACGCCGCAGCTTGTATTCGACTTGCGGTTGGGGCGGGCCGTCCGGGTGCCGCAACGGACGGTAGATGAGCTCGTGCGCTGCGCGTAGTTGCTCCGCCGGGAGCGCCTGTGGGGCAGCGACTTCGGTGCACGACCTGGCTGCGTCCGCCCCGGCCAGATCACCGAAGACGAATGCGCCGATCATGTAGTTGTGCGGGACGCAGGCCATGTCGCCGGCGGCATACAGTCCCGGTACCGTCGTCCGGGCATGTTCGTCCACCCAGACTCCCGACGCGGAATGTCCACTGCACAAGCCGATTTCGGAGATATGCATTTCCACGTCGTGGGTTCGGTAGTCCTGCCCGCGGTTGGCGTGGAAGGTCCCGCGGGTGGGTCGCTCGGTGGTGTGCAGGATGTTTTCCAGCGCGGACAATGTCTCATCCGGTAGGTGGGACACCTTGAGATAAATGGGACCCCGTGCGGAGTCGATCTCGCTCTTGACTTCGGCCATCATCTGTCCCGACCAGTAATCGGAGTCGACGAACCGCTCACCGAGGGAGTTGACCTGATACCCGCCGAACGGGTTGGCCACATAGGCGCACGCGGGCCCGTTGTAGTCCTTGATCAACGGATTGACCTGGAAGCACTCGATTCCGGACAGCTCTGCCCCGGCGTGATAGGCCATGGAGTAGCCGTCGCCTGCGTTGGTCGGGTTCTCGTAGGTGCCGTACAGATAACCGGATGCGGGCAATCCGAGTCGCCCGCACGCGCCGGTAGCAAGGATCACCGTCTTGGCCCCGACAGCGACGAACTCGCCGGTGCGGGTGTGCAACGCCGCGGCGCCTACCGCCCGGCCACCCTGGGTCAGGACGCGCACCGGCATCAGCCGGTTCTCGATGCGGATCTTCGCCCGCATCGACTTCTGCCGCAGCATCCGGTAGAGCGCCTTCTTGACGTCCTTGCCCTCGGGCATCGGCAGCACATAGGAGCCGGACCGGTGCACGCGGCGAACCGCGTACTCCCCGTGCTCGTCCTTCTCAAATTTCACCCCATAACGCTCCAGCCGCTGCACCATGGCGAAGCCGCGGGTGGCGGTCTGATACACGGTGCGCTGGTTGACGATTCCGTCGTTGGCACGGGTGATCTCCGCGACGTAGTCCTCCGGTTCGGCACGTCCCGGGATGACGGCATTGTTCACGCCGTCCATCCCCATGGCCAGCGCACCGGAATGGCGTACGTGCGCCTTCTCCAGCAGCAGCACCTGGGCGCCATGCTCGGCGGCGGTGAGCGCAGCCATGGTGCCGGCGGTGCCGCCACCGATGACGAGCACGTCACAGTCAAGCCGGAGCTGCGGTTCAAGGGCCGGGATCTCCATCATGCCGCCACCCAATCCTGCAGAGCCGCAATGATTTCCGCGCGCTGGTCCGGCCACTGGCGAGCCATCCTGGGTTCCGGGATCTCGACCAGAGCGCGCAGCGGCCGGCCGGCCCGGCCCAGGACGGCGACTCGGTCACCGAGAGCCAGCGCCTCGTCGACGTCGTGGGTGACGAAGACGATCGTCGTCGGGTGGGCCCGCCAAGTGTCGATGAGCAGGCGCTGCATGGCCGCGCGAGTCTGGGTGTCCAGCGCACCGAACGGTTCGTCCATCATCACCGCGCGTGGCGCGCCGGCCAGGCCGCGGGCCAACTGCACGCGCTGGCGCATTCCACCGGACAAGTTCTTGGGCAGGTATCGGCCGAAACCGGTGAGCCCGACCTCACGGATCCAGCGTTCGGCCTCACTACGCCGGGTGGCCCGGGGCTCGCCCCGCAGTCGCAGTGCCAGTTCGATGTTGGACCGCACACTGCGCCACGGCAGTAGAGCGTTGTCCTGGAACACCATTCCGCGATCACCCGAGGTGCCGGTGACGTTGACGCCGTCGGCCAGGACGCGTCCGTCGTCGGGCATCATCAGACCGGCCAGTGCGCGCAACACCGTCGACTTGCCGCACCCGGACGGACCGGTGAGCACCAGGATCTCCCCCGGCCGCACCGTCAGGGTCACGTCATCGATCACCGGAGTTCCGCTGTAGGACAATCGCACTCGATCCAGTTCGAGACTCATGCCCTGGCTTGAAACAGTCATCGCTTCGTCTCCTCTCCGCGCGGCAACCATCGAGTGACGCGACGGCCCACCACTTCCACCGCCGCCGACGTGACGAAGCCGAGCACCCCGATCGTGATGATGCCGACGAACACCTGCGGATACGCCAGCACGGTGTAGTTCTGCCAGGTGCGGTAACCGACCCCGAGCCGACCGGAGATCATCTCCGCCGAGATCACGCAGATCCAGGCGACGCCCATGCCAACCGACAGACCGCCGAATACACCCGGCAGGATGCCGGGCAGCACCACCCGGATCAGCACCTCCCAGCGACCGCCGCCCAGGGTGCGCACCGAGTCCTCCCACAACGTGGGCAGTGCCCGCACCGCGTGCCGGGTGCTGACCATGATCGGGAAGTAGGCCGCCAGGAAGGTGATGAAGACGATGCCCGCCTCGTCGGTCGGGAACACCAGAATCGCCACCGGGACCACCGCGATCGCCGGGATCGGCCGGACCAGTTCGGTCAGCGGGCCGAACAGATCGCCGAAAAGCTCGGAGCGGCCTAGCAATACGCCGGTCGCGACGCCCACTGCGGCCGCCAGCCCGAAGCCGGTCAGGATGCGCAGCAACGACTGCGCCAGGTCGAGCCAGTATTCGAAGGCGCCTAACCGCCGGGTCAGGGCGTGCACGATCTCGGTGACGGTCGGCAAGGTGTCGAACCGCAACCAGAACCGCACCTTGGCTGCGGTCAGCGCCTGCCACATACCGATCGCGGCGCCCAGCGACACCAGGCGCAGCAGTCGCGACCGCCACGCGGCGTTGAGTCGATGCGGCACTGTGAAGGCGGGCACCGGCACTGCCGGCACCACCCGGTCGGTCAACTCGGTGGTCACAACGAACCTCCCAACGCCTGCTGATATGTCACGGTGACCGCGCCGGGGTGTGCCGCGGCGTAACGGCGCGCTGCGGCCGGGGTTCCGAACGGCCGGTAGGTGGCACCGTCGCGGATCCAGACGGCCTTGTCGGCGAACCATCGGGTGCCCAACTCCGCGTCGGGCACGTAGGCGGCCCGGACTCTGGCTCCACGGGCACCGGCGTCCCTAATCGCCCGCAGCAATGCGGTCGGGTCGGCGACGGTCTGAGTCTCAGTGGTCCCGTCCAGCCACAGTTCGCTGGCCTGTGCCGGATCGCCGGCCAGCGTCGAGGGGTTCGCGGTACGCGCCCGGGCCGCCCCGTAATCCAGTCCCCGGGCGCCGAACACGGCGCGCAGCGGCTCCTCCTGGACGAATTCGCTGACGTCCAGGGCCGCGAAGTCGCCGATCGACTCCAGGTAGGGCACGTCGCCCTTGAGTGCGTCGACAAGCGACGGCTTCAGGGTGGTGTCGAAGGACGTCCCGCCGGGGCCGTTGTAGAGATAGACGACCTCGGGCGGCAGTCCGCTCCCCTCGGCCACGATGCGCGCCGCCTCCAGCGGCTTGGTGTTGAGGAAGTCGGTGGCATCCAGTTGCGCCTGCAGGAACGCCGCCAGCACTTCCGGATGCGCCCCGGCATAGGACCGTCGCGCCACCACCCCGTGCAGGGTCGGCACGTTGAGTTCCGCGCCGTCGTAGAGCAACTTGCCTTTGTTCTGATAGACCAGCAACCCGGGCCAGGCGACGAACTGCGAAAGCGCCTGCACCTGGCCGGATTCGAGGGCAGAAGCACCGACCTGGGGTTGCTGGTTCAGCACGTCGACACCCGTCACGCGGGCTCGGTCCAGGGCACGCACCAAGGTGCCGTGGCCGGCCGAGCCGATACTGGCCGACACCCGCGTGCCGGCCAGGTCCGACAGCGTGGTGGCCGACGAATTCGGCGCCACCACAACCATGTTCAGCGCGCCTTTGGGGTTGTAACCGGTGACGGAGACGAGCTCGGTGCGGGCCAGCGGGTTCGCCTGGGTCTTGGAGCCGTTGATCAGCATGGGGTAGTCCCCCATCGAACCGATGTCGATCTTTTCGGCCAGCATCTGCGCGGTGATCGGCGCCCCGGTGTCGTAATCCTGCCACCGCACAGCGTATTTCGTGCCGGTACGGGTGGTGATGTCGGCGAGCCGGCGCTCCAGGTAGCCCTGGGCGCGCAGCAGAGTGCCCGCGGTGACGGTGTTGATGGTCTTGGACTGGTAGCCGATGACGACATCGACCACTCCGGAAGACTGCGCCAGCGACTCCAGCGAGCAACCGGAGGCCGCGACGGCGACAGCGGTCACCATCGACACTAGCGCAACGGCCTGTCTCACCATGAAAAATCCTGAGCTGTCGGGTTTCAGCGGAGCAGGTACGGCATGTTCACCGTCACGGCGCCGGTTGGGCAGCGCGCCGCGCACGGGCCGCAGTACCAGCACTCATCGACGTGCATGTACGCCTTGCCGGTTTCCGGATTGATCGCCAGCGCATCGAGCGGACACACTTCCACGCACAGCGTGCAGCCGTCGATGCAGAGTGACTCGTCGACCGTGACCGGCACATCGGCGCGGTTGTTGTGGACCAGGGTCACTACTCACTCCTTGTCAGGTTGCCGCGCATGGTGATTCGGTCGCCCCGCATCCTGATGTATTCCAGGTCCACCGGCGTCCCGTCGTCGAGGCTGGTGAGTCGCTCGAGCATCAGCAGTGGCGCGCCGTCGGGCACTTGTAGGGTCGCCGCCGAATGCGCGTCCGCCGGAATGGCTTCCAGCGCCAGCGATGCCGAGCCCAATCGTTGCCCGCTCACCTGCTCGATGAGCGCAAAAAGATCGTTCTCTTCCAGCGGTTGGCCCAGGATGGCGGCGCCGATGCCGGGGGTGAGATAGGTGAGGTCCAGGCTCAGCGGCAGGTCGCCCAGGTAACGCAACCGCTCGATGAACACGACGTCGGCACCGACGTTCAACCGCAACCGGCGAGCCACCGAGGGCGGTGCGGTCATCAGGGTTGCGGTCCGCACTTCGTTGCGGACTTCGCCCTGGTTCTTAAAGGTCTCCTTCAGACCCAGCAACGCCTCCAAACCGTGCTCGTATTTGCGTTGCGCGACATGGGTTCCGATCTTGGGCCCGCGGTCGATCAGACCCTCGTTCTTCAGCACACCGAGCGCCTCGCGGATGGTATTGCGCGAGACCGAGAATTCGGCGGCCAGATCGTTCTCCGTCGGCAGACCAGCGGCATAGGCACCGAGGTGAATCTGCTGGCGCAGCACGTCGGCGGTCCGGCGCGCCCGGTCGGCCCGGGTTTCCTGATTCGGCGCTGTCTCGGTCACGCCGTCACGCTAATGCAGGTCAGCGGGCCTTCGCCGGGCACGCATCAGGGTCGGTTACCCCGGTTGCAGCTATTGCGCCAGCGCCGTTCGCGTCGCGACCAGGCATGTTTTCGACACAAACCGCCATTGCGCCACCCCGATGTCGCGGCCGCAATTCTGATCGTCCTGAAACAAATGACGCTGTCGGTCCTCAGTTCACCGGAACCGTGTGTTCGTTGGCCACCAATGTCTGTTCCGAACCCGTCGGCTCGGACCCGTTGCCGTTGGCGCTGGCTGTGCTGACCGCGCAGCGCTTGGCTTCCATGCGCTTCAGCGCCTCTTGGGTGAATACCGACAACCCGAGTTCGTGGTTGTAGCCGTGGATCTCCTTGACGTCGAGCTGCGCCATGAAGTAGACGATCTCCCTGGAGACCACCTGTCCCGGCACCAGCACCGGGAAGCCCGGAGGGTAAGGCACCACAAATGTGGTGGACACCAACGTCTTTCCCTCGGCCAGCCGCCGGCCGGCCGTGCCGAGCAGCACATACTCGCGGTCGGACTCCTCGTAGCCGGCGTAGAACGCCGACCGGGTGTCGCCGTACACGCTGTTCTCGTCCGGGCGGAAGGCGACGTCGAATTCGCTGAAGTCGGGCAGGTGCGGCAGATCCTCGGTGATCTCCTCGACACGCTGCCTATGCAATGCCCGGTCGGCGGCGCTGGCTGCCTTCTGAATCCGGTCGAAGTCGATGGCGACCCGGCGAAGTACATCGAGCAGGTGATGCACGCTCGACCAGGTGACGCCGATGGTGAAGATCAGCAGCACGCTGTTGATCGACGTCTTGTTGATCTGGATGCCGAACCGGTCCATCAGGATCTTCTCGCGGAAGTCGTACCCGTTCATGCCGGTGTTGCCGAGGAACAACGTGACCCGGGTCGGATCCAGCACGAACTGATCCGACCGCCAGGCCTCGTTCCACTCGTCCAGGGCGCCCTGCCGGACTTCGCGGTACGAGCTGACATGGGAAGCCCGGTACTCCTCGGGCACCAGGTCGGATTCGTCGAGAATGCGGAACCACTTGCTGATCAGCCGGTCCTTGCGGACCCGGTGGCGGAACACCAACGCCATGTCGTAGACCTGGCGCACCATGTCGAAACCCTCGATGTCGACCTGGCGGCGGGCCAAGTCCAGGGATGCGAGAAGTTGCTGGTTCGGCGATGTCGAGGTGTGAGTCAGAAACGCCTCACCGAAAGCGTCGCGGGCAAGTGCGTTGAAGTCCTGGTCGCGGATGTGGATCATCGACGCCTGCCGGAACGCCGACAACGACTTGTGCGTGGAGTGTGTGGCATAGACGCGCACCCGGGCCTGATCGGGATCCGGCAACAGTTGGCGCTCAACCCATTCCGAACGCGGCACGTCCTGGATCGAGGCCCGCCAAGCGCGGTACTCCTCGCGGTATTCCGGCGATGACAGCATCTGCTCGAGACGCTCTGCCGCCACCATCGCGGTGCGCTGCCGGGCCCACGGCACGGCGGTGGCGAAGGCGTACCAGGCCTCGTCCCACAAGAAGACGATGTCCGGCTTGATCGCCAGCACCTCTTCCATCACCCGGCGGGGGTTGTATACGACGCCGTCGAAGATGCAGTTGGTGAGCAACAACATCCGCACCTTGTGCAGCTGCCCGGCCTCCTCGAGATCCAGCAGTGCCTTCTTGATCGTGCTGAGCGGCACCGCCCCGTAGATGGCGAACTGCGGAAGCGCGTAGGACTCCAGATACCGCGGGTAGGCGCCGGCCAGCACCAGGCCGTAATGGTGCGACTTATGGCAGTTGCGGTCGATGAGCACGATGTCACCGGGGCGGGTCAACGACTGCACGACGATCTTGTTCGCCGTGGATGTCCCGTTGGTGACGAAGTAGGTGTGGTCGGCGTTCCAGGTGACCGCGGCCTTGTCCATCGCCTTCTTGATGTTGCCGTGCGGATCCAGCAACGAGTCCAATCCGCCTGAGGTGGTGGATGTTTCGGCCATGAAGATATTGCGGCCGTAGAACTCGCCCATGTCTTGCAGCGTCTTCGAGTTGAAGATGCTGGCGCCGCGCGCGACGGGAAGGGCGTGGAATTGGCCGACCGGCGCGGCGGCATAGGCCCGCAAGGCGTCGAAAAACGGTGTGGAGAACCGCTTTCGCAGACCCGCGATGACCGTGCTGTGCAGATCGGTCACGTCGTTGAGCCGGTAGAACGTGCGGTCGTAGATGTCGGGCTCGTCGTCGTTGCCCGCGGCAATCGACTCGTCGGTGAGCAGGTACAGGTCGATGTGGGGCCGCAGTTCGCGGATCCATTCGCCGCATTCGATCCAGTCGTGGGCGCTGTCGGATACCGATGCCTCGTTCTCTGTGTCGTTGAGTCCGAGCAGCGTGTTCATCAACGGCACCCGGTCCCGGGACCGCAGCGGCAGATCGTGGCGGATGATCGCGGCCTGGATCTCGCCGTTGAGTGCCACCGCGGTGATCGCGTCCTCGACGCTGGGCGCCACCAGGATCTCGAACTGGATGTCGTCGTACGGGTTACGCAGCGCGCGAAGGCATTCCACCAGGCTCTCCGGAGCCGTCGCCGGAGAATCGTCGGCGAGCAGCACGGTATAGAACTGCTGCTGCTTGGCCTGGGCCACCAACTCCTGCTCGGCCAGCGGTGCCGAAATGTCGAAAAGCGCTGTGCGGTCCCCATACTCGGACAGCAGACGCACGGCCAGCGACACTTCCTCGGTGAGGCGCACCGTGGACAGGATGTCCAGGTGAGAGCGGAAGGTCGCCAGGTTGGCCGCCCCGGGATACAGCCAGTACCGCTCGTAGGCGGCGATGCGGTCCATCAACCGCTTGACCTTGGCCAGGTCGTGCGCCTTGTCCATCCCGGCCAGATCCACCTCAGCGAGATGACGGCAGGCGTCGTCGAGCAAGTTCCAGGTGTCGACGCGCGTGTAGGACGGATTTGCCACCGCCGCCAGCGCTGAGACGCGAAGCCGTCGCTTGCGGGCACTCGGTCGAGTCATGTCATCACCTTCTGTCGGCGTGCGCGGCCGACGGCATGAGCAGCATGGACGCAGCGGCCGTGCGTCGCATCGTCACTAGTGCAGTCAAGTCCTGAGCAGCTTTCCGTTGGTACCAGCCGCCATTGTGTCCCGCCGGTGGAAAAATCGCGACGATTTCGCGCGAGGTTTTCGGACTCAGGCCGACTCGTCGTCGGACGCGTCGTCGGCGTCCACGATCTGCTTACCGCCGCGACTGCCCAGCGGGTTCTCCATCCACTTCAGCAGCGGCAGCTGCGGCATCTCCCAGCGCTTACCCGGCAGGTCGGTGACATCGCTGAGCGAGCGCACCACACCCTGGGTCAGGCCCATGATGGCGGCCATCACCGGCAGCAGCGGCTGCAGCGGCTTGGCCGCGGTGCGTACCGTGCTGATGCGTTGGGCCAGGATCAGGCGCTCGACCGTGTGATAGACCCACGCCCCCACACCCAGCGCCAGGATCGCCAGTACCGAGGCCACGATCGTCCAATCGAATGCGGCGCTCACCACGGCGCCGACCACCACCGCCACCGCTGCGATCACCGACAGGACGACGCGCAACTCGAGCCGGGTCATGGCGCGTTCCCCGGCGCCACGCCACGAACGGCCCGGGCGGCCGCCCGGATCTGCGGTGTCACCAGCATCACCTGACCGAGTACCCCGTTTACGAAACCCGGCGAATCGTCGGTGGACAGTTCCTTGGCCAGCTCGACGGCCTCGTCGACCGCCACCGGCTCGGGAACGTCGTCGGCATAGAGCAACTCCCACACCGCGACCCGCAGGATCGCCCGATCCACCGCCGGCAACCGATCCAGCGTCCAGGCCTGCAAGTGGGAGGTGATCAGCTCGTCGATGTGGGCGGCGTGCTCGGCGACACCGCGTGCCACCGTGGCGGTGTAGGGCGCCGGCGCGGCCACGTCGGGATTGGATGCGGCCAGCGCGGTGCGGCCGTCGACCAACTCAGCCGGGCTCAAGCCGCGCGCCTCGGCCTCGAACAGCAGGTCCACGGCGCGCTTTCGCGCCTGGTGCCGTCCTCGAACGGGTCGCGACGGTTTCCGGTCGGGCATGTTCAGGCGTTTACCCGGCCCAGGTAGCTGCCGTCGCGGGTGTCGACCTTGAGTTTGTCGCCGGTGTTGATGAACAGCGGCACCTGGATCTCCGCGCCGGTTTCCACCGTGGCCGGCTTGGTGCCCGCGCTGGACCGGTCGCCCTGCAGACCGGGCTCGGTGTGGGAGACCACGAGTTCGACGGACACCGGCAGCTCGATGTAGAGCGGCGAGCCGTTGTGGAAGGCCACCTGCACGGGCAGACCCTCCAGCAGGAACCGGGCCGCGTCACCGACCAGCGACTCGGGCAGCGGGTGCTGTTCGTAGTCCTCGCTGTCCATGAACACGAAGTCCGAACCGTCGCGGTACAGGTAGGTGGTGTCGCGCCGGTCGACGGTGGCGGTGTCGACCTTGACCCCGGCGTTATAGGTCTTGTCGACGACCTTGCCCGACAGCACGTTCTTGAGCTTGGTGCGCACGAAGGCCGGCCCCTTGCCGGGCTTTACGTGCTGGAACTCGGTGATGGTCCACAGCTGGCCGTCGATGACCAGGACAAGTCCGTTCTTGAAGTCAGCAGTGCTCGCCACGGTGGGTGAATCTCCTACAAAATGGCCAGTTCCTTGGGGAACCGGGTCAACAATTCCGGGGTCTGCCCAGCTTTGTGCGAGGAGGACTGGTGGTCGCTGGGCACCGCCAGAGTGTCCTCGATGCGGACACCGCCGCGGCCGGGTAGATAGACACCGGGCTCCACGGTGACGACGGAACCCGCAAGTAGTGTACCGGCGGACGTCGCGCCGATGCCCGGCGCTTCATGTATCTGCAGGCCGACCCCATGTCCCAGGCCGTGGCCGAAGTGATCGCCGTAACCGGCGTCGGCGATGATCTGGCGCGCCGCGCCGTCGACGTCACGCAAGTCCGCGCCCGGATGCAGGGCCTCCCGCCCGGCCCGTTGCGCCTCGGCGACCAATTCGTAGATCTCCAGCTGCCACTGCGCGGCGTTGTCCAGCACGAAGGTGCGGGTCATGTCGGAGTGGTATCCGGCGACCAGTGCGCCGAAGTCGATCTTGACGAAGTCGCCCGAGGCCAACACCGCATCGGTCGGTCGGTGATGCGGAATCGCCGAGTTGGGTCCGGCCGCCACGATGGTCTCGAACGAGATCGTGTCGGCGCCGTGGTCGAGCATCAGGCTCTCCAATTCGCGGGTCACCTCGCGTTCGGTGCGGCCCGGTCGCAGGCCCCCGCGCTCTACCAGGTCGGTCAGCGCGGCGTCCGCCGCTTCGCAGGCCAAGCGCAGTAGGGCCAGCTCCCCGGCGTCCTTGACCTCACGCAGCGCTTCGACGGTGCCCGATGCGCGCACCAACTGGGTGTCATGCCCGTCCAGCCCCCCGTTCAGCGCATCCATCCCGTCGACCGTGACCACGTGGCTCTCGTAGCCGAGTTTGCCTACCCCGTCCTGGCCGGCCCGCCCGGCCAGATAACGTCCGACGGCCCGCTCGATCGCCACTTCGAGATCAGGCGATTGCGCGGCGGCCTGGGTGCGGTAACGACCGTCGGTGGCCAGCACGGCTTCCCGATCGTCAGCAAACACCAGCAACGCGCCGTTGGATCCGCTGAAACCGGATAGATATCGGACGTTTATCAGGTCCGTGACCAGCATCGCATCTAGTCCGGCGGCACCGATTTTGGCTTTGAGGTTGTGTCGACGCTGGGAATGTGTCACGGGTCTTGACGGTACTCGCTACGCTGTTTGCCCATGAACAAGTGGATGGTGCGTGGTCTGGTCTTCGCCGCCGGGATGGTCGTGCTGCGTCTGATCCAAGGAGCGCTGATCAACGCCTGGCAGACGCAGTCCGCGCTGATCAGCATCGTGCTGTTGACGCTCTTCATCATCGCGGCCACAGTGTGGGGCCTCTTCGACGGTCGCGCCGACGCGAAATCCAACCCCGACCCGGACCGGCGCGATGACCTGGCGATGGTTTGGTTGCTCGCCGGCTTGGTCTCCGGACTGGTCAGCGGCCTGGTCGCCTGGCTCATCCACCTGTTCTACGAAGGCATCTACACCGGCGGACTGCTCAACGAGCTAACTACCTTCGCGGCGTTCACCGCCCTGCTGGTCTTCGTGTTCGGAATCCTCGGGGTGGCGGTCGGCCGGTGGCGTATCGACCGCAACGCTCCCCCGCCGGAGAAGCACGACGGTTCGCGTGATCGCGACGAAAACACCGACGTGTTCTCCGCCGTCCGCGACGACGACAGTCCCACCGGGGAGATCCCGACCGGCGGTGGCCGCGCGCAGGAACGCACCGCGGTGGCCACGAAAGAGCGGGAGGACGAACGCACCGAGGTCATTCCGACCGACGACAGCGAAGCCAAGACCGAAGTGATCCGCACTCACGACAGTGACGCGAAAACCGAGGTGATCCGCACCCACGACAGTGACGCCAAGACCGAGGTGATCCGTACCGACGCGGACCGCACTCAGGCCGAGCGCAAGCCGGACCTGCGCAAGGACTAGCCCCGTCTTGGCTTTGCGTGTGAATCCTGGGCTTTGCGCGTGAATCCTGGGCTTTGCGCGTGAATCCTGGGCTTTGCGCGTGAATCCTGGGCGGGATCCTGCCGATTTTTCCGGCCAGGCTTCACACCGAAAGCCGTGCCTTCACACTCAACGCCGAGGCTTCACAACCGAAGTCAGGCGGCTGCCGAAACCCTAGTCGCGCAACCCCGCCAGGTAGCGCAGGGCCAGCAGGTAACCCTGGATCCCGAGGCCGACGATCACCCCGGACGCGACCGGACTCAGGTAGGAATGCCGCCGAAACTCTTCGCGCGCATGCACATTGGAGATGTGCACTTCGATCAGCGGTGCGCGCAGTTCGGCGCACGCGTCCCGCAGTGCCACCGAGGTGTGGGTCAGACCGCCCGCGTTGAGGATCACCGGCTCTGACGTGTCGGCGGCGCGGTGGATCCAGTCCAGTAGCTCGGCTTCGCTGTCGCTTTGGCGCACAACGACTTCGAGGCCGAGTTCGGCGGCTTCGCGCTCGATCAGGGTGACCAGTTCGTCGTGTGTGGTGCTGCCGTAGACGGCGGGCTCGCGCTGTCCGAGCCGGCCCAGGTTCGGTCCGTTGATCACCTGTACCGTCATGGGGCGCACACTCCCGCGTAGGCCGTCACCAACAGACCCGGATCCGGGCCCACCAGGCGGCCCGGTTTGGCCAGCCCGTCCAGGACCACGAAACGCAGTACCCCGGCCCGGGTCTTCTTGTCTCCGGCCATGTATTCGATCAGCTGTGGCAGCGCGTCGGCCTCGTAACTGACCGGCAGGCCCAGCGATTCCAATATCGCGCGGTGGCGCTGCGCGGTCTCGTCGTCGAGGCGGCCGGTCAGTCTGGCCAGCTCGGCCGCGAACACCAGTCCCACCGACACCGCGGCGCCGTGCCGCCACTGGTAGCGCTCCCGGCGTTCGATCGCGTGGCCCAAAGTGTGCCCGTAATTGAGGATTTCGCGCAGCTCGGATTCCTTCTCGTCGGCGGCCACCACTTCGGCCTTGACGGCGATGGCGCGCCGCACCAACTCCGGCAGCACGTCACCATCGGGGTCCAGCGCCGCCTGGGGGTCGGCTTCGATCAGGTCCAGGATCACCGGGTCGGCGATGAAGCCGGCCTTCACCACTTCGGCCATCCCGGCGACGATCTCGTTGCGCGGCAACGTCTTCAGCGTCGAGAGGTCCACCAGCACGGCCAGCGGCTGATGGAACGCGCCGACCAGGTTCTTGCCGGCGTCGGTGTTGATGCCGGTCTTGCCGCCGACGGCGGCGTCGACCATGCCCAGCAGCGTGGTGGGCACATGCACGATCGACACGCCGCGCAACCAGGTGGCCGCCGCGAAACCCGCGACGTCGGTGGCGGCCCCGCCGCCGAGACTGACCAACGCATCCTTGCGACCGATCCCGATGCGTCCCAACACTTCCCAGATGAAGCCGACGACGGGTAGGTCTTTGCCTGCTTCGGCGTCCGGGATTTCGATGCGGTGCGCATCAACTCCCTTGTCGGCCAACAGGGTTCGGATGTTCTCCGCGGTGTGCGCCAGCACCGGCTGATGCAGGATGGCGACCTTGTGCCGGCCGGCCAGCAGCTGCTCGAGTTCGTCGAGCAGCCCGGTGCCGATCACCACGGGGTACGGCGGGTCGACGGCCACCTGCACGGTCACCGGTGTGGGTTTGTCTGTCATTGGGAAGCCTCTACCTGAGTCTTGAGGCGCGACACGATGTAGCGGACCACGGCGCCCGGATTGCGCCGGTTGGTGTCCACCCGGATGGTCGCGACCTTTCGGTACAGCGGAATGCGCTTGGACATCAACTCCCGGAACTTCTCGGCACGGTCGGGTCCGGCGAGCAGCGGTCGTACCGTGTTGCCTCCGGTGCGCCGCACCCCTTCGGCCGCGCTGATCTCGAGATAGACCACGGTGTGCCCGACCAGCGCTGCGCGCACCCCGGGGCTGGTCACCGCACCACCGCCGAGTGACAGCACGCCGTCGTGTTCGGTGAGCGCCGAGCGCACCACGTCTTCCTCGATGCGGCGGAACTCCGCTTCGCCGTCGGTGGCGAAGATGTCGGCGATCGAGCGTCCGGTTCGCGCCTCGATGGCCGCGTCGGTGTCGAGCATGCTCACCCCGAGCGTCTTGGCGAGCCGGCGTCCGATGGTCGACTTTCCGGAACCCGGTAAGCCCACGAGTACCGCTTTGGGTGCCATGTGCGGCTAGCTTCCGGAGGCCCGGGCCGCCGGCGCTTCCCGGTCGGCGACCGAGCGCTGGTAGGCCGCGATGTTGCGGCGGGTTTCGGCCAGCGAGTCGCCGCCGAACTTCTCCAGGGCCGCGCGCGCGAGCACCAGCGCGACCATGGTCTCGACGACGACGCCGGCGGCCGGCACCGCGCACACGTCGGAGCGTTGGTGGATCGCCACGGCCTCGTCGCCGGTGGCCAGGTCGACGGTGGCCAGCGCCCGCGGCACGGTGGAGATCGGCTTCATCGCGGCACGCACCCGCAGCGGCTGGCCGTTGGTCATGCCGCCTTCCAGCCCGCCGGCGCGGTTGGTGGAGCGGACCACGCCGTCCGGGCCGGGATACATCTCGTCGTGGGCGCGGCTGCCGCGGCGGCGTGCGGTTTCGAAGCCGTCGCCGATCTCGACTCCCTTGATGGCCTGGATGCCCATCACCGCGGCGGCCAGCTGGCTGTCCAGGCGGTTGTCGCCGCTGGTGAACGAGCCCAGCCCGACCGGCAGACCCAGGGCCACCACCTCGACGACACCGCCGAGGGTGTCGCCGTCCTTCTTGGCGGCCTCGATCTCCGAGATCATCGATTGCTCCGCCTGCTCGTCATACGCGCGGACCGGGCTGGCGTCGATGGCGGGCAGGTCCTCGGCTCGCGGCGGCGGTCCGTCGTAGGGCGCCGACGCGCCGATCGAGATGACGTGGGAGATCACCTCCACACCCAGCGCCTGCCGCAGGAACGCGCGCGCGACGGTGCCGGCCGCGACCCGCGCGGCGGTCTCGCGGGCGCTGGCGCGCTCCAGCACCGGGCGGGCGTCGTCGAAGCCGTATTTGAGCATGCCCGCGTAGTCGGCGTGGCCGGGCCGCGGCCGGGTCAACGGTTCGTTGCGCGCGCTGTTCTCCAGTTCGGCGGGGTCGACGGGGTCCGCGGCCATCACGGTCTCCCACTTCGGCCATTCGGTGTTGCCGATCTCGATCGCGATGGGACCGCCCAGTGTGGTGCCGTGCCGAACCCCGGACAGCAGGGTCACCGCGTCGCGCTCGAACTTCATCCGCGCACCCCGGCCGTAGCCCAGCCGCCGGCGGGCCAGCTCGTCGGCGATTTCGGTCGAGGTGACTTCCACGCCGGCGACCATGCCTTCGACCAGGGCCACCAGCGCGCGGCCATGGGACTCCCCAGCGGTGATCCAGCGCAACACCTGGATATCTTCCCACGCGCGCAGGCGTGGCCGACTCGAGACCGGACGACGTCGGGTCAGTTCAGCGCGGCCAGGGCCGTCGCGCCGGCCGTCGCCAGCACCATCGACGGACCGTGCGGAACGGCCCGCGCGCCGATCAGCACGGCGGCCAGCGCCGTCAGCAGCGGGGCGGTGATCGCCGCCAGGAACCACACGTGCGCGCCGAAGCAACCGGCCAGGCCGCCCAGGCCGAGCGCCAGCTTGACGTCGCCGGCGCCCATCGCCGTCGGCGACAGCAGATGCAGCAGCAGATACGTGCCCGTCAGCGTCACCGCGCCGGCCAGCGCCCCGACGCCGTGGCCGGCGAGCGCGGCGCCGGTCAGGATCGCCGCGGCGCCCGGCAAGGTCAGCAGGTTGGGCAGCCGCCGCTGCCGGACGTCGTAGCAGCTCAGGACCGCCATCCACGCCAGTGTCAGGCCGGTCAGCGCAATCCGCATGCGCGGCAGGGTAATTCACTCGGGGCGATGCGCAAGTCAGCCGCGGGCAACCCCCGCGAGCGTCCCCAAAATGCCGGCAATTGCCGCGTTTGCCGTACATTTGAGCGCGCTCGGCGGCAGGAGAACTAATCCAACGCGCGGGCCATCGCCGCACGTGGGGCGGGCAGTCCGGTGAACTGTTCCACCTGCGCGAAGGCCTGGTGCAGCAGCATCTGCAAACCGCTGATCACCCGGCCGCCTGCCGCCTGGACCGCCGCGGCTAGCGGCGTGGGCCACGGGTGGTAGATCGCGTCCAGCAGAACCGGTACCGCCGCAAAAACCGGGGCGTAGCGGGCTGCCACCTCGGCCGGGATGGTGCTGATCGCGGCCGCGGCGGCGGCGACCTCGTCGGCCAGCCCGTCATCGTCCAGGCCGCAGAACCGGGCCGCCACCCCGACCCGGGCACCCAGGTCCACCAGCCGCGCCGCCCTCTCCGGATTGCGGGCCACCACCGTGATTTCCGCGACGCCGAGCTGCGCCAACCCCACCACGGCGGCCGGCGCGGTGCCGCCCGATCCGACGACCAGCGCCCGGCCCGAGACCGGTCCCAGGGCGCCCGACACCCCGTCGACGTCGGTGTTGTCGGCCAGCCAGCCGCGCGGCGTGCGCACCAGCGTGTTGGCCGACCCGACCTGCTCGGCCCGCGGCGTGCGTTCGCCGGCGAACCGCAGCGCGGCGAACTTGCCCGGCATGGTCACCGACACGCCGACCCATTCCGCTCCCAAGCCGGCGACGAACCCGGGCAGCGCGTCGGCGTCGCATTCGATGCGGTCGTAGGTCCAGTCGGTCAGGCCCAGCGCGCGGTAGGCGGCCAGGTGCAGTTGCGGAGAGCGGGAATGGGCGATCGGCGAGCCCAGCACCCCGGCTTTTCTAGCGTGCGGAATCGAGGACACCGTTGCGTTTGGCCAGTTCGATGTTCGCCAGATGCTGCTGATAATCCCGGGTGAACAGGGTGGTGCCCTGGGCGTCGATGGTGACGAAGTACAACCAGTCACCCGGCGCCGGACGCTCGGCGGCGCTCAGCGCCTCCACGCCCGGCGAACAGATCGCGGTGCGCGGCAACCCGTCGACCATGTAGGTGTTCCAGGGGGTGCGCTGCGCGCGGTCGGCGTCGGTGGTGGCCACCTCGCGGCGGTCCAGCGGATAGTTCACCGTCGAGTCGAACTCCAGCTTGCGGTGCTCGTGCAGCCGGTTGTAGATGACCTGCGCCACCTTCGCGAAGTCCTGCGCGTTGGCTTCCTGCTGCACCAGCGACGCGACGACGAGAATCTCGTATGGCGACAGGTTCAACGACTTGGCGGTGTCGACCAACCCGGACGTCAGGTAGGACACGGCGCCGGCGCTGATCAGGTTGGACAGCGTTGTCTCCGCGGAAGCAGCCGGATCGATGTTGAAGGTGCCCGGCGCGATCAGACCCTCGAGCCGGCGATGGTCGTCGCCCTGTTCCTGCACCCGTTCCAGGGCCCAGTCCGGCACCAGCAGCGCGGCGGGGGTGCTCTTGCTGGCCGCGGTGCGCAGATCGGCCACCGCCAAGCAACGTTGGTTGCCGTCCAGGTCGACGCAGGTGGCCCGTGAGATCAGCGTCAGGATGCCGGGGGTGGTCTTGTTGGTCTTCATGTCGGTGGTGTCGTCGAGTTGACGGCCCTCCGGGATGACCAGCCTGCCCACCCTGCTGCCCGGATCCGTAAGCCGCGCCACCGCGTTGGCCGCCGGGATCTCGGTGCGCATCCGGTAGTAACCGGGCTGAATGGACGTGATGGCTGCGTTGCCGTGCGCGGCGTCGACGAACGCGCGCACGGTGCGTACCACGCCGCGCTTGTGCAGCGTTTCCCCGACCGCCGTGGTCGAGTCGCCGGCCTGGATCTGGATGACGACGTCACGCTTGCCGTTGCCGGTGAAGTCGTCGTCGTTGGAGGTCACCGCATGCCAGAGTTTCGAGCCGAGCAACATGGCCGCCACCACGACCACCACCAGCAGGCTGATGGCGAAGCCGCCGGCGAAGCGACGCCGGCGGCGGCTGCGCTGCGCCCGTTTGCGTTCGGCGCGGCTCTTGCGGTGTCGGTTGGGCCCGACGGCGACGGGTTTGGCCCGGCTCGCGGCCTGACCCTCTTCGAGGTCAGACATCGGTGGCCTGTTCGGCGGGCAGGGATCGGCGCTGGTCGAGCCAGCCCTGCAGGATCGCCACCGCGGCGGCCTGGTCGATTACCGCGCGTTGCTGCCTGGCGCGGACACCCGCCTCGCGCAGCGACCGCTGCGCGCTGACCGTGGTCAGCCGCTCGTCGGCGACGCGGACCGGGACCGGGGCCACCCGTTGCGCGAGCGCGTCGGCGACCTCGATGGCGTCCTGCGCGGATTGCCCGATCCGGTCAGCCAGCGTCCGCGGCAGGCCGACGATCACCTCCACGGCCTGCATCTCGGCGACCAACCCGGCCAGCCGGCGCAGGTGCTTACCGGAACGGTCGCGGCGTACGGTTTCCACCGGCGTGGCCAGGATGCCGTCCGGGTCGCTGACCGCCACCCCGATCCGCACGGTGCCCACGTCGACACCGATGCGCCGACCCCTCCCGGGATCTGATTCGCCCGGCCGATCCGGCTGGCGCTGCGGCGCGATCACTCAACCGACCCGCGCTATCTGTGCGCGCACCGCATCCAGGGCGGCATCAATACCGGCCGGGTTCTTCCCCGAGCCCTGCGCCAGGTCGGCCTTGCCGCCGCCACGGCCCTCGACCGCCACCGCCAGCTCCTTGACCAGCTCGTTGGCACTCAAACCGAGTTCCTGCGCGGCCGGGTTGGCCGCCACCGCGTACGGCACTGTGGCGCCCTCGCCCTCGACGATCAGCACCACCACCGCCGGGTCGCTGCCCAGCTTGCCTCGGATGTCGCCGACCAGAGAGCGCAGATCAGCCGCCGTCGTTCCACTGGACATACGCTGCGCCACCAGACGGACGTTACCCACCCGCTCGGCTCCCGCGGCGGCATTTGCCGCAGCCGCTCGCGCAGTGGCCAGCCGGGCCCGTTCCAGTTCCTTCTCCGCAGCCTTGAGCCGCTCGACCAGGTTGGCCACCCGGGCCGGCACCTCCTCGGAGGGAACTTTCAGCGACGATGCCAGCCCGGCCATCAACGCGCGTTCCTTGGCCAGGTGCCGGAACGATTCCAGACCGACGTAGGCCTCCACCCGTCGCACGCCCGAGCCGATGGACGACTCACCCAAAATCGTCACCGGCCCGATCTGCGCCGAGTTGTGCACGTGGGTGCCGCCGCACAACTCCAGCGAGAACGGACCACCGATCTCCACCACCCGCACCTGCTCGGGATATGCCTCGCCGAACAGCGCCATCGCGCCCATCGCCTTGGCCTTGTCCAGCTGCTCGAGGAAGGTGTGCACTTCGAAATCGGCCTGGACGGCCTCGTTGGTGACCTCTTCGATCTGATTGCGCTGGTCCTCGGTGAGCGGGCCCTGCCAGTTGAAGTCGAAGCGCAGGTAGCCCGGGCGGTTCAGCGATCCGGCCTGAACGGCATTGGGACCCAACACTTGTCGCAGCGCGGCATGCACCATGTGGGTGCCGGAGTGGCCCTGGGTGGCGCCCTTGCGCCAGCCGGGATCGACGGCCGCGACGACGGTGTCGCCCTCGACGAACTCGCCCGATTCCACGTTGATCCGGTGCACGTGAACGGTTTTGGCGATCTTTTGCACGTCGGTGACGGCGGCTTTGGCGCTGCCGCCCGATCCGGTGCCGCTGATCGTTCCCGCATCGGCGATCTGTCCGCCCGATTCGGCGTAGAGCGGGGTGCGATCCAGAATCAGTTCGACGCGGTCCGCCTCGGCGCTGTCGGTGTGCGACACCACCGGGACCCGCTGGCCATCCACGAAGATGCCCAAAATCCTTGCCTGCGAGGTCAATTCGTCGAATCCGGTGAACTCGGTGGGACCGGCGTCGACCAGTTCGCGGTAGGCGCTCAGGTCGGCGTGCGCGTGCTTGCGGGCGGCCGCGTCGGCCTTCGCGCGCTGACGTTGCTCGGCCATCAACTCGCGGAAACCCGCCTCATCGACGCTCAACCCGGATTCCGCCGCCATCTCCAACGTGAGCTCGATCGGGAAGCCGTAGGTGTCGTGCAGCGTGAACGCATCCGAGCCCGAAACCAGGCCGGTGCCAGCGGATTTGGTGGCGCTGGCCACGTCGTCGAACAGTCGGGACCCCGACGCCAGCGTGCGGTTGAACGCGGTCTCCTCGGCGACCGCGATGCGGTTGATCCGGTCGAAGTCGCTGACCAACTCGGGGTAGGACGGGCCCATCGCGTCGCGCACGGTGGCCATCAGGTCTCCGACGATCGGGTCCTCGATACCGAGCAGCTTGGCCGAGCGGATCACCCGTCGCAGTAGGCGCCTCAGCACGTAACCGCGTCCGTCGTTGCCGGGGCTGACGCCGTCGCCGATCAGAATGGCTGCGGTGCGGCTGTGGTCGGCGATGATGCGGTAGCGCACGTCATCAGCGTGATTTCCGACGTCATAGGGTCGCGGCGCGCGGGCGGCCACCAGATCGATGACCGGGCGCAGCAGATCGGTCTCGTAGACGTTTGCCACGTTCTGCAGCACCAGCGCGATACGTTCCACACCCATGCCGGTGTCGATGTTCTTGCGCGGCAACGGCCCGAGGATCTCGTAGTCCTCCTTGGAGGTGCCCTCGCCGCGCTCGTTCTGCATGAAGACGAGGTTCCAGACCTCGAGGTAACGGTCCTCGTTGGCGATCGGGCCACCACCGACACCGAACTCCGGTCCTCGGTCGTAGTAGATCTCCGAGGACGGGCCGCACGGGCCGGGGATGCCCATCGACCAGTAGTTGTCGGCCATGCCACGGCGCTGGATCCGCTCGGGCGGCAGGTGCGCGATCTCCTGCCACAACCCGGCGGCCTCGTCGTCGTCCAGATAGACTGTGGCCCAGAGCTTTTCCGGGTCCAGGCCATAGCCACCCTCGACGACGTTGGTGGTCAGCAGGTCCCAGGCCAGCGCGATGGCCTCGCGCTTGAAGTAGTCACCGAAGCTGAAGTTGCCGGCCATCTGGAAGAACGTGTTGTGCCGGGTGGTGATGCCGACCTCGTCGATGTCCGGAGTGCGGATGCACTTCTGGATGCTGGTGGCCGTGGTGTATGGCGGCGTGCGCTGGCCCAGGAAGAACGGCACGAACTGCACCATGCCCGCGTTGACGAACAACAGGTTGGGGTCGTCAAGGATCACCGAGGCGCTGGGCACCTCGGTGTGTCCCGCCTTCACGAAATGATCAAGGAAACGCTTCCTGATCTCGTGTGTCTGCACTGTCGCTTCTTCCTTAAATCGGCACGGTTGCTTGACGTCAACACCAGCCTATTCGCCGAGGTTGGCCGCCGAACACGTATTTGCAGGCCCGCTCAGCCTGCCACTTACCCCTCGACGAAGCTCAACCGGACCGACCGCTTGGGGTTGTCGCGGTTGAGGTCGACCAGGACGACGCTCTGCCAGGTGCCCAGCAGCGGTTCGCCGCCGCTGACCGGCACGGTGACCGACGGCGAGACGATCGCCGGCAGCACATGGTCGGCGCCGTGGCCCGGGGAGCCGTGCGAGTGCCGGTAGCGCTCGTCGCGCGGCAGCAGCCGCTCCAGGGTGTCCACCAGGTCGTGATCGGAGCCGGCGCCGGTCTCGATGATCGCCACCCCGGCGGTGGCGTGCGGGACGAAGACGTTGCACAGACCGTCGGCGTGATTGCCGCAGAACGAGCGCACTTCGTCGGTCAGATCGACGATGCGGCGACGCGTGGTGTCGACCTCCAGCACATCGGTATCCATCCGACCAAGCCTACGGGCGAGGCTTGGGCGGCTGCCAATCCAGCATTGCCAGGGCTGTTGCGGAGGAGGAAGGTGAATGAGGGACCGGTGGCGCGCCGGGCGCCGCCCTGACAAGAGGGAGGGGCCGGCTGTGTACGCTCGCTCGACCACTATCCAGGCGCAACCTTCGTTGCTCACCATGGGCATCGCGCACATGCGCGAAGTCGTCCTGCCCACTGTTCAGGCGGTGGACGGCTGCCTGGGCATGTCGTTGTTGGTGGACCGGGAGACGGCCAGATGTGTGGCGACCACCGCGTGGGAATCGGAGGAGGCGTTGCGGGCCAGCGCCGAGCGGGTGTGGCCGGTGCGCAGTCGAGCCGTCAAGATTCTCGGGGGCAGCGCGGTGGTGGATCAGTGGCAGATCTCGGTGCTGCACCGCGCCCGCCGCTCGGGTCTGGGTGCCTGCGTGCGCGCCACCTGGCTCAAAGCCCGGCCCGAGCAGTTCGAGCACGCCGTCGATTTCTACAAGCTGGCCGTGTTGCCGGCCATCGAGGAGTTCGACGGCTTCTGCAGCGCCAGCGTGATGATCGACCGCGCCTCTGCGCGGGCGGTGGCGTCGGTGACCTATGACAGCCGCGAGGCGATGGAAAGGAGCAGCGACGCGGCCCGCTCGCTGCGCACGGCGATACTGCGCGACCTGAGCGTCGATCAGGACGACGTCGGCGAGTTCGAGCTGGCGATCGCGCGGCTGCGGGTGCCTGAGCTGGTCTAGGCCGCGAGAAGACGCAAAAGCCCCTCATTGTCGCGGGAAAAGGGTGCTTTTCCGTCTGCTCGGCGTCAAACACACACCTACGGCAGCGCGTCCCCGGGAAATCCCAGGCACGGGTGCACCTCGTAGGTGAACACCCCGGCGGCCACCCCCGGGTCGCCGGCCATGATCGCGTCGGTGTCCTCGACCGTCGCGGCGAAGACCCCGACTCCGCAGACGTCGGACTCATCGGTGGTCGGCAACACCACCGCCAGCACGCCCTCGTCGCGCAGCCCGAAGTTCCGGCGGCCGTGCTCCCAGATGAGCCCGGACGCTTCCTCGGTTCCGTACCCGGGTCCGCGTTTCAAGATGACGACGCTGTAGGCCTTGGCCGTTGCCAGCAGCGGTGCCATCTCCTCGTCGCTGAAGGTCTTCACGCCCGTCCCCGCCTCCCCCGAATGATGGCCCGCAACCGATCCAACCGTCCGGCGATCTCCCGCTCAGCACCCCGACCGGTGGGCCGATAGTAGTCCACCCCCGCCAACTCGTCCGGCGGATATTGTTGCGCCACAACGCCGTCCGGGTCGTCGTGGGAGTACTTGTAGCCCTGCGCGTTGCCCAGCGCGGCCGCACCGGAGTAGTGGCCGTCGCGCAGGTGAGCCGGCACCAGGCCCGCCTTGCCCGCCTTGATATCGCCCATCGCCGCCCCCAGTGCCGTCGTCACCGCGTTGGACTTCGGCGCCGTCGCCAGATGCACGGTGGCGTGCGCCAACGTCAACTGCGCCTCGGGCATACCGATCAGCGCGACCGTCTGCGCCGCCGCGACCGCCACCAGCAGGCCCGTCGAGTCCGCCATCCCGACGTCCTCGCTGGCCAGGATCATCAGCCGGCGGGCGATGAACCGCGGGTCCTCCCCCGCGACCAGCATGCGGGCCAGGTAGTGCAGCGCGGCGTCCACGTCCGAGCCACGTACCGACTTGATGAACGCGCTGACGACGTCGTAGTGCTGATCGCCGTCGCGGTCGTAGCGCACCGCGGCCCGATCCAGGGACTGTTCGACGGTTTCGACGGACACGTGATCCGAAGCCTCGGCAGCCACCTCCAGAGCGGTCAGCGCCCGGCGCGCATCGCCGGCGGCCAGCTGCACCAGCAGCTCGACGGCCTCGGGCGCGACCGTCACCTTGCCGCCCAGTCCGCGGGGGTCCTCGATCGCCCGCTGCACCACCGTGCGGATGTCGTCGGCGGTCAACGGCCGCAGTTGCAGGATCAACGATCGCGACAGCAGCGGCGCGACGACGGAGAACGACGGGTTTTCGGTGGTCGCCGCCACCAGCAGCACCACCCGGTTCTCCACCGCGGCCAGCAACGCGTCCTGTTGCGTTTTGGAGAACCGGTGCACCTCGTCGATGAACAGCACCGTCTGTTCGCCGGAAAGTGCACTCAGTCGCGCCTTCTCGATCACCGCCCGCACTTCTTTGACACCGGCCGACAACGCCGACAGAGCTTCGAAGCGGCGGCCGGTGGCCTGCGAGATCAGTGCCGCCAGCGTGGTCTTTCCGCTTCCCGGCGGACCGTAGAGGATCGCCGAGGCCATACCGGAGCCCTCGACCAGGCGACGCAACGGCGAACCCGCCGCCAGGAGGTGTTGCTGGCCGACCACTTCTTGCAACGACGCCGGACGCATCCGCACCGCGAGCGGCGAGGAGGCGCCGGTGGCGCTCAGGCCGGTCGATTCGGGTGCGCCGGGCAGGTCGAACAGACCGTCGGACACAAAATCAGGCATACCACGCAGCCCGGACAGGCCACCAATGCGCGCGATCCGGTCTCATATTTGCTAAGTTCCCGTTTGCTACGCCCGATGGACAGAGCCAGGCCCCGAACGAACAAGATCGAACTACGAGGCAACGAGGACAGCAATGAGCCAGCCGCCACCCTATCCAGGCAATCCGTCCGACCCTCAAGGCGGCAATCCTCCGGGCTACCCGCCGCCTCGCCACGGCGCGCCCCCGCCGCCACCCCCAGGCGGAGGCGGATATGGGCCACCCGGCGGCGGATACGGGGCGCCCGGTGGCGGATACGGGGCGCCCGGTGGCGGATACGGCGGGCCACCGCCAAGCTTCAGCCCGCCCCCGTCCGGGCCGGACTTCTCCAAGCCTCAAAGCCCCCCGTCCGGTGAGCCCGGTGGCTACCAAGCCCCCGGTTACAGCCCACCACCGCCTTCCTCGCCGCCCGGCGGTTACGGCGCTCCCCCGGCCGGTCTGGGCGGCGGTCCGGCCGGCCCGTACAGCGTCGGAGACGCCTTCAGCTGGGCGTGGGGCAAGTTCACCAAGAACGCCGCCGCGATGGCCGTGCCCGCCGCCATATTCGTCATCGGCATCGGCGTTGTCTTCGGCATCCTCTACGCGTCGTTCCTGGCAACGATGTTGAGTGGCGGTGAAACCACCTACGACCCGGAGACCGGGACGCGCATATGGCGCGCCAGTGACGCGAGTACCGGCGCGGGGTCGTTGATTTTCTTAGTGGTCCTGCTGATCCTGCTCGCCGCGGTCACCTTCTACATGCAGGCGTCTCTGACTTCCGGCAGCCTTGATGTCGCGGACGGACGGCCGGTCACGATCGGATCGTTCCTGAAGCCCCGCAATTTCGGCCCGGTCGTTCTCACCATGCTGCTGGTGGCGCTCGGCAATGCCATCGGCAGCCTCTTGTGTTACATACCCGGCCTCATTTTCGCGTTCCTCACGATGTTCGCGGTCCCATTCGCGATAGACAGATCCCTACCGCCGGTTGAGGCCATCAAAGCCAGCATCGCGACGACACGAGCCAACGTCGGACCCGCGTTACTGACCTGGCTCGTACAGGTTGCAGTGATGCTGGTCGGTGAATTCGCCTGCGGCATCGGTCTGATCGTCGCCGTCCCGGTCGCGATGCTGATCCAGGTCTACGCCTACCGCAAGCTGACCGGCGGCCAGGTGGCTCCGCTGGAGCAGGGCGGCCTGCCGCCGGGTCCGCCGCCCGGGCAATACCCCGGACAGCAGTATCCGGGTCAGCAATACTCGTAAAGGCGTCGATACGGGCCGTTCACACCGCAGCGGCCGAATGAACGAATGACTGCCGCCCGCAGCACAATCCGGAAACGGTGCGCGCTGCGGGCGGCTGTCTTGTGTGATGGGATCAGCACCTATGAGCATCAAAGTTGCACTGGAGCACCGCACCAGTTACACCTTTGACAAGCTGGTCCAGGTGTATCCGCACGTCGTGCGGTTGCGTCCGGCGCCTCATTCGCGCACGCCGATCGAGGCCTATTCGCTGCGGGTGGACCCCGGTGAGCACTTCATCAACTGGCAGCAGGACGCGCTGGGAAACTTCCTGGCGCGGCTGGTCTTCCCCAAACCGACCCAACGCCTCAGCATCACCGTCGGATTGATCGCCGACCTCAAGGTGATCAACCCGTTCGACTTCTTCATCGAGGACTGGGCCGAGACGTGGGACGCGGGCAGATCTTTGTACCCCAAGGCGCTGGCCCACGATCTGGAACCGTTCATGCGGCCGGTCGACGAAGACGGCGACGGGTCGGGTCCCGGCGACCTGGCCCGGGCCTGGGTCCGGAACTTCGCGGTGCCCGATGGCACCCGCACCATCGACTTCCTGGTCGCGCTCAACCACGCGATCAACGCCGACGTCAGCTACAGCCTGCGGATGGAACCCGGCGTTCAGACACCGGATTTCACGCTGCGCAGCGGCGTCGGTTCCTGTCGGGACTCGGCGTGGCTGCTGGTGTCGATCCTGCGGCAACTCGGGTTGGCCGCCCGGTTCGTGTCGGGTTATCTGGTGCAGTTGGCGTCCGACGTCGAAGCCTTGGACGGCCCGTCGGGACCGGCCGCCGACTTCACCGACCTGCATGCGTGGACCGAGGTGTACATCCCGGGCGCGGGCTGGATCGGACTGGACCCGACGTCCGGTCTGTTCGCCGGCGAAGGCCACATCCCGCTGGCAGCGACGCCGCATCCGTCGTCGGCGGCGCCGATCACCGGCAGCACCGATCCGTGTACTTCGATCCTGGAGTACTCCAACACCGTCACCCGGGTCCACGAAGACCCGCGCGTGACGCTGCCCTACACCGACGACGCCTGGGCCTCGATCTGCGCGGTGGGCCGCCAGGTCGACCAGCGGCTGGCCGCCGGCGATGTGCGGCTGACGGTCGGCGGTGAGCCGACGTTCGTGTCGGTGGACAACCAGGTCGACGAGGAGTGGCGTACCGCCGCCGACGGGCCCCACAAGCGGCGCCTGGCTTCGGAACTGGCCGCGCGGCTCAAGGCGCAGTGGGCGCCGCAGGGGCTGGTCCAGCGCAGCCAGGGCAAGTGGTACCCCGGCGAGCCGTTGCCGCGCTGGCAGATCGGGCTGTACTGGCGCGCCGACGGTCGCGCGCTGTGGACCGACGAGAGGCTGCTGGCCGACCCGTGGGCGGACGAACGGCCAGGACCGGTCGATGAGGGGACCGGGGGCGAGGTGTTGTCGACGATCGCCGAGGGTCTGGGCCTGCCGGGCACCCAGGTCCGCCCCGCCTATGAGGACCCGCTGGCGCGACTGGCGTCGGAGGTGCGGTTGCCGGACGGGGATCCGGTGGCGCCGACCGACGACCTGGTCCCGGGTCACGGCGACGAGTCGAGCCCTGGTGCGCTGGTGCTGGGCCTGGACGAATCCGTCACGACGCCAGCGGCTTACGTGCTTCCGTTGCACCGCCGCGAGGACGGCTCCGGTTGGGCCAGCGCGGACTGGCGACTGCGCCGCGGCCGTCTGGTGCTCACCGCGGGCGATTCGCCGGCCGGGCTGCGGCTGCCGCTGGATTCGATCAGCTGGCGCCCGCCACCCACGACGTTCGAGGTCGACCCCGGGACCGTCGGCAAGACGCTGACGCCGGAACCGCAGAGCGCGGATCGCGCGGTGGTGACCGACCCGGAGGGCGCGCCGACGACCGCGCTCGTCGCCGAGGTACGCGACGGGTTGTTGTACATCTTCCTGCCGCCCATCGCGGCATTGGAGGACTTCGTCGACCTGCTCAGCCGGGTGGAGACCGCAGTCGCCAAGGCCGACTGCCCGGTTGTGATCGAGGGTTACAGCCCGCCGACCGACCCGCGGCTGATCTCGACGACGGTCACCCCGGACCCCGGTGTGATCGAGGTGAACGTCGCGCCGACGGCCAGTTTCGACGAGCAGCGACAGCAGCTGGAAACGCTGTACGAAGAAGCGCGGCAGGCCCGGCTGTCCACCGAGTCGTTCGACATCGACGGCACCCACGGCGGCACCGGCGGAGGCAACCACATCACTCTCGGGGGTGTCACGCCCACCGACTCACCGCTGCTGCGCCGCCCGGACCTGCTGGTGTCGTTGCTGACCTACTGGCAGCGGCACCCGTCGCTGTCTTATGTGTTCGCCGGCCGGTTCGTCGGCACCACCTCCCAGGCGCCGCGCGTCGACGAGGGCCGGGCGGAATCGCTGTACGAGTTGGAGATTGCGTTCGCCGAGATCGCGCGGCTCTCGGCGGGCGGCGGGGCGAAACCATGGGTGACCGACCGGGCGCTGCGGCATCTGCTGACCGACATCACCGGCAACACCCATCGCGCCGAGTTCTGTATCGACAAGCTGTACAGCCCGGAGGGTCCCCGCGGCCGGCTCGGTCTGCTCGAGCTGCGCGGCTTCGAGATGCCGCCGCACCTGCGGATGGCGATGGTGCAGTCGCTGCTGGTGCGCTCGCTGGTGGTGTGGTTCTGGGAACAGCCGCTGCGTGCTCCCCTGATCCGCCACGGCGCCAATTTGCACGGCCGATACCTGTTGCCGCACTTCCTCATTCACGACATCGCTGACGTGGCCGCCGACCTGCGCGCCCAGGGCGTCCCGTTCGAGACCAGCTGGCTGGACCCGTTCACCGAGTTCCGCTTCCCGCGCATCGGCACCGCGGTGTTCGACGGCGTGGAGGTCGAGCTGCGCGGGGCCATCGAACCGTGGAACACCCTCGGTGAGGAGTCGACCGCCACTGGCACCGCCCGCTACGTGGACTCCTCGGTCGAGCGCGTTCAGGTCCGCGTCATCGGCGCCGATCGCCATCGCTATGCGGTGACCTGCAACGGCTACCCCGTCCCGTTGCTGGCCACCGACAATCCCGACATCCACGTCGGCGGGGTGCGGTTCAAGGCGTGGCAGCCGCCCAGCGCTCTGCACCCCACCATCTCCACCGACGTCCCGCTGCAGTTCGAGTTGATCGACCTGACCACCGGAACCTCGCGCGGCGGCTGCACCTACCACGTCGCACACCCCGGCGGTCGGGCCTACGACGAACCGCCGATCAACGCCGTGGAAGCCGAGTCGCGCCGGGCCCGCAGATTCGAGGCGACCGGTTTCACCCCCGGCAAGCTCGACCTCGCGGGCCTCCGGGAGAAACAGGCGCGTTTGTTCACCGATGTCGGCGCGCCGGGAATCCTCGATCTGCGACGCGTGCGTACCGTGCAGCAGTAGTGACAGTCGGCATGAGCGTGAGTGGGTCGGCGGTGGTCGCCGGGGACCGTCGCTACGACGTCGACCGCCTGTTGGCCGGGTACCGCACCGCCCGCACCCAGGAGGCGCTGTTCGAACTGCGCGACGGTCCCGGCGTGGGCTACGACGAGTTCGTCGACGCCGACGGCAACATCCGGCCCGGCTGGGACGAGCTGGCCGACGCGATCGGCGAGCGCGGCCGCAGTGGACTGGACCGGCTCCGTTCGGTGGTGCACAGCCTGATCGACCACGACGGCATCACCTACACCGGGGTCTCGGACGCCCAGGCCGCCCGCGAACTGCCCGTCGGGCACGGTCCCGAGCCCGGTCCGTGGCGGCTGGACACGCTGCCGCTGGTGGTTTCCGCCGCCGATTGGGACGTGCTGGAAGCCGGCCTGGTGCAGCGCTCCCGGCTCCTGGACGCCGTGCTGGCCGACCTGTACGGGCCGCGCAACCTGCTGACCGAGGGTTTGTTGCCGGCCCAGCTGGTGTTCGCCCACCCGGGTTACCTGCGGCCCGCCACCGGAATCAAGGTGCCCGGCCACCATCAGCTGTTCATGCACGGCTGCGATGTCAGCCGGCTCTCCGACGGCAGCTTCTGCGTCAACGCCGACTGGACCCAGGCACCGTCGGGCGCCGGCTACGCGTTGGCCGACCGGAGGGTGCTGGCACACGCGATCCCCGACCTCTACGAACGGATCGCGCCCCGGGCGACCACGCCGTTCGCCCAGGCGCTGCGGCTGGCGCTGATCGACGCCGCGCCCGACGTGGTGCAGGACCCGGTGGTGGTGGTGCTGAGCCCCGGGATCTATTCCGAGACCGCGTTCGACCAGGCGTATCTGGCCACGCTGCTGGGGTTCCCGTTGGTGGAGAGCGCGGATCTGGTGGTCCGCGAAGGCAAGTTGTGGATGCGCTCGCTGGGCACGCTGAAACAGGTCGATGTGGTGTTGCGCCGGGTCGACGCGGCCTACGTGGATCCTTTGGATCTTCGCGCTGATTCGCGGCTCGGGGTGGTCGGACTCGTCGAGGCGCTGCACCGGGGCGCGGTGACCGTGGTCAACACGCTGGGCAGCGGGTTCCTGGAAAGCCCTGGGCTGCTTCGATTTCTGCCCGAGTTGGCCGAGCGCCTACTGGGCGAAGAGCCGCTGCTGCAGACCACGCCGGTCTACTGGGGAGGCATCGCAGCCGAGCTCTCCCACGTGTTGGCGAATCTGTCGTCGCTGTTGATCAGGCCGGTAGACGGCGGGGAAACCGTTGTCGGGCCGACGCTTTCGTCCGCGCAGCTGAGCCGGCTGGCTGCCCGCATCGAGACCGCGCCGTGGCGCTGGGTCGGTCAGCAGTTGCCGACGTTCTCCACCGCGCCCACCGATCATGCTGGCGTGCTGTCCTCGGGGGGTGTCGGGATGCGGTTGTTCACCGTCGCCCAACGCGGCGGCTATGCGCCGATGATCGGCGGCCTGGGCTACGTGGTGGCCCCCGGGCCGGCCGGGTACACGATGAAAACCGTTGCAGCCAAGGATGTCTGGGTGCGCCCGACGGAGCGCGCGACCGCCGAGACGGTCAGCCTGCCGTCGGCGCCGCAACCGGTCAAGACCGGCGCGGGCACCTGGGGGGTCAGTTCGCCGCGGGTGTTGTCGGATCTGTTCTGGATGGGGCGCTACGGCGAACGTGCGGAGAACATGGCCCGGCTGCTGATCGTCGCGCGGGAGCGCTACCACGTCTACCGGCACCACCAGGACAGCGAGGAAAGCGAATGCGTCCCGGTGCTGATGGCGGCGCTGGGCCGCATCACCGGCACCGACACCGGGGCGGGCGGCGATCACGCCGAGATGATCGCGGTGACCCCGTCGACGCTGTGGTCGATGACCGTGGACCTGGCCCGTCCGGGATCGTTGATCCAATCGGTGGAAGGTCTGGCGTTGGCGGCCCGGGCGGTGCGCGACCAGCTGTCCAACGACACCTGGATGGTGCTGGCCAATGTCGAACGCGCCGTGGCGCTTCGCGCCGATCCGCCGCAGTCGCTGGCCGAAGCGGATGCCCTGCTGGCCGCCGCCCAGTCGCAGGCGCTGGCCGGCATGTTGACTTTGTCGGGAGTGGCCGGCGAGTCGATGGTCCGCGACGTCGGCTGGACGATGATGGACATCGGCAAACGCATCGAGCGCGGACTGTGGTTGACCGCGCTGCTGGCCGACACGCTGACCATCGTGCGCGGGACCGTCGCCGAGCAGTCCATCGTCGAGGCGACGCTGATGGCCTGCGAGTCCTCGGTGATCTACCGGCGCCGCACGCTGGGCAAGATCAGCGTCGCCGCGGTCACCGATCTGATGCTGTTCGACCCGCAGAACCCGCGGTCGCTGCTCTATCAGCTGGAACGGTTGCGGGCCAACCTCAAAGACCTGCCCGGGTCGTCGGGATCGTCGCGCCCCGAACGCATCGTCGACGAGATCGGCACCCGGTTGCGCCGGTCCGATCCCGCCGAACTGGAAGAGCTCGTCGACGGACATCGCGAGGAGCTGGCCGAGTTGCTCACCTGGGTGCACGCCGCGCTGCGCGACCTGGCCGACGCGCTCGCCGCGACGCAGTTGGCGCTGCCCGGTGGCATGCAGCCCCTGTGGGGTGGCCCCGACGAGCGCCGCACGATGCCCGCCTAACGTTGCGCGAGCAGACGCAAAAGCCCCTCATTTCGGCACGAAATGGGGGCTTTTGCGTCTGCTCGCGCTAGAGCTGCGACGTCGTCTCGTCGATGACCGTGTGTACGAACTGCATCTTGTCCAGCACCGCCGGCGGCAGCACGAACGGGTACAGGTCGTCGTGACCCATCGACCGGTTCACCATGTTCAGCGACCAGGACAGCGGCAGCCACATCTCGATGATGGTGGGAAAAGCGCTGGGCCCCAACGGCGGCCGGTCGAAAGTCGCCGCCGCCGGCGCCAGACCGCACGACGCCGACGTGTCCAGCGTGTCGCGGATGTGCAGATAGTGGGCGAACGTCTCGGCCCAGTCCTCGGCGGCGTGCATGGTCGCATAAGACGAGACGAAGTTCTCCTGCCAGCCCTCGGGCGCACCCTCGCTGTAATGCCGATTCAGCGCGGCCTGGTAGTCGGCGTCCGGGTCGCCGAACAACTCGTTGAACCGCTCCAGGTACTCCGGCGACCTGATCAGCCGATAGAAGTAGTAGTGGCCGACCTCGTGACGGAAATGGCCCAGCAGGGTGCGGTACGGCTCCTCCATCTCCACCCGCAACTGCTCGCGGTGCACGTCGTCGCCTTCGGCCAGATCCAGTGTGATGACACCGTTTTCGTGACCGGTGATGACGTTCTCGTGCGCACTGGACAGCAGCCGGAAGGCCAGCCCGTAGTCGGGATCCTCGTCGCGTCCGATGATCGGCAGCTTCAGTTCGCGCAGTTCCACCACCAGCCTGCGCTTGGCCGCCTCGGCGCGGGCGAATTCGGGCAGCCCCACCTGATCGTCGTCGTTCGGGCGCTCGATGGTCAGCGAGCACGATTCGCACAGACCGCCGGGATGATTCACCGGGACCAGCCAATTGCATTCGGCCACATACAGATTGGCGCACAACTGGTAGTCGGCGGCAGCGACGGCACCGGCGTGGTCGTCTTCGTCTTTCTTCGCGATCACCAGAAGTGCCATCTGGTCAAGGGAGAACCCAAGGGCGCTACCGCAATTCAGGCATTCGGAGTTCTCGAAAGCCAGCCGCTGGCCGCAGTTGGGGCAGTGGAAGTCACGCATCGAGCACATCCCCTTCGAACGGGACGACGTCGACCCCGACGTCGATCACACTGCGCTTGGAGTTGGTGTAGATGATGCCGCGCAACGGGGGCACGTCGGCATAGTCACGACCGCGGCCGACCACAATGTAACGCTGGTCGACCAGCGCGTCGTTGGTCGGGTCGAGTCCCATCCACTCGTGCTGGCCGGGCTGCTGGGGCGTCCACACCGAAGCCCAGGCGTGAGTGGCGTCAATGCCGATCATTCGGTCCTTTCCCGGGGGTGGGTCGGTGGCCAGATACCCGGATACGTAGCAGGCCGCCAACCCATTGGCGCGCAGGCAGGCGATCGCCAGCCTGGCGAAGTCTTGACATACCCCCTCGCGGGCAATCAGAACCTCCCTGACGCGAGTGGAAACGGTCGTCGATCCGGAGCGGTAGGCGAAGTCGTGGAAGATCCGTGAAGCGAGGTCGCGCAGCACGTCCACCAACGGCCGGCCGGGCTCGAAGCTGGGGGCGGCGTAGTCGCGCACCTCGTCGGTGATCTCGGCCGGGGTGAGGTCCAGCGTGAAGTCAGTTGCCAGGGCGCCCTGCGTCCCGACCGGCCGGGCGGCTTCCCACGGTTTCAGCGCCGGTCCGCTCGTGTACATCCCCGAGGTCGGCGGGCCCACGTCGACGATGGAATCGCTGGTGATCTTCAGGCTGCGGTGCGGCTCGGTGACGTGGAAGTAGCAGCTGAGGTTGCCGTAGGTGTCGCGGCTGGTGGAACTGTCGGCCGGCCCCGGGTCGATGACCAGCCGGTGCGCGACGCAGCGCTGCCGCAACGAGTCGCGCGGGGTGAGGAAACCGCGGCCGTACGAACTGGTCACCACGTCGGAGTAGCGGTATTCGGTGCGGTGCGTGACCCGGTAGCGCTTGGTGTCGCGAGAGTCCGTCACACGCCCAAACCTACTGCGAAATCGCGGTCCGTTCCGATCGGGTTGCGCGACACGGAGGAATTGTGAACACTTGTTTACTGAACGCAGGAAGGAGTTCGTCGTGCAGGGACAAGAGATTCGATCGCTGGCCGACCTGGCCGGCGAGGGCACCCGGGTGCTGACCACGCTGGTCCGGGACGTGCATCGCGGAATCGCCAGTCGCATCTTCGGTTCGATCGGTCCGGCGGCCAAACCCGTGCAACTGGTGCACGACACCACCGCCAAGACCATCTACTGCGCGGTCGACGGCGCGGTCCGGCGATCCCTCTACGGTGCCGGCGCACTGGCCGCCGAAACGATCAGCAACGACGAGGACGAAACCGTCGAGTTACGGCCCCGGATCGCCGGCGCGCTGGCGGCGCTCAACGGCATCTACGGCGACGAGATGACCAACCGGTCCAACGGCTTCGCCCTCACCATGCAGGTCCGCCGAAAGCGGCTACCGGTTGCGCTGACCGCGGAGTCCCTCGCGGACGCGTTCCCCAAGGCCACCGGCCGGGTCGTCGTCTTCACCCACGGCTGGTGCATGACCGAGCGGTCCTGGTGGCGCCCGCCACGCACTGGCGAACCGCTGCGCCCGTACGGCAAGCGGCTGCGCAAGGACCTCGGCTTCACACCGGTCTTCGTGCGCTACAACAGCGGCCACCACATCTCGCAGAACGGCCGGGACCTGGCCGACCTGCTGGACCGACTGCACGCGCTGTGGCCGGTGCCGGTGCAGGAAGTCGCCCTGGTGGGGCATTCGATGGGCGGCTTGGTGGCCCGCAGCGCCTGCCACTACGGGCTCGAACAGGAGCACGCCTGGACCGCCGGCGTGCGGCACGTGGTCTGCCTCGGGTCCCCGCATCTGGGTGCCGACCTGGAAAAGGGTGTCAACGCGGCGTCCTGGGCACTGTCGCATCTGCCCGAAACACGCGGTCTGGCCACGTTTCTCAACACGCGCAGCGCCGGGGTGAAGGACTTGCGGTACGGGGCGCTGCTCGACGAGGACTGGCGGGATTGCGACCCCGACGAGTTCCTGCAGGATCGCTGCCGCGAGGTGCCGTTTCTGCCCGACGCGGTCTACCACTTCGTCTCCACCACGGCCGCGCCGCGGGCGCTCGGTCTGCTGATGGGCGACCACCTGGTGCGTCCGCGCAGCGCTTCGGGACGGGGTCGCGGCCGGCGGGTTCCGTTCGAGGCGGCGCACGGCCTGACGTTGACCGGCCTGAATCACTTCGACCTGCTCAACCATCCGCTGGTCTACGACAAACTGCTGGCGTGGCTCAGCCAGCCGCCGGCGTTGACGTCTGCGGGTTAGTTCGTCGATAACCGTTCCGTAGCGGGGCGGCCGCGCGCACAATCAAAGACGTGGCCACCTGGGACGACGTGGCCCGCATCGTCGGTGAGCTGCCGCTGACCACCGAGCAGGCACCGCACGACTGGCGGGTCGGCAAGAAGCTGATGGCGTGGGAGCGGCCGCTGCGTAAATCCGACGTCGAAGCGCTGACCCGCAGCGGCGTGGAGCCGCCGTCCGGCGACCTGCTCGGCGTCCGGGTGCCCGACGAGGGCGTCAAGTTCGCGTTGATCGCCGACGAGCCGGACGTGTACTTCACCACGCCGCATTTCGACGGCTACGCGGCGGTGCTGGTCCGGCTGGCCGAGATCGGGGTCGAGGAGCTCCGCGAACTGATCACCGAGGCTTGGCTGACGCAGGCGCCGAAGCATCTGGTCAAGGAGTTTCTCGCCCAGTCGCCGTGACGCCGGCCCCGGTCACGGACCGGGGACAGTCGACCACCGCTTGCAGGTCGTCGATGCAGGTTCCGACGATCGCAGCGAGCACCACCTCGGTCCGGGTTTGCGCAGCGGCTTTCAGGTCGTCGGCGTGCACACGGGCCGCGGCGGTGTGTTCGCAGGCCGTCGCGGCGTCGGAATCCGCGGCCGACGTCGCCTGCGCCAGCTCGCCGACCGCGGCGCGCAACGGCTCGGTCAGCCGCGGGTACAGCGGCGCCCGGACGGTCCGGGCCAGTTGCAGCACGGCGCTGGCCAACAACCCCAGCCGGGCCGCCTGCTGGTCGACGACGTCGACGGTCTTGCGCATGGACAGCCGCAGCGGCGCCCGGCGCACGATGAGGCGGGCGGTGCTGCGCGCCTCGGTCAGGGCGCCCATCTGGTTGTGCAGCAGGTCGACGCGGGCCAGCAGCCAGTCCGGGGCGACGTGTTCCGGATCGCTCAGCACCCGGGTGATCTCTTCGAAAGTTTCGTGCAGCGCGCTGAGTACTTCCGAGCGTGCGGTGGCCAGCACGGTGACCGGGTTGGCGGGGAACAGCAAGAAGCTGAACACGATGGCCAGACCGCCCCCGACCAGTGCGTCGAAGATGCGCTCGCCGACCATGCCCGCGGTGTGGGCGAAAGCCAGTACCAGGATGGCCGAGACGGCGGTCTGGTTGACGAACATCAGGCCTTGGGCGATGAACCCGGTGCCGACGAGGACCGCGAAGCACAACGCGATGAAGACCGCCACCCCGAACGCCAGCCCCGCGGTGCCCAACAGCTCCTGCACAACCGCGCCGAGCACGATTCCCAGGCTGACGCCGACGATCATCTGGGCGGCCCGCCGGGCGCGCAGCACGTTGGTCGCCGACATGCACACCGCGGCCGCGATCGGCGCGAAGAACGGCTGCGGATGGTGCAGCACGTCGTGGGTGAGATACCAGGCGAGTCCGGCGGCCACCGAGGTCTGGATGATCGGCCACAGCGCGATCCGCAGGCGCTGGACAGCGGCGGCCCCGACTCCGAGGGTCCGGGCAAGCAGCGATTCGGCCATCACGCTGACTTACCTCATTTGCGCTCGGCTACACCCGTCGCAGCTCGAACAGCGGAATCACCCGGCTGGTCTTGGCTTGATACTCGGCGAAACCGGGGGCCACGGCGGTGATCCGCGGGAAGATCTCGTCGCGCTCCTGCGGCGTCAACTCGCGCGCGGCCACGTCATACGCCTCGGTGCCGACCTCGACGTGGGCCGCCGGGTTGGCGCGCAGATTGTGCACCCAGGCCGGGTTGACGTCGGCACCGGCAAACGATCCGATGATGATGAGCTTGCCGTCGACGCGGAAGTAGGCCAGCGGCGACAGCCGTGGTTGGCCGGACTTGGCGCCGGTCGTGGTGAGCAGCAGGATGTCCGCGTCGGCGAACTGGCCGCCGACTTTGCCTTCGTTGGCGCGGAACTCGTCGGCGATGGCCTGGTTGAACGCCTTGATTGTCTCGGAGTCCGGAAACGTCATGCCCCGTCAACGGGCTTGGGCTTGAAGTCTATTCCCGATTCCTTGCGCTGTTGGGCGGTGATCGGTGCCGGCGCATCGGTCAGCGGGTCGACGCCGCCGCCGGTCTTGGGGAACGCGATCACCTCCCGGATGGACTCCACCCCGGACAGCAGCGCGTTGATCCGGTCCCAGCCGAACGCGATGCCGCCGTGCGGCGGAGCGCCGAAGGTGAACGCCTCCAACAGGAATCCGAACTTCTCCTCGGCTTCGGCCTTGCCCAGACCCATCACCGCGAACACCCGCTCCTGGATGTCGCGGCGGTGGATACGGATCGAGCCGCCGCCGATCTCGTTGCCGTTGCAGACGATGTCGTAGGCGTCGGCCAGCACGCTGCCGGGATCGGTGTCGACGACTTCGGCGAACTCGGGCTTGGGCGAGGTGAAGGCGTGGTGCACCGCCGTCCATGCTCCCGATCCGACAGCCACGTCCCCGGCCTCGACGGCGTCGTCGGCGGGTTCGAACAGCGGCGGGTCGACGACCCAGACGAACGCCCAGGCGTCCGGGTCGATCAGCCCGAGCCGGGAGGCGATCTCGATCCGCGCCGCGCCCAGCAACGCGCGGGACGTCTTGACCGGGCCGGCGGAGAAGAAGATGCAGTCCCCCGGGCCGGCCCCGACGTGCGCGGCCAGGCCGTCGCGTTCGGCGTCGGACAGGTTCTTGGCGACCGGACCGGTCAGCGTGCCGTCGTCGCCGACCAGCACGTAGGCCAGGCCGCGGTGCCCGCGCTGCTTGGCCCATTCCTGCCAACCGTCCAGCGTGCGGCGCGGCTGAGACGCCCCGCCCGGCATCACCACGGCGCCGACGTAGGGCGCCTGGAACACGCGGAAGGTGGTGTCCTGGAAGAACTCTGCGCACTCCACGAGCTCGAGGCCGAACCGCAGGTCGGGCTTGTCGGAACCGAACCGGCGCATCGCGTCGGCGTAGGTCATCCGCGGGATGGGTCTGGGAATCTGGTAGCCGATCAGCGCCCACAGCGCGGTCAGGATCTCTTCGGAGATCGCGATGACGTCCTCGACGTCGACGAAGCTGAGTTCCATGTCGAGCTGAGTGAATTCGGGCTGCCGGTCGGCGCGGAAGTCCTCGTCCCGGTAGCAGCGCGCGATCTGGTAGTAGCGCTCCATCCCGGCCACCATGAGCAGCTGCTTGAACAGCTGCGGGCTCTGCGGCAGCGCGTAGAAGGTCCCGGGCCGCAGCCGGGCCGGCACCAGGAAGTCACGCGCGCCCTCTGGGGTGGACCGGGTGATCGTCGGCGTCTCGATCTCCACGAAATCGTGGTTCGCCAGCACCGCACGTGCCGCCGCATTCACCTTCGAGCGCAACCGAATTGCCGCAGCCGGGCCGTCGCGGCGCAGGTCCAGGTAGCGGTACTTCAGCCGCAGCTCCTCCCCCGCGGGCTCGTCGAGCTGGAACGGCAGCGCGGCGCTCTCCCCCAGCACGGTCAACGACGTGGCGTTGACCTCGATGTCGCCGGTGGCGATCTCGGGGTTGGCGTTGCCCTCCGGGCGGACCTCGACCACGCCGGAGACCGCCACACAGAACTCCGCGCGCAACCGGTGCGCCTGGGTCAGCACCTGCGGATCGCGGAACACCACCTGCGTCACCCCGGACGCGTCGCGCAAATCGATGAAGATGACGCCACCGTGGTCGCGCCGGCGGGCCACCCAGCCGGCCAACGTCACCTGCTGGCCGGCATCGCTTTCCCGAAGCGATCCGGCGGCGTGGCTGCGCAGCACAAAAACTCCTCTATCCAGGGCTGATTGACTGCCCAGTCTAAAGGGCCGGTTCTGTCGCGGTACTTTGCCTGTATCTCAACGAAAACCGCACTCGTGGGTCCCGGTGCCGTCGGTACGACCATCGCGGCGCTGCTGCACGCGGCCGGCCACCCGGTGTCGGTGTGCGGGCGCACACCACGGGACCACCTCGAACTGCGGCCCGACGGCGCGGACGCCATCGTGGTGCCCGGCCCGGTGTGCACCGATCCCGAATCGGTGACCGGCCCGGTGGACCTGTTGGTGCTGGCGGTGAAATCCACCCAGAATCAGGCCGCGGCGGGCTGGCTGGCGCGGTTGTGCGGCCCGCACACCCTGGTTGCCGTGCTGCAGAACGGAGTCGAGCAGGTCGAGCAGGTACAGCCACTCTGCCCGGACTCGACCGTCGTGCCCGGCAGCGTCTGGTTTTCGGCGGAAACCCAGCCGCAGGGCTGGGTGCGCTTGCGGGGCGAGGCGGCGCTGGTGCTGCCGACCGGGACCGCCGCCGAGAATCTGGCCGAATTGCTGCGCGGGGCCGGCTGCCGGGTGGACTGCGACCCCGACTTCGTCACGGTGAACTGGCGCAAGCTGCTGATCAACGCACTGGCCGGGTTGATGGTCCTCACCGGGCGGCGCTCGGGCATGTTCCGGCGCGACGACGTCGCCGAACTGTCGCGGCGCTACGTCGCCGAATGCCTGGCCGTGGCGCGCGCCGAGGGCGCCCGACTCGGTGACGACGTCGTCGAGCAGCTGGTGAATTCGTTCCGGACGGTCCCCGAGGACATGGGCACCTCGATCCTGGCCGACCGCGAGCAGCACCGGCCGCTGGAATGGGACCTGCGCAACGGCGTGATCGCGCGAAAGGCCCGCGCGCACGGTCTGGCCACCCCGATCACCGATGTCGTCGTGCCGCTGCTGGCGGCCGCGAGTGAGGGTCCCGGCTAGGGTCTGCAGTCATGCACCCGTGCGAACGCGTCGACCTGAGCTTCATCGACACCGCGCCGTACCGTTTCCGCAACAGCGTGGATCTGGCCATCACAGCCGAGCAGTTGTTCGAGGTTCTTGGTGACGCGCAATCCTGGCCACGCTGGGCGAAGGTGATCACCAAGGTCACCTGGACCAGCCCGGAGCCGCGCGGTGTCGGCACCACACGGGTCGTCGAGATGCGCGGCGGCATCGTCGGGAATGAAGAGTTCATCGCGTGGGAGCCGTTCACCCACATGGCTTTTCGCTTCAACGAGTGCTCGACCAAAGCGGTCGCCGCGTTCGCCGAAGACTACCGGGTGCAGGTCATTCCCGGTGGCTGCCGGCTGACCTGGACCATGGCCCAGCAACCGGCCCGCGGCGCGGGGCTGGGCATGCGGGTATTCGGTCCGCTGTTGAACCTGAGCCTGCGCCGGTTCCTGCGTAACCTGCGCACGTACACCGACACTCGGTTCGCTTCAGCGCAGCAGCGATAGGCTGGTCCGGCGCGGGTAGCCAAACTCAGACTCGGGGAGCGTGCGATGACCTTCAACGAAGGTATGCGGATCGACACCAGCGCCGCGTCGTCCTCGGGCGGCGGCGGTGGGGGGCGGATCGCCATCGGTGGTGGCATCGGCGGACTGCTGATCGTGGTGGTCGCGATGCTGCTCGGCGTCGACCCCGGCGGGGTGGTCAGCCAGCAGCCCGTCGACACCAGTGGCGACGTGGCGCCGGGCTTCGACTTGGCCAAGTGCAAGACCGGTGCCGACGCCAACAGGTACGTGCAGTGTCGTGTGGTGGCCACCGGCAACTCACTGGACGCGGTGTGGAAACAGCTGATGCCCAACTACTCCCGGCCGAAGGTGCGGTTGTTCAGCGGCACGGTGAGCACCGGATGTGGGGCGGCGAGCAGCGAGGTCGGGCCCTTCTACTGCCCGGTGGACAAGACGGCGTACTTCGACACCGACTTCTTCTCGGTCCTGGTCGACCGGTTCGGTTCCAGCGGTGGGCCTTTCGCCGAAGAGTATGTGGTGGCGCACGAGTACGGTCACCACGTGCAGAACCTGCAGGGCACTTTGGGCCGGGCTCAGTCGGGTGCGCAGGGCGCCAAGGGTGGCGGGGTGCGCACCGAGTTGCAGGCCGACTGCTACGCCGGCGTCTGGGCGCATTACGCGTCGACGGTCAAGCAGGACAGCACCGGCCAACCGTATTTGAATCCGCTGAGCGACAAGGACATTCAGGACGCGCTGTCGGCGGCGGCCTCGGTGGGCGACGACCGCATCCAGGAGCAGGTGAACGGACGCGTCAACCCGGAGTCCTGGACGCACGGCTCCTCGGCCCAACGCCAGAAATGGTTCACCGTCGGATATCAGACCGGTGAGCCGAACAAGTGCGACACCTTCGGCACCAACGACCTGGGCTAACGCGCGGCCAGCAACTCCCGCAACTCGGCGCGGCCCTGCTCGTCCAACGGCAACTGCGGGGGGCGCGGATCCCCGACCGGGAAATCGAGCAGATCCAGACCGGCCTTGACGGTGGTGGGCAGGCCCCCGGCGACGATGAACTGCAGCAACGGCTTGAGGTCGTCGTAAAGAGCCTGCGCCTTGTCCAAATCGCCGCCGCGCACCGCCTCGTAGAGATCGATGCACGGTTGCGGGCGCAGATTCGGTGCGGCTGTGCACCATCCGGACGCACCCACCTTCAGCGCGTCGAGCACCAGCGGGTTGCTGCCGTTGTAATAGGGCAAGCGCCCGCCGCTGAGTTCGGCGATCCGGCGCATCCGGGACAGATCACCGGTGGATTCCTTGACCATCGTGACGTTCTCGATGTTGTTGAACATGCCGACCAGCAGTTCCGGGCTCATGTCGACCCCGCTGGTGGCCGGGTTGTTGTACGCCATGATCGGGATCCCGATGGACGCGCCGATGCTGCGGTAGTGCTCGGTGACCTCACGGTCGCTGAGCTTCCAGTACGAGACCGGCAGGACCATCACCGCATCCGCGCCGGCCTGCTGCGCATACTCGGCGCGCCGAATCGTCTTGGCGGTGGTGACATCCGAGACGCCCACGATCACCGGCACCCGGCCGTCGACCGCGCTCATCGTGGTGTCGACGACGGTGTCGAACTCCGCCTCGTCGAGGTAGGCCAGTTCTCCGGTGCTGCCGAGCGGGGCGATGGCGTGGACCCCGGCGGACACCAGCCGGTCGACGAGTGCGGTGAGGCGATCGGTGTCAATTCCGTTGTGCGCGAACGGTGTCACCGGATAGGCGATGATGCCGTGGATCGTGGACACGGACCTACTCCTCTCAGTTGCTCAGCGCGTCCGGGTGGCGCGCCAGCGCGCGGCGCGCGTAGTAGGCGAAGTTCGCCCGGCTACGCGCTTGCGTCAGGGTCCAGTCGTGGGCTTCGCGGGCCAGATCGTCGGGCAGCGCCTTGACGGTGCCCGCGGCCATGGCGGCCAACTGCAGCTTGGCGGCGCGTTCGATCAGCACCGCCAGTGAACACGCTTCCTCGACGCTGGCGCCGGCCACCAGCTGCCCGTGATGGGCCAGCAGCGCCGCCTTCTTGTCGCCCAGCGCTGCCGTGATGATCTCGCCCTCTTCGTTGCCGACCGGCACACCCGGCCACTCGGCGAGGAAAGCGCAGTCGTCGTACAACGGCGTGGTGTCCATGTGCGAGACGATCAACGGCACTTCCAACATCGACAACGCGGCCACGTGGAAGGGATGGGTGTGCACGATGCACTGCACGTCGGGGCGTGCACGATAGATCCAGCTGTGAAAACGGTTGGCGGGATTGGCCATTCCGGTGCCCTCGAGGACGTTGAGATCCTCGTCGACCAACAACAGGTTGTCTTCGGTGATCTCGTCGAACCCCAGACCCAACCGCTGGGTGAAATACGTTCCGGGCGTTTCGGCCCGTGCGGTGATCTGACCCGCCAGCCCGGAATCGTGGCCGGCGTCGAACAGAGCCCGGCAGGTAAGGGCGATCTTCTGCCGGGTGGTCAGCCGGGCCTCGAAGGATTCTGCGTCCAGTCGCTGCTGGGCCTGACGCATCAACTCGGATTTCGACTCCGTGAACGTGGACGCCATATGACACAATGTACTCGATAGGAAACTTTGTGTCATTAAGGGGTGACGGGTGACTGCACGACTGCGAGCCGTCCGCAGACAACGCGGCCTCACCCTGGATCAACTCGCAAAACAGACCGGCCTGACCAAGAGTTACCTGTCCAAGATCGAGCGCGGCCACAGCACGCCGTCGATCGCGGTGGCGCTGAAAGTCGCCCGGGCGCTCGAGGTCGACGTGGGCCGGCTCTTCTCCGACGAAGCGGCCGAGGAGAAGATCACCGTCGACCGCGCCGACCCGCACGCTGGCCGCTACCGCGCCCTGGCCCCGACGTTGCTCGGAAAGTCGATGTCGCCGTTCGTGGTTCGGCCCACCGGCACCGCCTCAGCCGATCCGCACCCCGAACACAGCGGTCAGGAGTTCGTCTTCGTGCACGCGGGGACCGTCGAACTGCGCTACGGCGACCAGACCATCACCCTCGAGACCGGCGACAGCGCCTACTTCGACGCCTCGGTCGGGCACAAACTACGGGACGTCGGCACCGCGCCGGCGCAAGTCGTCGTCGTCACCCACAACGACACCGTCTGAGCAGCTACCAGGGGCGTGTCGCGCACGTCACAGCCGTGGTGGCCTGCTGGGTGACCACCACCTGGCCGTCGACGGCGATCTGGCACTTGATCTCGGCGATGGCTCCCGAGCTGCAGTCCGGCCAGCGGCACGAGCCGCTGGCGGCGATGAACGCCCACTGGTTCGGGTTGGCCAACGTCGCGTTGTACACCAGTGCTTCCCCACCGCTGAACGTCGTCGGCACGGTGGTCAGGAACTGCGCCGAGTTGGCGTCGAAAGCCGCCTGGCTGGGCGGATCGCTGCTGATGTAGCGCAGGTTGCCGGTCAGGTTGCCGGTGGTGGTGATGGTGTAAGTCACCTGGTGTCCGGTCGGATCCGCGTGTGACACCGCGGGCGGAGTCGCCGCCACCACAGCCGCGCCGAGGAAGCCCGCTGCGACCGCGCTTGCCAGTTTTCGCACGTTCGTCATATCGGAAACGCTACCGGATTCGTTACCGGCGCTACGCGAGTCGAGCACCGTTAACCTGCGATTCGCTTGGCTTCGGTATGAAGCGGGCGTGAACGACATGAATCCGGGCATCAGCCGGCGCACCTTGCTGACGACGGGTGCGGCCTCGGCCATCGTGGGTGCCGGCGTCGCGGTGGGCGGGGCCGCGTTGCTGTCGGATTCACGCGGGCCCGGTGTCTGGTACCAGCCCGATCGCACCGGCGCGCCGCCGGTGGGCGGTCTGCATCTGCAGTTCGGCCGCAACGCCGGTACCGAGGTCGTGGTGTCGTGGCACACCTCCGACGCCGTGCGCAACCCGCGGGTGATGCTGGGCACACCGACCGGCGGTTTCGGCAGCGTCGTGGCCGCCGAGACGCGGACCTACCGGGATGGCAAATCCGGCACCGAGATTCGCGTCAATCACGCGCGGCTGTCCGGGCTGACGCCGGACACCGACTACGTGTACGCCGCGGTGCACGACGGCACCACGCCGGAGCTGGGCACCGTACGTACCGCGCCGTCCGGGCGAAAGCCGCTGCGTTTCACCAGTTTCGGCGACCAGTCGACCCCGCGACTGGACAAGTTGACCGACGGCAGGTATGTGAACGACCACATCGGGTCACCCGCGGCCGGCGACACCACCGTCGCGATCGAACGCCTGGCTCCGCTGTTCAACCTCGTCAACGGCGACCTGTGCTACGCGAACCTGGCCAGCGATCGCGTCCGCACCTGGTCGGACTGGTTCGAGAACAACACCCGCTCCGCGCGTTACCGACCGTGGATGCCGGCCGCGGGTAATCACGAGAACGAAAAGGGCAACGGCCCAATCGGTTACGGCGCCTTCCAGACGTTCTTCGCGGTGCCGGACTCCGGCGCCAGTGCCGAGCTACGCGGGCTGTGGTACTCGTTCACCGCCGGATCGGTGCGGGTCATCGTCTTGCAGAACGACGACGTGACCTATCAGGACGGCGGCAACTCCTATGTGCGCGGCTACTCCGGCGGTGAGCAAAGGCGTTGGCTGGAAAGCGAACTCGCCGCCGCGCGGCGCGATCCGGACATCGACTGGCTGGTGGTCTGCATGCATCAGACGGCGATATCCACCGCCGAGGCCAACGGTGCCGATCTGGGGATCAGGCAGGACTGGCTGCCGTTGTTCGACCAGCACCAGGTCGATCTGGTGTTGTGCGGCCACGAACACCACTACGAGCGTTCGCATCCGCTGCGCGGCTCGATGGGCACCGACACGCGGACCCCGATCCCCGTCGACCTGCGCACCGACGTCATCGACCCGACCCGGGGGACGGTGCACCTCGTGATCGGCGGGGGCGGCACCTCGAGACCGACCAACGGCAGGTTTTTTCCCGACCTCCGGTGCCGCGTGATCACCGGTGTCGGCGAGATCGACCCGGACAACGGACACAAAAAGCCGATCTACGTGATGGAAGACGCACCCTGGTCGGCGTTCCGGGACCGGCAGAATCCGTACGGCTTCGTGTCATTCGACGTCGATCCCGGGCCACCGGGCGGCAACACCTCGATCAAGGCGACGTACTACGCGGTCAACGGGCCCTACGGTGCGGTGACCGCGGTCGATCAGTTCACCCTGACCAAACCACGCCGCGGCTAACTCAGAACAGCGCCTGCTGCGCGGGTTCGGGCATCACCGCGACTTCGGCTGGTGGGGTCGACGGCCGGCTGTCGGCGCCCAGTTTGTACTTCGCCCGCAGCGGGCGGGCGCGGTCGCGGAGCATGTCCCGGTAGCTCTGGGGTAGATACGCGCTCCGGCGGTACAGCTCTTGGTAGACGCCGACCAGCCCGGGATGCGCGCGGGTCAGCCAGGCCATGAACCAGCCGCGGGTGGAACCCCGCAGGTGCAGGCCGAAGATCGTCACGCTGGTTGCTCCCGCGGCGGCGATCTGCCCGAGCAGGCTGTCGAGGTGCTCGACCGAGTCGGTCAGGTGCGGCAGTACGGGTGCCACCATGACGTGGCAGTCCAGGTTGGCCTCACGGATCGCGGTGATCAGCGCCAGCCGCGCCTGCGGCGTGGGGGTGCCCGGCTCGACGTCGCGGTGCAGCTGCGGGTCGCCGACCGCCAGAGACACTGCCACCGAAAGCGGAACCTGTTGTGCCGCTAGGGAAATGAGTGGAAGATCCCGGCGCAGCAAGGTGCCCTTGGTGAGGATCGACATGGGCGTCCCGGATCCGGCCAGCGCCGCGATGATGCCCGGCATCAGTGCGTAGCGGCCCTCGGCGCGCTGGTACGGGTCGGTGTTGGTGCCCAGCGCGACGGTGTGCCGACGCCACGACGGGCGGCGCAGTTCCCGGCGCAGCACCTCGACGACGTTGGTCTTGACCACGACCTGGGTGTCGAAGTCGGCGCCGGGATCGAAATCGAGGTACTCGTGGGTGGGGCGGGCGAAGCAATAGCGGCATGCGTGGGAGCAGCCGCGGTAGCCGTTGACGGTGTAGCTGAACGGCAGCGCCGCCGCGTTGGGCACCTTGTTCAGCGCCGACTTGCACAGCACCTCATGGAACGTCATGCCCTCGAACTGCGGGACCCGCACACTTCTGACCAGACCGACGCGCTGCAGCCCGGGCAGAGCACCGTCGTCAACCGGCTCCCCGTTGACAGCTACCGCCTGATCGGCCCAACGCATACTCCTATTCGAACAATAGTTCGATACGACGTCAAGTGCGGTGTCAAAGCAACCCGACGAGGGATCCCCCGGAGAAGTAGGGTCCGGCTCCGGGGGTGACGGATGAGTAGCCGGCGTCCACGATCGGCTTCAGCAGTGAGTTGAGGGTGCCGACGATCGGTTGCGGCACACCGAGTTGAGCGAGCGGGAGCAGCATCGGAAGCGTCGGCGCGGGCACCATATAGGTGGTGATCGTGCCGCCCGTCGACGTCGTCACGCTGGACAACTGCACCGCATCCGACAGCGGTACGAGCGAAACCGTGTTGTGTTGGTACGCCGTGCCGAACAGCGCGTTCACCACTGCCAGAAGATTCCACGGCCGGTCGGGCGGATTGCCGAATCCGTCGTACTGACCGAACACCACGCTGACGTCGTACTGGGTATTCGCCAAGCCCTGCACCGTGTAATCGACGAATGGCAGAGTCGCGCCGGTCGGAAGATAGGTGCGAAACAGTCCCAATTCGGGATTGGAGAACATGGTGAACTGCAACGCATGAGCCGGTGGTGCGCTCAAATTAGTTGCAAGATAGGCCAATTCGCGGTTCAGCACGATCGAGCCCAACGACAGCCCGGCAACCTGCACCGGCGAACCATTGGCGGCGGCTAGCGCGTCGAGGATCTGACCGTTGAGTGCCCACTGTCCGATGGCGACGGCCTCGTTGACGCCGGGAGCAAGCAGGTTGCCGCTCAGAATGCCCATGCTGGCGGGGTAATTGACCACCTGGGCGACGCTGCCGGGGAACCAGTTCCCGCCGATGGCGAAGTTCAGCAGGTCGTAGGCCTGCAGGAGGGAGGCCGACAGCGGGCCCGGTACCCCGCCGGCGAGTAGCGGCAGTCCGAGGTAAGGAAGGCGGAGGAGGAATTGCGGATTGTAGAGCGGTCCGGCACCGGGGATCGTCAACCGCACGCTCGCCGCCGCAGCGGCGTTGGCAGCTTCGGTGCCCAGATACGCAGACGCCGTCGCCGCGAGGTTGGCTACGAACCGCTGATGGAACTGAGCCGCGACGGCCTGAACCGCCTGGAATTCCCGGCCGAAGGACCCGAAGAGGGCAGCGATGCCGGTCGACACCTCGTCGGCCGCCGCGGCCGCCAGCGACGAAGTGGGCTGTGCGACTGCGGCGCTCACAGCGCCGAGGCCCGCCTCCATCGCGTCAAGCTCGGCTGCGGCGATCGTCAACAGCTCAGACGCCGCCACGACGTACGCCACCGGAGCCTCCTCGAGCCAACGAGGGGCTCGTACCCTCGAATAGCGGCTGTGAGCCTACCTGTCTGACGCGGTTGAAAATCGCGAAGTCGTGAAAATCGGGTTTCTCTCGCCCATGCGCGAAATGTATTCAAAGTGCTTGAGGCGTGGCGTCATTCGGGTTCGTCGTCGTCGGGTTTGAGTGGTTTTTCGGCGTGGTGCATGCAGTTGACGTAGGAGGCAAAGAACGGCTTGCTATTTCGCCAACCGCGAAATTACCTCGGCGACAACCGAATCGACTGCAATTGAAACCTGCTCGCCGGACTGCAGATCCTTGACGCCGATCGTCCCGGCGTCGATGTCACGGTCTCCGGCGACCAGCGCAAGCCGCGCTCCGGAGCGATCCGCGGCCCGCATCGCGCCCTTGAGTCCTCGGTCACCGTAGGCCAGGTAGACACGGGCACCGGCGGCACGCAACTCGCCGGCCAGGACGGCCAATCGCAGCTTGGCCGCGTCGCTCAACGGCACGCCGAACACGTCGCAGCGCGACGTCTCCCCCACGCTCTTGCCTTCCGCCTTCAACGCCAACAAAGTCCGGTCCACACCCAGCCCGAATCCGATGCCGGACAAGTCTTGTCCACCGAGTTGGCGCATCAGGCCGTCGTAGCGACCGCCGCCGCCGATGCCCGACTGCGCACCCAACCCGTCGTGCACGAACTCGAATGTGGTCTTGGTGTAGTAGTCCAGACCGCGCACCATCCGGGGGTTGATGACGTAGCGGACACCGAGGGCGTCCAGGTGCATCAGGACCGTGTCGAAGTGCTGCTTGGCAGCATCGGAGAGATGGTCGAGCAGCACCGGTGCATCGGCCGTCATCGCCTTGATCTCGGGACGCTTGTCGTCGAGCACGCGCAGTGGATTCACCGCTGCCCGGCGCCGGGTCTCCTCGTCGAGGTCGAGCCCAAAGAGGAACTCCTGCAACAATTCTCGATACTGTGGGCGGCAGCTGTCATCACCCAGGGAGGTGACCTCGAGGCGGAACCCGTCCAGCCCCAACGAGCGGAACCCGGCGTCGGCGACGGCGATCACCTCGGCGTCCAGCGCCGGATCGTCGACGCCGATCGCCTCGACACCGACCTGCTGCAGCTGCCGGTACCGGCCGGCCTGCGGCCGTTCGTAGCGGAAGAACGGGCCCGCATACGACAGCTTCACCGGCAGCGTGCCGCGGTCGAGCCCGTGCTCGATCACCGCGCGCACCACGCCGGCGGTGCCCTCGGGACGCAGCGTCACCGAGCGGTCGCCGCGGTCGGCGAAGGTATACATCTCCTTGGACACCACGTCGGTGGATTCGCCCACGCCGCGTGCGAACAACGCGGTGTCCTCGAAGATCGGCAACTCGATATGGCCGTAACCGGCCCGCCGGGCGGCTCCGAGCAACCCGTCGCGCACCGCCACGAACGCAGCCGAGTCCGGCGGGAAATAGTCGGGAACGCCCTTCGGGGCAGCGAAATCGCTCACGGGCTCAGACCTTCGAGGAACGGGTTGAAGCGACGTTCGGCGCCGATGGTCGTGGTGTTGCCATGCCCCGGAAGTACCACGGTCTGGTCGTCGAGGACCAGCAGTTTGTCGACGATCGAGCGCAGCAGGTCCCGGCCGCTGCCGCCGAACAGGTCGGTGCGGCCCACCGAGCGCTCGAACAACGTGTCTCCGGTGAACACCAGATCCTTGTCGGCAAGAACCCGGAAACACACCGAGCCCCGGGTGTGCCCAGGAGTGTGGTCGACGTTGACCGAGATGCCGCCGAGGTCGATCTTGTCTCCGTCCCGGTCCAGTTCGACGATCTGCTTGGGTTCGCGGAAGAACGCGCCGGCGAACAGCTGCGCGGCCCGCGGCCCGAGGCCGTGAATCGGATCCTTGAGCATGAACCGGTCCTCGGGATGAATGTAGGTGGGGCAACCGAAAGTGTCGGAGACCTTCTGCGCCGACCAGATGTGGTCGATGTGTCCGTGCGTGATCAACACCGCTGCCGGCGTCAGCCGGTTCTTGTCGAGGATGCGCCGCAGCTGGGCCATTGCCCGCTGGCCCGGGTCGACGATGACGGCGTCGGTTCCTGGCCGTTCGGCCAGCACATAGCAATTGCATTGCAGCAACCCGGCGGGAAATCCGGTGATCAACACCGTCCCAGTTTCCCATCCCCGGAGCCATGGAAAGATGGCGGCCGTGCCAACGAACCAACAGCGACGTGCCACAGCCAAGCGCAAACTCGAGCGGCAGATAGAAACCCGCGCCAAACGGGCCAAGCGACGCCGCATCGGGCTGATCTCCGCAGCCGCCGCCGCAGTAGTCGCCGTCGTCGTCGCCGTCGTCGTCGTCGTGTTCATGAAGGACGACCACAAGGGCACGCCGACGGCGTCCAGCACGCCGAGCAGTTCGGCACCCGCCTCACCATCGGCAGCCAATCTGCCGCCCGTGCAGCTCGGCAACGCCGTGCCGCTGCCTCAGTTCAAGGCGCCGCCCAACCTGGGTGCCAACTGCCAGTACCCTGCGACGCCGGAGAAGGCCGCCAAGGAGGTCAAACCGCCCCGCACCGGCAAGGTACCGACCGAACCCGCCCAGATCAGCGTCAGCATGTCGACCAACCAGGGCAATATCGGGCTGATGCTGGCCAACAACCAATCCCCCTGCACGGTAAACAGTTTCATCAGCCTCGCCACGCAGAATTTCTTCAAGGACACCAAGTGCCACCGGATGGTCGCTTCGCCGGCACTGTCGATCTTGCAGTGCGGCGACCCCACCGGTAGCGGTACGGGGGGTCCGGGGTATTCCTTCGCCAACGAGTTCCCCACCAACCAGTTCCCGCCGAACGACAAGAAGCTCCAGGAGCTCGCCATCTATCCGCGGGGCACGCTGGCCATGGCGCACTCTCAACAGCCCAACAGCAACGGAAGTCAGTTCTTCCTGGTCTTCCGCGACTCCGCGCTACCCCCGGATTACACGGTCTTCGGCACCATCCAGCCCGACGGGCTGGCGACCCTGGACAAGATCGCCGCGGGTGGTGTCGAAGGAGCCGGAGACATGACGCGGCCCGCCGTCGACGTCACCATCACCTCGCTGCTGCCGGACTAGCT
>NZ_JCALCF010000060.1:0-9743 GCF_059812185.1 Mycobacterium sp. NGS67
TCCGCGATGCCCTGCTCGTAGAGCTTGCCGGCGACGACGGCGCGGGTGACCTCGCCGAACGTGCCGGCCCCGTCGCGGCCCTCTTTGGACCAGGCGACGAAGAACCCGGCGACCTGGCGCCAGTGCTTGCGGCCGGCCTGCACCGGGGCGTCGTTGAGCACGCACCGCGCGTCGATCAGGTAGGGCCGGTGCACGCTGATCGCCTCCTTGAAGGCGGCGCGGAAATCGCGCAGGGTGTCCACCCGGCGGGACTCGATGCCGACGGACGCGGCGTACTGCGCGAAGTTGATGTCCGGGATCGCCGAGCCGCGGTCCGGCCAGCCCATGATCTCGCTCTCGAACTTGATCGCGGCCAGCGCCAGATTGTTGACGACGACGAAGACCACCGGTTTGGTGACGCCGACCGACGAGCGAATCTGGTTGAGCGTCACCGATGTTCCACCGTCGCCGGCCACCGCGACCACCAGCCGGGTGTCGGTGTTCTTGGCCGCCGCGATCGCCGCCGGGACCGCAAATCCCATGGTGCCGAACGACGCCGACCAGATGCTGCGCGTCATCGACGTGATGTACCGGTACACCCACAGCGTGTTGACGCCGACATCCGCGCACACCGTGGAGGTCCCGTCGAACCGGGCGAGCTCGTCGTCGATGGCCCGGGTGAGGTTGGACGCGCGCAGCGGGGCGCGTTCGACGGGGCGCAGCCGGGGGCGGCGGCGTGGCCGCGGGTGCGACGGCTGCTCGGGAGCGTCGGCACGCAGGGCGCCGACCATCGCCTCCAGCGTGGTCACCGCGTCGCCCAGCACGCAGATGTCGTGCTCTTTCAGTCGCAGCATCGCGTTGGGGTCGACGTTGACCACGATGGTGCGCCCGGTTGCGCCCAGGTCGAAGGCCGACCCGCGGTTGGATACGCCGACCAGCAGCAGTACGTCGGCGCGGGCGACCTGCTGGAACGCGCGCAGGTCACCCGAGCCGCCGACGCGGCCGTGGGCGCGCAGGCCGGGGCTGTCCACCACCGAGTCGCCGCCCATGGTCAGGTGCACCGAGCAGCCCAGCAGGGCCGACAGCTCGGTGAGTAGGTCCGTGCAACCGGCGGCGCCGCGACCGGCGACCACGGCCACCCGGGGCGCGGAGCGGATCGCGGCGATCGCCTCGTCCAGCGCCGCATGGTCCGGCGGGGCCGGCCTCGGGGCCGGTATCTCGGTCCGGCTGTCGCAGTCGTCCCATCGTGTTTCCAGCGCGTCGCGTCGGACCTGCAGATGCACCACCCCGCCGCCCGGCGCCGCGGCGGCCGCGCACGCGGCTCTGACCGTCGCGGCCGCCGTCGTCACGTCATCGACGACGTAGTGCGCCACCGTGACCTCGTCGAGCACCCGCTGCGCGTCGAGATGCCAGGTGTCGGTCTCGACGGTGGCGACCAGGATGCGGGCGTTGTCCAGCGCCGCGTCGTAGATCCCGTTGAGCTGCAACAGCAGTGCGGGTCCGGTCGCGGCGACCGTACCGGCCGAGGGGCGCCCCGCCTTGCGCAGCGCGGCCGCGCTCATCGATGGGGCCTGGACGTTGGCGTTGCGCTGCGCGGTACCGAACGCGGGCAGCGACGGTGCGCAGAAGTCGCTGATCTGTACCGGCGCACCGAGATTCGTCTGCAGTGCCGCAGCGAGTGACCGTTCGCCGGGACGTACCGGCGCCGCCGGCGCGGCCGGTGCGTTGCGCCGCACGGCGATGAGTGCCGGGCCTTCCGTGCGGGCGGTGCCGGTTCTCAACCCCATCGCGGCGCCGAGATAGCTTATTTTGGAGAGGATTTCGGGCTCGTCGACCTGGCAGCGGATGGATACATTCGCGTCAACCGTCACCAGGCTGGACAGTTCGGCGACGAATTGGCTCAGGTTCGGATAGTCGGTCACCACGACGCTGCGCGACTTCCCGGCCAGCGCGGCCCCGATGCCCATCGGCAGGGCCGCACCGGGGATCCCGGCGATGCTGGACATGCCGGCGTCGTCCGGCAGGTCGGTGAATACCGTTTCTTCGCTCGCGGTTTCGGACTCTGGCTGGTCCAGGTCCAGCAGTGTCAGCAGCGTGGCTTCGACGTCGCAGACGACCTGCCTGATGTACGGCAAAGCCTTGCCGGTGAACCGGCGGTCGGTCAGTTCGAGCAGGTTCGCGTGCCCGTGGACACGGTGCTTCAGCAATGGGCTGCAACGTCCCACCACCAGCACGTCACCCGCCGGGATCACGCCGGTGCCCGCGACGTCGTACACCGGGCAACTCAGCCGCTCCGAAAGTCCTTGTACCAGGCTGACATACGCGGCATCGGCGCAGGACAGCACGATGGCCAGGTCGTCGGACTCCAGGAACTCGGTGACCGAGCGCAACTCTTCCTTACTCGCCGACGCGGGCGTCGGCGGCCTCGGTACGAAGAATCCCGCCTCGTTGCCACCGATCGGCGCGTAGAGCACATCGCCGGGGATCGCGACGTGGCAGGCGGTGGATTCGTGCACCGCCGACACGCAGGACCGCGCGAATCGTTCGAACTGAGTGGGGGAGTGGATCAGCACCGAGGAGGACGTGCAGGGCTGGAACAGCGCTTCGGAGTCGATCTCCTGGAACGTGTCGCGGCCGATGCTGGCCACCGGAACCTGACCGCTGATGGCCAGCAACGGAATTCGGCCGACGAATGCTTCGTAGGCGCCGGCAACCAAGTTGGTCGCCCCGGGTCCCGCGGTGCCGAAACACACCCCGAGCCGGCCGGACGCTCTCGCGTAGCCCACGGCCATCAGCGCTGCCGCGGTCTCGTGCCGGGTGGTGACGACCCGAATCTCGCTGCGCTTGCTCGCGGCGTGAATCAACGAGTTCACCGACTCGGCCGGCATCCCGAAGATGTATTCGACACCGAGGGCGATCAGATAGTCCACCAACTCGTCGGCGAACCGCTGTCGCCCAAGCGCGTTGGAGAACAGATGCCGGTTATACATTGATCGGGCTGTAGGTGCTCAACGACGCCATGACGGCATCCACCGAAGCGTCGGATTGAACCGTGATCCGCACGCCGAAGCCGGGGTATTCCCGCACCAATATGCCGTCGTTCAGGGCGTGCCGGAACAGTGTGTGCGAATCCTGCGCGGGCACCCACACGAAGTTTCCCTGCGAGGCGATCCCGCAGTCCATGTCCTGGTCGATCAAAAAGGCCTCCAACCGTTTCCGGTTTGCGACCACGCGCGTCACCCGGTCGGTCAGCGGCCCTTGATGCCGCAGCGACTCGGCCGCAGCGATCATCGATACCGAGTTCACCGAGTAGGTCGGGACGGCCGAGCGCACCCGGCCGGCCAGTGCGGCGCCGCTGAAGACTCCGTAGCCGATGCGCAGACCGGCCAATCCGTATGCCTTGGAGAAGCTACGCAGCACCGCGACGCCGTCGAGTTCGGTCACCAGGCGACCCACCGCGTCGGGCGGCAGGGTCTCGTCGAACTCCGCGTAGGCCTGATCGACAACCAGCAGAACACGTTTCGGTAGAGCGTGGCGCAACGCGGCGAGGTCGGCCAGGCTCACCGTGGCGCCGGTGGGGCTGTGTGGCGCGGCGATGATAACCTGCCGGGTCGACGCGTCGACATCGGAAAGGATGCCGTCCAGCGATTGGGTCCCCGGCGGGTCGCTGGCCACCCCGACCGGGACCCCGCCGGCCCGCGCGACCAGCACCGCGTACTCGTCGAACGTCGGCAACCCGAAGACCGTGGACTCTCGCACCGGATCGGCATGCAGGATCGCGTCCAGGACGCCGACGCTGCCCGGGCCGATGACGACCTGGTCTCGCGGGACGCCGTGCAGGGCGCTGATGCCCGCGGTCAGTTCCGCGACATGGTGGTGCTGCGGGTAATGGCTGAGGGTGACCGCGCTGGTAGCGAGTAATTCCCGCACCTGCGGGAGGGGGTCGAGGTGCAGTTCGTTGCGGGACAGATCGAAATCCATTCGCAGCTTCCGGGGGTCGCCGTGGTGAGTAATCCGCTTGACCCTCATGGCGTTTCGAAGTCCTCCGCACGCCTGGTGTCCAGCCGCAGCCGGTCGGTGAGCAGCATGATGGCGAATCCGGTGACCACCACCGCGACCGAGACGAACGAGATTCGTTCGATCAGGATCAGCGTCGACAGATATCCGACCGAGACGAACATGTCGTCGCGCAGCATGTCGTTCGACGACTTCTGGTCGACCGTGTGCACCAGACGCCAGGCTTGAAAACACGCCACCGGCAACCAGATCAGGGCGATCAGGTACTTGGCGGCGAGGAAGCCGGCACCGACCGGAACCACGACGGCCGCGTACACCAGCACGGTCGCGACCGCGGCGATCATCGCGGCGCGGCGCCTGGTGGCGCTCAACGTCGCCGACGTCGTCACGTGGACCCGTTTGTCCCCTTCGTAATCCGGCACATTCTTGGTGAGGCCCTTGGCGCAGAACCAGACGAACAGGTACAGGGCCAACGCGCAGTACTGTGGGTCGGTCAGCACAGCGAACCTCAGATCCGAGGCGAGTACCGCGCTCACATACGGATACGCCACCGCGTTGGCGAAATACAGGATGCCGATCCGGGCGCGGGCTTTCATCCGCAACGGGCGGAACGAATACTGTTGGCAACCAATCAAAGCCAGGAACGTCAGGGCCGCGAACCACGGATTGACCAGCAGCGAGAGCGCGAAGTTGATCGCGGCCAGCAGGTGGGTGTGGCGCAACAGCCGGTCGCGGCCGTAGCGGCTGAGTTCGAACACCCGGGACGGGATGTTCTCGTTGTCCTCGGCGATGTCGGTGTAGATGTTGTAGAGGTTCGCGATCGCGGCGATGTGGTAGGAGACGATCATCCCGACGACGAGGGCCAGTGGTGAGACCTGGCCGGCGACGACACTGGCGAGATAGAAGCCCAGCATGCCCGGGATGCACGTCCTGGGCCGCGAGAACGCCACGAACTGCGCGAGGCGCCAGGTGGCCGGCGCGTCGATGCCGGGGCAGGTCCGCACCAGTTCCAGCCGTGCCGCACTGGGCTTCTCCAGAAACCCGGTCAGCCCGGATGGCCCGGCCGGTGGCGCCGGGCGGGCGTCGGTCATCAGTTGGCGCTCCTCCACGGGCTACTCCACTTCCAAGGCGTCCACGATGGTCGATTTCGCGGCACGAGACGCGGGGAGCAAAGCCCCACTCCAACAGAGGATCACCGCGACCACGACGGTGAGTAGGTCCAGCGGCGAGAACGAATACCGCACGGTGATAGCGGTGACCGAACTCATGATCAGCGTGCCGAGTCGATGCACCACTACGCTGGTCAGCATGCCCAGTGCGCCGCCCAGCAACGCGATGCTGGTCGACTCCACCAGGATCGACTTGGTGATGTAGCGCCGCGACGCACCCATGGCGCGCAGCACGCCGATCTCCCGCTTGCGTTCGATCACCGAGATCATGAACGCGTTGAACAGCGCCATCGCCGCCAACAGCGCCACGATCCACTGCACGAAGACCGCCAGCGAGCCGATCTGGGCCACCGCGCCCTTGCCCGAGTCGACGGCGTCCTGCCCGCTGAAGGCGAACAAACCCTTTGCCGCGGCGACCTTTTCGAGCTGTTGCAGCGCGGCGGGCGCGTCGCCGGGATTGTCGACGTGCACTTCCAGGTAGGTGGCGCCGTCACGCTGGAACCAGGATTTCATGTGCGCCAAAGACATTGCGATCATGCCGCGTTCGGTGGTCAGATAGTCGACCACACCGAGGATCTGCACGCTCTGCTCACCGGACGGGGTGTTCAGGGTCAGCGTGTCCCCGACTCGGCGGTCCAGATGCCTGAGCAGTTGTCGCGATACCACGATGCCGTCGCCGGCCTCGACCTTGGCGCGGACCGCGGGTTCCATGGCGGCGAAGGCGGGGGTCACCGTGCCGGGGCCGGAGCCGACCACCAGAACGCGGTCGCTGCCGACGTTGACGAAGGCGTACTGGACCGGTTTGACGTCGACGACACCGGGGATCGCGCGCACTTCCCGGTCCGTCCCCTGGGGGATCAGCGGGCTGATCGGCACCACTTCCTTCGATGCCGCGGACAGATACATGTCCGCACCGGCCAACGAAGCGAAGGCGTTTCCCGTGGAGTCGACCACGTCGGTCAGCACGCCGCTGGTCACGCTGCCCAGCGCCACCGCGATCATCACGATCATCAGGTTCGCCCAGGTCCGTTTGGCCGACGCCGTCATCGTCGAGCGGCTGACCTGACCGGCCGGCCCCATCAGCGCGGCGATCCGGCTGCTCAGCGCCACCAGCACCGGACCCAGCGCCCAGCACAGCGTGAGGACACCGACCAGCACCAAAACGCCTCCGGCGAAAGTCTTTTCGTCGTGCAGACGCAGTGCGACCAAGAACGCCGCGCCGGTGAGCAGCGCCCCGACGACCACCCCGAGCCAATGCGGGCGGTTCCGGTCGGCACCCAGGCTTTCCAGTTCCACCGGTCGCATCGCGGCGATCGGCGATGCCCGGAAGACCATCATCGCCGGCCAGGCGGCGCCCAGCACGCAGGCTACGATCCCCAGCGAGATCACCACTGCGATCGCGGTTCCCGGGAAGAAGTAGTCCGGTTTGACGTCGACCGACTGCAGCATCAACGGCGGCAGACGCTTGATCGCCAGGAAGCTCATCGCCGCACCCAGCGGCGCCCCCAGCAAGCCGCCGAGAAAGCCGAGCAGGGCCACCTCGAGCAGCAGGTCCTTGGCCAGCTGTCCGCGCCTGGCGCCCAGCGCGCGCAGCGTGGCGATCATCGGACGGCGTTGCACCACAGCCATATTCATGGTGTTGAAGACGATGAACATCGCGACCACCAGGGCGATCGAACCGACGAGTAGCAAGGTGTCGCGGGTGAGGGAGACGGAGTTGTCGGTCTGGGCGACGCGGAACTGCGGTTCGGCGACCACCGCGCGGTGATCGACCACCCGAACCAGATCGGCGCTCAACGCTTTGAGGTCGGCGCCCGGCATGGCCACGACGAACACCGACGTCACCCGGCCGGGTTGGTTTAGCAGCTGCTGCGCCATCGGCAGCGGGACGATCAAATAGTCTCCCGCGTTGTACTTCTCGGCGAGATCCCCCTTGGGCACGAAAACCACGTTCACGCGGGTGTTGTTGACTTCCACCTGGGCGCCGGCAGCGGTGCCCAGGCCGGGGCCGGCGATCGCGCCGCCGGCCAGCTTGCTCTGATCGGCCTGTTGCACCAGTTCGTTGCCCACCCGGTTGTCCAGCACCCGGATATCGGGGCTGACCCCGAGAAGCGTTGTGCCGGAACGGGGAGCATTGACCGTCGCCTTCACGATCGGCTCGGCGGCGGCCACCCCGTCGACCCCGCGCAACTCGGCGACCAGCGATTCGGGCATACCACTGTCGGCCGCGCCGGTGACCTCGAAAGCCGCTCTGCCGTAGAGGTCTTCGGACATCGTCGCCACCGATTTGGTCAACGAGCTGTAAATTCCTGCGATGGCCACCAACAACGCGGTCGCAATCATCACCGCCGCAACGCAACTCAACGATCGTTTCCAGTGCGCAACCGCGTAGCGCAGGTTGAGCAGCCTGAAGCGGGCGATCATGCGGATTCGACGACTTTGCCGTCACGCATGACGATTTCGCGGTCGGCGGCGGCCGCGATCGTCGGGTCGTGCGTCACCATCAGCACCGAGCACGCGCCCTCGTCGGCGATCTTGCGCAACAACGCAAGGATGTTCTGGCCGGACTCCGAATCCAGATTGCCGGTCGGCTCGTCGGCCAGCACCACACCCGGCTTCATGATCAGCGAGCGGGCAATGGCGACGCGCTGCATCTGGCCCCCGGACAACTGGGAGGGTTTGTGATCGATGCGGTCGCCCAGCCCCACCATCTCCAGCAAGTCGCAGGCGTCCTGGCGGGCCTCCTTGATCGACGACCCGTCCAGCACCCGGGGCATGGCCACGTTCTCCCAGGCGGTCAGCGTGGGCAGCAGGTTGAAGAACTGGAAGATGAACGACACCTTGCGCCGCCGGTATTCGGACTGCTCGTCGTCGGTCTTCTGTGACAGTTCCTCGCCGTCGACCTTGATCGAGCCCTGGTCGGGACGGTCGATGCCCCCGATGAGGTGCAGCAGCGTGCTCTTGCCCGATCCCGACTGTCCCGTAATGGCTACCAGCTTCTCGGTGCCGAGGGACAGGGTGACGTCGTCGACCGCTTTGACCAGCTCCTGGCCCCGCTGATAGGTCCTGCTGACGCCGGTCATCTCGATCAGCATGTGTAAGGCCCCTGGGAAAGTCGCGACGCAGATTTGGTGCAGGACAGGCTAACCTTACACACCGTTAATTTTCTAGGTGGACGTTTTCCATTCCTGCAGTCGGAGAGTCCGGCGGCTGAAAATCCAGTTCGGGACCAGTGTCATGCCCGTTTCACGTGCCCAGACCAGCAGCGGATGACGCCACTGCCCGGCGATGCCGATGGCGTGCGATTCGCGCGCGATGCGCTGGGTGCGGGGACGGCGGAGCCGGTCGTATCTCTGCAGCGCCTGACCCAGATCCTGGTTGGTGAGTAGGGCACACAGGGTTGCGGCGTCCTCGAGTGCCTGGTTGGCGCCCTGGCCGAGATTCGGCGACATTGCGTGCGCCGCGTCACCGATCAGCACGACGTTGCGGTGCACGTAGGACTTCAGCGGTCCCTCGAGTTCTTCGGTGTGGGTGTAGTGGACGGCCCCGGGATCGGTGGCATCGATCAGTTCGGCGATCGGCTCGTGCCAGTGTCCGAAGCGGGTTCGGACCTCGTCGAGCGCTTCGACGCCGGTTTCGTTCTTCGCGCAGTCCGCGACACCGAACCAATACACCCGGCCGTCCTTGAGGGGGGCCAGCCCGAATCGCTCGCCGGCACCCCACGTCTCGCCGCCCTCGCCGATGGGCACGGGCCGCGACGTGAGAGCGCGCCACACCCCGTAGCCGCAACGGCGGGTCGGGCGGTCCTGCGGCAGGCTCGCGCGGACCCGGCTGCGGATGCCGTCGGCTCCGATAATCAGGTCTGCCCCGGCGGCGACGTTCCCGTCGTCGGTCCGGACGGCTCCGTCGCTGACCTCGATGACGCGCTGTCCCCACTGCACGGTGCCGGGGGCCAGGGTGCCCAGCAGCGCCGCGTGCAGCTCGGTGCGGTCGACCGCGCGCAGGTGCTCGTATGCCGCCTTGCCGAACGTGACGACGAACCCGCCGTCGGGTTTGCGGATGCCCGACTTGGTGAACGGGGGCACGTCGGCGCAGATCGCCCGGACGGCCGGCCCGAGGCCGAGCTCGTCCAGAGCCCGAAACCCGTTGCCGAAGATGGACAATCCGGCGCGCGGCGGCTGCGAATCGGCCGACCGTTCCAGGACCTGGACTTCCCAGCCCGCCCGCTGCAGTCCGCTGGCGACCGCAAGTCCGGCGATTCCGGCGCCGACGACGACTGCTTTCATGCGCGGCAGCCTAATGAGTGCCCCCACGATCGGCCCGCATGCACTGGGGGTTCGCGGCCTTCTGCAACCTGTGATAGTATCGAACGTATGTTCGAGCAATCGGGTCCGGAGGCTGTCGCCGCGGCGAAGGTGGCGCAGTTCGAGGAGTCGATGGGGGCGGTGTTCGCCCATCGGGAGGCGTTGAGCGAGACCACCGCGGCGTCCACGGCGTGGATGAGCCATATTCAAAACGCCGATCGGCTGATCAACCAGGCCGAGGCCACTCAGTTGGCCGCGATCTGGCAGCTGTTTA
>NZ_JCALCF010000061.1:0-9084 GCF_059812185.1 Mycobacterium sp. NGS67
GAAAGTTTCGGTCACGCTTGGACGTCGGCCACGACACCGCGCATCGGCTAGGAGTCGGACTTCGGCGGCAATTGCGCGGGACAGTAGACGCCCGCCGCGATAGCGGTGAACCGGGCGGCGTTCTCTTGCGACAGACCGGGATTCGCGCCCTGGAGCATCTGGACGACCTCGACTCCCGACTTACCCGATGCGGCCATGTCGCACACGGCTTTTCCGGTGGTGATCACGCTCGCGGGATCCTTGTATTTGATTCCGGCCGCGTTCAGGGATACCAGCAGAGCTTGGTCCTGGCTGGGGTCTGCGTGCACCGGCGCCGCTGCGACAGTCAGCGCGACGAGACCGGTCAATGCCAGCAGCACCCTCATAGCTTGCTGATGGTCCCAGAGGTGGACCGCACCCGCATCTCGAACGGAAGGCCAGCGCAGCCAGCCGTCAACCCACGGTTGACTCAGCCACCGCGTCAACCTATCGTTGACGGCATGGTCGAACCGACTCAAATTGCCTACCCGGTCCGCCTGGACGATCTGATCGACGTGATCAAGACCGTGCACACCGGCGCACTGGACCAGCTGACCGACGCCGTCCTGGCCGCCGAAAGCCTCGGCGACATCGCCGACCACCTGATCGGGCACTTCGTCGACCAGGCCCGCCGTTCGGGTGCTTCCTGGACCGAGATCGGCAAAGCGATGGGCGTCACCAAACAGGCCGCCCAGAAGCGATTCGTACCCAAGGCCGACGCCGCTCCACTGGACCCCGATCAGGGCTTCTCACGGTTCACCCCCCGGGCCCGCAACGCGGTGGTCGCCGCCCAGAACGCCGCGCACCAGGCCGGCAACAACCAGATCGCTCCCGACCATCTGCTGCTTGGCGTTCTTGCCGATCCGGCCGCACTGGCCACCGCGCTGCTTCGACAACAGCAGGTCGACACCGAAGCATTGGGTCAGTCCGTCGAACTTCCTGCGCGTGCCGAGGAAGTACCGGCGCTGATCCCATTCAGCGGACCCGCACGCAAAGTGCTCGAACTGACCTTCCGCGAGGCACTCCGGTTGGGCCACAACTACATTGGCACCGAACACATGTTGCTGGCGCTACTCGAACTCGAGGACGGCGCCGGGCCGCTGCACCGAGCGGGCGTCGACAAGCAACGGGTCGAGACCGATCTGCGGGTCGCCCTACAGTCACTGACCACCGGCGGGCCCAACCCAACCTGAACAATCCCCTCCCCTCGGCGTCACCGCATGTGTAATCATGCGATGATGCGCCGCTGGTTGATCGTCCTTTCCGCCTTCCTCGTCGTGGGGTCCGGCGTGCTGTCGGTGGATGCCGCGCTGCCGCGCGCCCACGCCGGCGACGCACCGATCGGTCACCTGGGCGACACCCTGCGGGTGGACACCGGCACCTATGTCGCCGACGTCACCGTCACCAGCGTGGTGCCGGTCGAACCGCCGCCGGGATTCGGCTACACGCGCAGCGGCGTCCCGGTCAAGAGCTTCCCCGACAGCACGGTGGCCCGCGCCGACGTGGTGGTTCGTGCGGTACGGGTGCCCAATTCCTTCATCATGGCGAACAACTTCAGCTTCGACGGGGTCACGCCGTTCGCCGACGCCTACAAGCCGCGGCCGTGCGACGCTCCCGACTGGCTGGACGCCGCCCTGGCCAGCGCGCCGCAGGGTTCGGTGGTGCGGGGCGGGGTCTACTGGGACGCGTATCGGGACCCGGTGAGCGTGGTCGTCCTGCTGGACCGCAAGACCGGCGTGCACCTGGCGCAATGGAACCTCTGATCTGAAGATCGAACGCGCCGATCCCGGTGACGCCCAAGAATTGGCTGACGTTGCCGCGCGCACCTTTCCGTTGGCCTGCCCCCCGTGGTCGCGTCCGCAGGACATCGCCGCGTTCGTCGACACCAATCTGTCGACGGCCTGTTTCGCCGCGTACCTGAACGATCCCCGGCGCGCGATATTCGTCGCCCGCGAACAGAGCCGAATCGTCGGTTACGCCATGCTGATTCGCGGTGTTCCCGACGACGAGAACATTCAGCGCGCCGTGCCGCTGCGGCCGGCGGTCGAACTGTCGAAGCTGTACCTGCTGCCCGACTTTCATGGCAACGGTGTGTCCACGGAGCTGATGAACGCCGCAGTGGCCACCGCCGCAGCATGGGGCGCCCGCTGCATGTGGCTCGGCACCAACGAGAAAAACACCCGCGCCCTGCGTTTCTACGTCAAGAGCGGCTTTGCGATCAACGGCGCCAAGACGTTTCAGATGGGCGAGTTCGTCGAAGACGACCACGTCATGATCCGGGAAATCCCCCCGCTGTGAGCGCTAGCAACCGCGACGTGGCCCGCAGGTACTTCTTGCGGTAGCCACCGTCCAGCATCTCGTCGCTGAACACGGTGTCCAGCTTCGCCCCGGAGGCAACCACCGGAATGCCTGCGTCGTACAGCCGGTCGGTCAGCGCCACCAACCGCAAGGCCACGTTCTGGTCGTCGAGACGGTGCACGCCGGTCAGAAACACCGCCGTCACGCCCTCGATCAACGTCAGGTACCGCGATGGATGCATGGTGGCCAAATGCGCGCACAGCGCGTCGAAGTCGTCCAGCGTGGCCCCCGGCCGATCGGCGGCGCGGGCGGCAACCTCCTCGTCGGACGACGGCGGCGGTGCCGGCGGCAGGTCGCGGTGCCGGTAGTCGGGTCCCTCGATCCGCACGGTGCTGAAAATGCTTGCCAGCGTGTTGATCTCACGCAGAAAGTCCTGCGCGGCGAACCGGCCCTCGCCGAGTTGTTCGGGCAGCGTGTTGGATGTGGCGGCCACCGACACACCGCGCTCGACCAAAGACGACAGCATTCGCGAGATCAGCGTGGTGTTGCCCGGATCGTCGAGTTCGAACTCGTCGATGCAGACCGCGGTGTAGTCGGCCAGCAGCTCGATGCATTCGGCGAAACCGAAAACCCCGGCCAGCTGGGTCAATTCACCGAACGTCGCGAATGCCTTGGGTTTGTCGTCGGGCAGTTGGTAGTACGCCGACGCCAGCAGATGCGTCTTGCCGACGCCGAAACCGCCGTCCAGATACAACCCGACGCCGGGCAGCACCTCGCGGCGGCCGAACAACTTTTTCCGGCCTGCCCGTCGCTGCTCGGCCTGCTCGCAGAACTCCCGGCAGGACGCGACGGCGGCGGCCTGGGTGGGTTCAGCCGGATCCGGTCGGTACGTCGCGAAGCTGACGTCGGCGAACGTCGGCGGCGGCCGCAACTGGCCGATCAGCCGCTCCGAGGACACCGACGGGTGCCGATCCACCAGGTGCCCAACCTCCCCCGAATCGGCCCCGTGCATGAAGGAACTGTATCGGCGTGTTGCAATCAACCTCGTGTCCGAGTTCGACGCCACGCTGCGACTGCTCGGCCCGGCGCGCGACGTCGGCGACGCCGAACTGCCTCAGCTCTACTTCTATCCCCCGGACCGCAGCTGGGTCCGCGCGAACTTCATCACCAGCCTGGACGGCGGTGCCACCGTCGAAGGCCTCAGCGGCGCCCTGGGCAGCGCCGGTGACCGGGCCGTCTTCGTGGTGCTGCGCGAACTCGCCGACGTCATCGTCGTCGGCGCGGGAACGGTGCGCTCGGAGGGTTACGCCGGTGCGCACCTGAGCGTGGCCGCGCGCCAACAGCGGCAGGCCCGTGGCCAGGGCGAGGTGCCGCCGATCGCGATCGTCACCAAGACCGGCCACCTGGACCACGAATTGGCCGTCTTCACCCGCACCGAGGTGGCCCCGTTGGTGCTGACCTGTGCCGCTGCCGCCGACGACGTCCGCCGGCGACTGGCCGGACTGGTCGACGACGTGGTCGCCTGCTCGTCAGACGATCCCGGCGAGGTCGATGTGGCCACCGTCGTGACCGCCCTGCAGTCCCGCGGCCTGTCGCGCATCCTGACCGAGGGAGGGCCCACCCTGCTGGGTGCGTTCATCGAACGCGACCTGCTCGACGAGCTGTGCCTAACCATCGCACCCTTCGTCGTCGGCGGCGTGGCCCACCGCATCGCCGCGGGGCTGGGCCAGGTGCAGACCCGGATGCGCTGTGCCCACGTTCTCGCCGACGACGCCGGCTATCTGTACACGCGCTACGTCAGGGAGTAGTCGGGGGGTCCCGCTACTGTGGTCCGCATGAGTCGGCGCATCATGCCCGCCACGATCCTGATCGTGGTGGCCGCCATGCTGTCCGGCTGCGTCCCGCTTTTCGGCGCCGACCCCCGGTTCGCCACCAATTCCGGCGCCCGCCCGCAGGGCGTGTCCACCACCAAACCGCCGCCCAGCGGCCCGGCGCCGATCGCGGTACCCAAGAACGACCTGTCCTGGCGCGACTGCACGTCCAAGGTCAACGCCGACGCCGGTGTACCCGGTGCACCCGGGGTCAAGCTGGAATGCGCCACCTTCGACGCCGACCTCGACCCGGTCAACGGCAGTTCGGGATCGGTGAGCATCGGCGTCGTCCGTGCCCGCTCCGGCCAAACCCCCAAGGACGCCGGGCCGCTGATCTTCACCACCGGATCCGACATCGCGTCCTCGACGCAGCTGCCGGTCTGGCTGTCCCGCGCCGGCGCGGACGTGCTGCGCAGTCATCCCATCGTCGCCATCGACCGCCGCGGCATCGGCACGTCGAGCCCGATCGACTGCCGCGACCGCCTCGACCGCGAAGAGATGCGCGACCAGGCGCAGTTCCAGACCGGCGACGACCCGGTGGCCAACCTGTCTGAGGTCTCCAACACCGCCACCACCAACTGCACCGACGCGATCGCGCCCGGCGACTCCGCCTACGACAACACCCACGCGGCGTCCGACATCGAGCGGCTGCGCAACATCTGGGACGTCCCCGCGGTCGCGCTGATCGGCATCGGCGACGGCGCGCAGGTGGCACTGACGTATGCCGGGTCCCGCCCGGACAAAGTGGCCCGGCTGATCCTGGACTCGCCGGTCGCGCTGGGCGCCAGCGCCGAGGCCGTCGCCGAACAGCAGGTCAAAGGTCAGCAGGCCGCGCTCGACGCGTTCGCCGGACAGTGCGTGGCGGTCAACTGCGCTTTGGGACCCGATCCGAAAGGCGCAATCAGCGCGCTGCTGTCGTCGGCGCGCAGCGGTCAGGGCCTGGGCGGCGCCTCGGTGGCCTCGATCGTCATGGCCATCACCACCGCGCTGGGGTTCCCGGTCGGCGACCGCGTCGGCAACACCACAAACCTGGCCAACGCGCTGGCTGCCGCCCGCTCCGGCGACATGAACCAGCTGAACAACCTGATCAACCGCGCGGAAACCGTCCAACACAGCGACGGGCAGTTCGTCAACGACTGCAGTGACGCGGTGAACCGGCCGACTCCGGACCGGGTGCGCGAGCTGGTGGTCGCCTGGGGCAAGCTCTACCCCCAGTTCGGCACCGTCGCGGCGCTCAACTTGGTCAAATGCGTGCACTGGCCGACCGGTTCGACGCCGCAGCCGCCCAAACAGCTCAAGGTCGATGTGCTGTTGCTGGGTGTGCAGAACGACCCGATCGCGGGCAACGAGGGGGTCGCGGCGACGGCGGCCGCCGTCATCAACGCCAACGCCGCCAGCAAGCGGGTGATGTGGCAGGGCATCGGCCACGGCGCCAGCATCTACTCCTCGTGCGCGGTTCCGCCGCTGACCGGCTATCTCGACAACGGCAAGCTGCCCGGCACCGACACCTACTGCCCCGCCTGAACGCCCCGTAGTACGGTGCGCTGGTGACGGCAGCTGACTCGACCAGAACCGGCTTGCGGGAATCCGCGCAGGCCGCTTTCCGTCCCGGTCCCACGAGCCCCGCATCAGTCCTTCGGGCAGTGCTGTGGCCGGTCGCCATCCTCTCGGTGCTGCACCGCAGCATCGTGCTGACCACCAACGGCAACATCACCGACGACTTCAAACCGGTCCACCGGGCGGTGTCCAATTTCCGGCACGGCCTGGAGATCTACAACGAGCATTTCGACTACGTCGACCCGCACTACCTGTACCCGCCGGGCGGCACGCTGCTGATGGCGCCGTTCGGGTATCTGCCGTTCGCGCCGTCGCGCTACCTGTTCATCTCGATCAACACCGTGGCCATCCTCATCGCCGCCTACCTGCTGCTGCGGATGTTCAACTTCACGCTGTCCTCGGTGGCGGCTCCGGCGCTGATCCTGGCGATGTTCTGCACCGAGACGGTGACCAACACGCTGGTCTTTACCAACATCAACGGCTGCATCCTGCTGCTCGAGGTGCTGTTCCTGAAGTGGCTGCTCGACGGTAGGGCCAGCCGGCAGTGGGCGGCCGGGCTGGCGATCGGGCTGACGCTGGTGCTCAAACCCCTGCTCGGACCGCTGCTGCTGTTGCCGCTGCTGAACCGGCAGTGGCGGGCGTGGGTCACCGCGCTGGTCGTGCCGTTGGTCGTCAACCTCGCTGCGTTCCCGGTGGTGCCGCACGCGACGGACTTCTTCACCCGCACCCTGCCCTACATCCTGGGCACCCGGGACTACTTCAACAGCTCGATCCAGGGCAACGGCATGTACTTCGGGCTGCCGACCTGGCTGATCGTCGGGCTGCGGCTGCTGTTCACCGCGATCGCGATCGGCGCGTTGTGGTTGCTGTACCGCTACTACCGCACCCGTGACCCGCTGTTCTGGTTCACCACGTCCTCGGGCGTGCTGTTGCTGTGGTCGTGGCTGGTGTTGTCGCTGGCCCAGGGTTACTACTCGATGATGTTGTTCCCGTTCCTGATGACGGTGGTGCTGCCGAACTCGGTGATCCGCAACTGGCCGGCCTGGCTGGGGATCTACGGCTTCATGACCCTGGACCGCTGGTTGCTGTTCAACTGGATGCGGTGGGGCCGCGCGATGGAGTACCTGAAGATCACCTACGGCTGGTCGTTGCTGCTGATCGTGACGTTCACGGTGCTCTATTTCCGCTACCTGGACGCCAAGGCGGAGAACCGGCTGGACGACGGCATCGATCCGGTGTGGCTCACCCCGCCGGCCGACCGCGCTAGCGTGGAGGCAGCACCCGTACCAGATCTGGGAAGGAGCGGCGCGACGTGACCGACATCGCCCGTCCGAAACTGCAGCTGTCCGACGACGAGTGGCGCAAGAGGCTCAATCCGCAGGAGTTCGACGTGCTGCGCCGCGCCGGCACCGAGCGTCCGTTCACCGGCGAGTACACCGCCACCAAGACCCAGGGCATCTACCAGTGCCGGGCCTGCGGCGCCGAATTGTTCCGCAGCACAGAGAAATTCGAGTCGCACTGCGGCTGGCCGTCGTTCTTCGACCCGTCGAGTTCCGACGCGGTGATCCTGCGCCCCGATCACTCCTTGGGCGCGATCCGCACCGAGGTGCTGTGCGCGAACTGCCACAGCCACCTGGGCCATGTGTTCTCCGGCGAGGGTTACCCGACGCCGACCGATCAGCGGTACTGCATCAACTCGATTTGCCTGCGGCTCGTGGCCGACCCGCCAGAGCCGCCGTCGCCATCGGGTCCGAACGGCCCCGTGTAATTGCGCGGCGTCAGCTGATTCAAATCAAGTTGCAGCGCGTCTGCAATTTGCCCTAACTCCTCCGCTGAGAATGGGCGTTCGCCGCGTAATTTGCGCGATAACGCCGGCTGCGTAATGCCGAGAACAGACTTGGCGAACTCGGTTTGCTTGATCTTTCGGCGCCAAATCACCTGGTGAATGGCTTCGCCCAACTTCTCATCGAAGGTGCGGGCCTCAGGCCGCGTACCTAGGTCAGCTGTCATGTAGCCAACATTACGACATAAACGACACAAGCGACAACCTTTAAGTCGTGGTTGACGTCTATGTCGCTCCGGTATAACTTCGGTCTATGCCAGAGCAACATGAAGATGACGAACAGATAAGTCCTCAAGAAGCGGCCAAGATCCTGCGCGTCACCGATCGCACCATCCAGCGGTATATCCGCGACGGCCACTTACCAGCGACTCGACTGCCGGGCGGGCGCTTATGGCGCATCCGCCGCGCAGATGTGGAGAAGCTGCTCAGCACAGAGGCCTCCGTGTGACCGCCTCGATCGCCCCCGAGGCCGTGTCGACGTGCGAGTACTGCGGCGCGCCGATCGAGCTGCGCCGCGGCATCTGGCAGCACACACAGACGCGGAACATGCGGTGCGATCCAGGCGACAGATGGACCGGCCGCTACGCCTGGCCGTCTGGGCCGAACACTGAAACCCCGCCACCCGGCTGCTCTTTCGAGTACGCCATCCAGCTCGGCGACGGCACCTACGACACCTACGACACCGACTACAGCGACTACCTCGGCCAGTTCGTCAAGACGTGGACCGATTTCGGCGCGGCCAGCGACGAGCTGTTCCGCGTTCGTAGCTGCGGGCTTGTTCCCCGCGACGAAAACCTACGTGCGGCCCGCCTCGTGCGGCGGACCGTGCCCGCCTGGTCCCCGGTCGACTACCAGGGCTACCCGGTATTTCAGGACACCACGGAGAAGTCCGCGTGATCGCCCTGCTCAGGCGCGGCCGCCATCGCGCCCGGTTCAGCGTGCGGGTTGTCGACCTGCAACCCAGCTACCGGCCCAACCCCATTTTGCCCTCGCTGCTGACCACCTGGACACCCGTCGAACGCTGGCGCCGGCTGGCGGGTGTTCCCGCTCCCACCACTGAGATTCGGGCTCACAACTCGCGCGCATCGCAGGGCCGACACAAGGTGCCCACGCCCGGGGGCCACTCCCCGACTCCGGGCGTGGGTCACCGTCTCCCACCCACGCAATCGAGGCGAAATGACGAGCATGCCGACCAAGAAACTCACTGAACTCACCCCCGCGCAGCGCGACCGCATGGCGTCGTTCGCTCAGGAGTGGATCGAATACGGCTGGCGCACAACCCCGCTCACCGAAGAGGAATGGGCCGTTTGGGAGGCCGGTGCGCGAAAGTGCTATGAGTTCGCAGGTATTCCGTGGCCGAATGTGGCGATCCGGGTGCCGTCGCCGATGGTCGGCGCTCTCGCGGCGCCCTTCGCCGCCATCGCGATCTCGTTGTACCGCGAGCTTCCGAAGGCGTTGGCACGCCTGGATTTATCTAGCGACAGCTCGGCGGTGGGC
>NZ_JCALCF010000062.1:0-7114 GCF_059812185.1 Mycobacterium sp. NGS67
GGTGCCGGAGTTGAACATGCCGGTGTTGGACGTGCCGGAGTTGAAGAAGCCGGTGTTGCCCGCGCCCGAGGTGAGCGAGCCGAATCCGCTGAGCCCGTTGCCGGTGAGCCCGATGCCGATGTTGTTGTCGCCGGTGTTGAAGAAGCCGATGTTGTTGTTGCCGGTGTTGGCGAAGCCCTGGTTGAGGCTGCCGGCGTTGGAGAAGCCGAAGTTGTTGTCGCCCAGGTTGAACAGGCCCATGTTGTTCAAGCCGAAGTTCAGCGGGCCGAAGCCGATCTGGCCGTCGCCGGTCAATCCGATGCCGATGTTGTTGTTGCCGGTGTTGCCGAACCCGAAGTTGCCGTCACCGGTGTTGCCGATGCCGAAGTTGCCGTCGCCGATGTTGCCGAAGCCGATGTTGTTCAGTGCCGCGGTCAGTCCGGGACCGGCGTTGCCGAACCCGATGTTGCCGCTGCCGATGTTGCCGAAGCCGATGTTGAGGTCGCCCAGGTTGCCGAAGCCGAAGTTCTGGCTGCCGAGGTTGGCGCTGCCCAGGTTGAAGTCGCCGATGTTGGCGTTGCCCAGGTTCAGCCGGCCCAGGTCGGCCAGTCCGGCGTTGAAGATCGTCCCGGCCGGGTCGTTGAACAGGCCGGCCAGATCGGTGCCGACGTTGTAGAGGCCGGACAGGTGCGCCGGTGTCGCCAGGTTGGCGGTGGCGGTGTTGTAGAAGCCCGAGACGGTGTTGCCGAGGTTGGCCCAGCCCGAGGTGAGCGTGCCGAGGTTCTGGAACCCCGAGACCGACGTGCTCGTCGCGTTCCACCAGCCGGACAGGTTGGCACCCATGTTCCCGAACCCGGAGACGCTGCCGGGTCCGGTGTTGAAGAAGCCCGACGACGGGACGGCGGTGGTGTTGCCGAAGCCGGGCGCCGGCGGGATGTCGAGGAAGACGATGCGGATCGGGCCGAGCCCGCTGCGGATCTGGATCGGAATGTTCGTCGAGCCGTCGGGATTGCCGATGTTGACGTCGATCTTGGGCAGGGTGCCGCTGATGCTCGGGATGGTGATCGGGCCGACGCTGAAGTTGGTGATGGCGATCGCGTTGATGGTGATGCGCGGGAAGGTGAAGCCGTTGACCAGCAGGGTGCCCAGATCCACCTTGATCGGGATGTTGATGGGGATGTTGATGTCGAAGTTGAGCACCGGGAACTCGGGGATGCTGAACTCGGCGTGAGCGCCGAACAGGCCCTGGTAGTCCGCCCGCCAGAACATGCCGTTGCTGTAGTTGCCGCCGTTGAAGAACCCGGTGTTGACGTTGCCGGAGTTGCCGCTGCCGGTGTTGTAGTCGCCGGTGTTGAAGTCGCCGGTGTTGTAGTCACCGACGTTGAAGTTGCCGGTGTTGAAGTTGCCGGTGTTGTCCATTCCGGTGTTGTAGTTACCGGGGTTGGACATGCCGGTGTTGGTGGAGCCCGCGTTGAACAGCCCGGTGTTGTAGGTGCCCGCGTTCGCGATGCCGGTGTTGCCGGTGCCCGGGTTCCACATGCCCCAGTTCCCGACGCCGGAGTTGGCGATGCCCTGGTTGCCGGTGCCGGAGTTGAACAGCCCGACGTTGCCGGTGCCGGAGTTGAAGAAACCGACGTTGTTGGTGCCCGAGTTGAACAGCCCGACGTTGCCGCTGCCGGAGTTCAGGGCGCCGAAGCCGATCTGTCCGTCACCTGTCAGACCGATGCCGATGTTGTTGGTGCCGGTGTTGCCGAAACCGATGTTGAGGCTTCCGTTGTTGCCGAAGCCCCGGTTGAAGTTGCCCAGGTTGCCCAGGCCGAAGTTGCCGAAGCCCAGGTTACCCGAGCCGACGTTGTTGCTGCCGAGGTTGCCGGAGAAGACGTTGTTGTCGCCGATGTTGCCGAAACCGAAGTTGCCGTTGCCGATGTTGCCGAAGCCGAAGTTGTTGTTGCCGACGTTGCCGTCACCGATGTTGCCGAACCCGAGGTTGGCGGCGCCGATGTTGGCGACCGGGTTGTTGTTGAAGAACCCGGCGATGTCGTTGCCGATGTTCGCCAGGCCGGAGACGTTTCCGGGGTTGACCAGGCCCAGCGTGCTGGTGTTGAACCAGCCCGAGACGGTGTTGCCGAAGTTCGACATGCCCGAGAGCAGGTCGCCGAAGTTCTGGTACCCCGACAACCCCAGCAGCCCGGAGGCGGTGTTGAAGAAGCCGGAGATGTTGCCGCCGACGTTTCCGAAACCGGACGAGGTGCCGGTGCCGGAGTTGAAGAACCCGGAGGACGGCAGGCCGGTGGTGTTGAGGAAGCCGGGCCGCGCCGGGATGTCGACGAACGGGATCTGGATGGGCAGCAGGGTGCCGTTTCCGACGATGTTGATCAGCGGCGGTCCCGGCGGCAGGCTGCCGGCGCCGACGTTGACGGTGATCGCGGGCAGGCCGATCGAGATGTTCGGGATGAAGAACGAGTTGACCGTGACCAACCTGGCGGTGATGCCGCCGAAGAAGGTCGCGTCGACGGTCATCGACGGGATCCGGAAGCCCTGGACGTTGAGGATGCCCAGGGTTCCCGTGATCGGGATGTTGAGGTGGATCGGCACGTTCAGCTTGATCGGGATGCCGGTGTCGGGAATGGACTCGGTGTAGCTGAAGCCGTACAGGCCCTGGTAGTCGCCGCGCCACAGGACGCCGTTGTTGTAGTTGCCGGCGTTGAAGAAGCCGGTGTTGACGTTGCCGTTGTTGCCCGCGCCGGTGTTGTAGTTGCCGCCGTTGAGCCAGCCGGTGTTGTAGTTGCCGGTGTTGAAGCTCAGGGTGTTGAAGTTGCCGGCGTTGAAGTTGCCGGAGTTGTAGTGGCCGGCGTTACCGAAGCCGGTGTTAACGTTGCCGGGGTTGAAGAATCCGGTGTTGATGTCGCCGGCGTTGAAGAAGCCGGTGTTGGTGACGCCGGCGTTGCCGATGCCCCAGTTTCCGGTGCCGGAGTTGCCGATGCCGGTGTTGCCGCTACCGGAGTTGAACAGCCCGACGTTGTTGGTCCCGGAGTTGAACAGGCCGCTGTTGCCGGTGCCGGAGTTCCACGACCCGAAACCGCTTTGGGCGTTGCCGGACAGCCCGACACCGGTGTTGTTGTCGCCGGTGTTGGCCAGGCCGATGTTGGTGTTGCCGGTGTTGGCGAAGCCCTGGTTGAAGCTGCCGGCGTTGCCGAAGCCGGCGTTCGAGCTGCCCAGGTTGGCGAAACCGATGTTGAGGTTGCCGAGGTTGCCCAGGCCGATGTTGCCGTCGCCGTAGTTGCCCAGGCCGAAGTTGGCCAAGCCGTTGTTGGCGAAGCCGACGTTGTTGTTGCCGATGTTGCCGAAGCCGATGTTGTTGTCCCCGACATTGCCGAAGCCGATGTTGTTGGACCCGGCGTTGCCCAGCCCGAGGTTGAACGTCGAGAATCCGGGCGGCGGCACCTGGCTGATGAACAGTCCCGCGAGGTTGGTGCCGACGTTGGACATGCCCGAGACGTTGGCCGGTGTGCCGAAGCCGGTGTTGAACAGGCCCGACACCGTGTCGCCGAGGTTGGACACACCCGACAGCAGCGAGCCGTAGTTCTTGAATCCCGATACTCCGCCCAGCAGCGAGAAGTTCTGCAGCCCGGAGATGTTCGCGCCGATATTCATGATGCCCGAGACGGTTCCGGGGCCGCCGTTGAAGAACCCCGACGACGGCAGCGTGGTGGCGTTGAAGAAGCCCGGGGTCGGCGGGATGTAGAACAGCGTGTAGTCGACCGGTCCGATGCTGGCGGTCGCCGGGATGAAGATCCGGGTCGTGGGGCTGCCGATGTTGAAATTGACCGCCGGGCCGGTGATCACGATCGGCGGGATGGTGAGGCTGTTGACCTTGCCGGTGGCGATCGGTACCGGGCCCAGCGAGATGTTCAGCCCGAAGTTCAGGTCCTGCATGGTGATGCCGCTGAACAGCGTGTTGGTGAACCCGGCGGTGATCGGGATGTCGATCGGCACGTCGATGGTGACGTGAGCGGGGATCTCGGGCACGTGGATGCGGTAGCCGGCGCTGATCAGACCGGAGCGGTCGCCGCGCCACAGGGAGCCGTTGTTCTCGTTGCCGGTGCTGAATGCGCCGGTGTTGATGTTGCCGGCGTTGGCGAAGCCGGTGTTGTAGTCGCCGGTGTTGGCCCAACCGGTGTTGTAGTCACCCCGGTTGGCGATGCCGGTGTTGGTGTTGCCGGTGTTGTACAGGCCGGTGTTGAAGTTGCCGACGTTGCCGACGCCGGTGTTGACCAGTCCGGTGTTGAACAGGCCCGTGTTGGTGGTGCCGGCGTTGCCGATGCCGGTGTTGAAGCTGCCGGAGTTGCCGATGCCCCAGTTGCCGTCGCCCGAGTTGCCGATGCCGATGTTGTTGGTGCCGGAGTTGCCGAAGCCGATGTTGCCGGTGCCGGAGTTGAAGCCGGCGAAGTTGATGCCCTGCTGGTTGTTTCCGGTGAGGCCGATCCCGATGTTGCCGTTTCCGGTGTTGCCGAAGCCGATGTTGCCGTCGCCGGTGTTGCCGAACCCGAAGTTGTTGCTACCCAGGTTGCCGAAACCGATGTTGTCCAGGACCGCCGTCAGACCCGGGCCGGCGTTGCCGAAGCCGAAGTTTCCGACGCCGACGTTGCCGCTGCCGAAGTTGCCACTGCCGAGGTTGCCGAAGCCGAAGTTATTGCTGCCGATGTTGCCGCTACCCAGGTTGAAGCTGCCGAGGTTGCCGTCGCCGAAGTTCAACTGGCCGAGGTTGGCCAGGCCGGCGTTGAACACCGTGCCGTTGGGGCCGTTGAACAGGCCCGAGACGTTGCTGCCGATGTTGAACAGGCCCGAGATGTTGGCCGGGGTCGCGAGGTTCAGCGCACTGGTGTTGTAGAAGCCGGAGACGGAGTTGCCCAGGTTGGCCCAGCCCGACGTCAACGAGCCGACGTTTTGGAAGCCGGACGCGCCGAGCGTCGCGGCGATGTTCGAGATGCCCGAAATGCCCGCGCCCAGGTTCTGGAAACCCGACGAGCCGCCGGCTCCGGTGTTGAAGAAGCCCGACGACGGGTTGGTGGTGGAGTTCCCGATCCCGGGTGCGGCGGGGATGTTCAGGAATGTGATGGTGCGGCTTTCCAGGGCCCCGGTGATGCTGATCGGCAGGTTGACTCCCGGTCCGCCGATGGTCAGCGTGACCAGCGGAGCGGTGATGGTCGAGGCACCCAGCGTGATGGGCCCGACGAAGAACAGCCCCTCGGGGGCGATGATCGGCACCGGCAGGTAGAAGGTCCTGGGGAAGATCGCTCCGGCTTCGGTCAGCGGGATCGTCATGCCGCCCAACGGCATGACGATGTTCACCGGAATCGTCATCGACATGTCGATCGGGATGTACGGGGTGGTGTACGACAGATCGATGGCGATCTGGCCCTGGTTGTCCAGCGCCTGGGAGAAGCCGTTGTTGAAGTTGCCGCTGTTCAGCAGGCCGGTGTTGACGTTGCCGGTGTTGAAGAACCCGGTGTTGGTGTTGCCCGGGTTGTAGCTGCCGGTGTTGGTGTTGCCGGCGTTGAAGTCGCCGGTGTTGAAGTTGCCGGCGTTGAAACCGCCGGTGTTGTAACTGCCGGTGTTGTAGAAGCCGGAGTTGAGGGCGCCGACGTTACCGAAGCCGGTGTTGTAGTCACCGGGGTTGTGGAATCCGGTGTTGCCGCTGCCGGGGTTCTCGAAGCCCCAGTTCCCGACGCCGGCGTTGAACAGGCCGACGTTGCCGGTGCCCGAGTTCCCGATGCCGATGTTGCCGGTGCCCGCGTTGAACAAGCCGAAGTTATTGGTTCCCGAGTTGAACAACCCGGTGTTGCCCAGACCGGAGTTCAGGGCGCCGATGCCGAACTGGCCGTCGCCGGTGAGGCCGATGCCGAAGCTGTTGTTTCCGGTGTTGCCGAAGCCGATGTTGTTGTTGCCGGTATTGGCGAAACCCTGGTTGAAGTTGCCGGCGTTGCCGAACCCGATGCTGTAGCTGCCGAGGTTGCCGAACCCGAAGTTGAAACTGCCGAGGTTGCCCGAGCCGATGTTGTTCAGGCCGATGTTCGCATTGCCGATGTTCAGCGAGCCGATATTGGCGCTACCGAAGTTCTGGCTGCCAATGTTTCCGCTACCGAATATGTTGCCGCTGCCGACATTTCCGCTGCCGAGAATGTTGAAGTCGCCGATATTGCCGCTGCCCAGAATGTTGCGACTGCCGATATTGGCATTGGCGAGGATGTTCAGGGCGCCGTCGTTGGCCAGCCCGAGATTGAACGTCGACGGGCCGCCGAAGACGCCCGACATGTTGCTTCCGGTGTTGAACACACCCGAGACGAACGCCGGTGTCGTGATGGCGACCAGGCTGGAGTTCAGCAGGCCCGAGATGGTGTTGCCCGAGTTGATCAGACCCGACTGGAAGCCGCCGGTATTGAACAAGCCCGAGTTGCCGACGGCCAGGACCGTCGGCGTGGTGTTGAGGATGCCGGAGTTGTTGGCGCCGGTGTTGAAGAAGCCGGACGAGCTACCGAGTCCGCTGTTGAAGAATCCCGACGACGGAGTGCTGGTCGAGTTGAAGTAGCCCGGTCCGCTGGTGAAGAAGTGTCCCTGGTTGTCGCCGCGCCACAGGAATCCGTTGTTGTAGTTGCCGGTGTTGAACGCACCGGTGTTGACGTTGCCGGGGTTGCCGATGCCGGTGTTGTAGTTGCCGTCGTTGAAGAATCCGGTGTTGTAGTTGCCGAGGTTGAAGCCTCCGGTGTTGCTGTTGCCGGGGTTGAAGATGCCGGTGTTGTAGTTGCCGGTGTTGCCCCAGCCGGTGTTGGCGATGCCGGTGTTGAAGAACCCGGTGTTGGCTTCGCCGGAGTTGCCGATGCCGCTGTTGTAGCTGTTGCCGGAGTTGCCGATGCCGAAGTTTCCGGTGCCCGAGTTGCCGATACCGATGTTGCCGGTGCCCGAGTTGAAGAAACCGAGGTTGCCCGAACCGGAGTTCAGGCCGCCGAAGCCGGACAGTCCGATGCCGTTGAGCCCGATGCCCTGGTTTCCGTCGCCGGTGTTGCCGAAGCCGATGTTGTTGTTGCCGGTGTTGCCGAAGCCAATGTTGCCGCTGCCGTTGTTGCCGAAGCCGAAG
>NZ_JCALCF010000063.1:0-6024 GCF_059812185.1 Mycobacterium sp. NGS67
GAATCGCGCTATCGCGGCCCAATTTGGGCGATTCTGCGTCTGCTCGCGACGAGGGCGGGGACACGCGCGCAGGCTCGGATAAGCCCAGCTAGGGTCGGTTCTGACCCGGTGTGTGGGTCCTCGTTCGGGCGGACGGACCGGGATTTGGCCGAGCGCTGATCTTCAGGCATACTGTTCAGGTTGCCCAGCGCCAGGTTTGCGCCTGGCCGGGCATACGACCAGCGCCCACCAGGGGCGCGTCCGGTCCCATCCTTGGAGCGCGACTATTTCGGTCGCCTACGAGGCTGCGTGCGGGTGACACACCCGAGCGCGGGGAGCGGGTGGACCACGACAGGTAAACAGCGGCGCAGTATCCGGCGCAACGCTAGGCCGGCCCGTGAACGGGCAGGCACTTGCGCGCCGGAGGGCATCAGGTCCGGTGACGGACTCGAGTGTGAAGAAGAGGTAGGGAGAAGCGTGGCGGGACAGAAGATCCGCATCAGGCTTAAGGCCTACGACCATGAGGCTATTGACGCGTCGGCGCGCAAGATCGTCGAGACCGTCGTACGCACCGGTGCCAGCGTCGTAGGCCCGGTGCCGCTGCCGACCGAGAAGAACGTGTACTGCGTCATCCGCTCTCCGCACAAGTACAAGGACTCGCGGGAGCACTTCGAGATGCGTACTCACAAGCGGCTGATCGACATCCTCGACCCGACGCCGAAGACCGTCGACGCGCTGATGCGCATCGACCTGCCGGCCAGTGTCGACGTCAACATCCAGTAGGAGATCCAGTCAAATGGCGAGAAAAGGCATTCTGGGTACCAAGCTGGGCATGACGCAGGTATTCGACGAGAACAACAGAGTCGTGCCCGTCACGGTCGTCAAGGCCGGGCCGAATGTGGTGACCCGCATCCGTACGCCCGAGCAAGACGGCTACAGCGCGGTGCAGCTGGCTTACGGCGAGATCAGCCCGCGCAAGGTCAACAAGCCGGTGACCGGTCAGTACGCGGCGGCGGGTGTCAACCCGCGCCGGCACTTGGCCGAACTGCGCCTGGACGACCCGCAGGCCGCGGCCGAGTACCAGGTCGGCCAGGAGCTGACGGCGGAGATCTTCGCCGACGGCGCCTACGTCGACGTGACCGGTACCTCCAAGGGCAAGGGGTTCGCCGGCACCATGAAGCGGCACGGCTTCCGCGGCCAGGGCGCCAGCCACGGTGCCCAGGCGGTGCACCGTCGCCCCGGCTCGATCGGCGGATGTGCCACCCCGGCAAGGGTTTTCAAGGGCACCCGGATGGCCGGCCGGATGGGCAACGACCGGGTCACCGTGCAGAACCTGGTGGTGCACAAGGTCGACGCCGAGAACGGCGTGCTGTTGATCAAGGGCGCGGTTCCCGGCCGCACCGGCGGACTCGTCGTGGTCCGCACCGCGATCAAGCGAGGTGAGAAGTAATGGCCGCCAAGACGGTAAGTACCCAGAAGGGCGCCAGCGGGCTGAAAATCGACGTCAAGACGCCGGACGGCAAGACCGACGGCTCCATCGAGCTGCCGGCCGAGCTGTTCGACGCACCGGCCAACATCGCGCTGATGCACCAGGTCGTCACCGCCCAGCGTGCGGCGGCCCGCCAGGGCACGCACGCGACGAAGACCCGCGGCGACGTCAGCGGCGGTGGCCGTAAGCCGTACCGCCAGAAGGGAACCGGTCGCGCCCGGCAGGGTTCGACGCGCGCCCCGCAGTTCACCGGCGGTGGCACCGTGCACGGTCCGCAGCCGCGCGACTACAGCCAGCGCACGCCCAAGAAGATGATCGCCGCCGCGCTGCGCGGGGCGCTGTCGGACCGGGCGCGCAACGGGCGCATCCACGCGGTGACCGAAATCGTCAGCGGGCAAACGCCTTCGACGAAGAGCGCCAAGGCTTTTCTGGCCACGCTGACCGACCGCAAGCAGGTGCTGGTGGTCGTCGGCCGCAGCGACGAAGCCGGCGTGAAGAGCGTGCGCAACCTGCCTGGCGTGCACATCCTGCCGCCCGACCAGCTCAACACCTACGACGTGTTGCGGGCCGACGACGTGGTGTTCAGCGTCGAGGCCCTCAACGCCTACATCAACGCCCACCAGGGCACCGCCAGCACCGAGGAGGTATCGGCGTAGATGGCGACCATCGCTGACCCCCGCGACATCATTTTGGCGCCGGTCATCTCCGAGAAGTCCTACGGGCTGCTCGACGACAACGTGTACACCTTCGTGGTGCACCCCGATTCGAACAAGACGCAGATCAAGATCGCTGTCGAGAAGATCTTCGCCGTCAAGGTCGCATCGGTGAACACCGCGAATCGGCAGGGCAAGCGCAAGCGCACCCGGACCGGCTACGGCAAGCGCAAGAGCACCAAGCGCGCGATCGTGACCCTGGCACCGGGCAGCAAGCCGATCGACTTGTTCGGAGCACCGGCGTAGCCCGGGCGCAGAAAGAGCTGATTAGACATGGCAATTCGCAAGTACAAGCCGACGACCCCGGGCCGCCGCGGCGCGAGCGTGTCGGACTTCTCCGAGATCACCCGGACGACGCCGGAGAAGTCGCTGGTTCGTCCGCTGCACGGTCGCGGCGGGCGTAACGCGCACGGCCGCATCACCACCCGCCACAAGGGTGGTGGCCACAAGCGTGCCTACCGGGTGATCGACTTCCGCCGTAACGACAAGGACGGGGTCAACGCCAAGGTCGCGCACATCGAGTACGACCCGAACCGCACCGCCCGCATCGCACTGCTGCACTACCTGGACGGCGAAAAGCGCTACATCATTGCGCCGAACGGGCTTTCGCAGGGCGACGTCGTCGAGTCGGGCGCCAACGCCGACATCAAGCCCGGCAACAACCTGCCGCTGCGCAACATCCCAGCCGGCACCCTGGTGCACGCGGTGGAGCTGCGTCCCGGTGGTGGCGCCAAGCTGGCGCGCTCGGCCGGGTCGAGCATCCAGTTGCTCGGCAAGGAAGCGACCTACGCCTCGCTGCGTATGCCCAGCGGTGAGATCCGCCGCGTCGACGTGCGCTGCCGCGCAACGGTCGGCGAGGTCGGCAACGCCGAGCAGGCGAACATCAACTGGGGCAAGGCCGGCCGGATGCGCTGGAAGGGCAAGCGTCCGTCGGTCCGTGGTGTCGTGATGAACCCGGTCGACCACCCGCACGGTGGTGGTGAGGGTAAGACCTCCGGTGGCCGTCACCCGGTGAGCCCGTGGGGCAAGCCCGAAGGCCGCACCCGCAACCCGAACAAAGCCAGCAACAAGCTCATTGTCCGACGCCGGCGCACCGGCAAGAAGCACGGCCGGTAGGAGTAACCAACCATGCCACGCAGCCTCAAGAAGGGTCCGTTCGTCGACGACCATCTGCTCAAGAAGGTCGACGTGCAGAACGAGAAGAACACCAAGCAGGTCATCAAGACCTGGTCGCGCCGGTCGACCATCATCCCGGACTTCATCGGGCACACTTTCGCGGTGCACGACGGCCGCAAGCACGTCCCGGTGTTCGTCACCGAGTCGATGGTGGGTCACAAGCTCGGTGAGTTCGCCCCGACCCGCACCTTCAAGGGACACATCAAGGACGACCGGAAGAGCAAACGGCGATGAGTACCACCACCACTGAATATCCCTCGGCGACCGCCAAGGCGCGGTTCGTGCGGGTGTCGCCGCGGAAGGCACGCCGGGTCATCGACCTGGTACGCGGCCGGTCGGTGACCGACGCACTCGACATCCTGCGCTGGGCGCCGCAGGCCGCCAGCGAGCCGGTCGCCAAGGTGATCGCCAGCGCAGCTGCCAACGCGCAGAACAACAATGGACTGGACCCGGCCACCCTGGTGGTCGCCACGGTGTACGCCGACGAGGGCCCGACGGCCAAGCGCATCCGCCCGCGCGCGCAGGGCCGCGCGTTCCGGATCCGCCGGCGCACCAGTCACATCACGGTGATCGTGGAGAGCCGGCCCAGCAAGGACGAGCGGTCGTCGAAGTCGTCGCGCGCGCGTCGCGCCGAGGGCAGCAAGGCCGCCGCGAAGGCACCCGCCAAGAAGGCACCCGCCAAGAAGGCGGCCACCAAGGCACCGGCAAAGAAGGCCGCTACCAAGGCCGAACCGAAAACGTCTGAGGCTGCCGAAGCGAAGGGAGGCTCAGACTAGTGGGCCAGAAGATCAATCCGCACGGCTTCCGGCTGGGTATCACCACCGACTGGAAGTCGCGTTGGTACGCCGACAAGCAGTACGCCGAATACGTCAAGGAAGACGTCGCGATCCGGCGGCTGCTGTCGACCGGCCTGGAGCGCGCCGGCATCGCCGACGTGGAGATCGAGCGGACCCGCGACCGGGTCCGGGTGGACATCCACACCGCGCGTCCGGGCATCGTGATCGGCCGCCGCGGCACCGAGGCCGACCGCATCCGCGCCGACCTGGAGAAGCTGACCGGCAAGCAGGTTCAGCTCAACATCCTCGAGGTGAAAAACCCTGAGTCGCAAGCACAATTGGTGGCCCAGGGCGTTGCCGAGCAGCTGAGCAACCGGGTCGCGTTCCGCCGTGCGATGCGCAAGGCGATCCAGTCGGCCATGCGGCAGCCCAACGTCAAGGGCATCCGGGTGCAGTGCTCGGGCCGCCTCGGCGGCGCGGAGATGAGCCGTTCGGAGTTCTACCGCGAGGGTCGGGTGCCGCTGCACACGCTGCGCGCGGACATCGACTACGGCCTCTACGAGGCCAAGACCACCTTCGGCCGCATCGGCGTGAAGGTGTGGATCTACAAGGGCGACATCGTCGGCGGCAAGCGTGAACTCGCGGCTGCCGCTCCCGCCGGTGCCGACCGTCCGCGTCGCGAGCGTCCCTCGGGCACCCGTCCGCGACGCAGCGGCGCGTCGGGCACCACGGCCACCGGCACCGACGCCGGCCGGGCCGCCGGCGGCGACGACACGGCGTCCGCAGAAGCCGCAGCGCCGGTAGAGGCGCAGAGCACGGAGAGCTGAATCATGTTGATTCCCCGCAAGGTCAAGCACCGCAAGCAGCACCACCCCCGTCAGCGCGGCATCGCCAGCGGCGGCACGTCGGTGAACTTCGGCGACTACGGCATCCAGGCCCTCGAGCACGCCTACGTCACCAACCGGCAGATCGAGTCCGCTCGTATCGCCATCAACCGGCACATCAAGCGTGGCGGCAAGGTGTGGATCAACATCTTCCCCGACCGTCCGCTGACCAAGAAGCCCGCCGAGACCCGGATGGGTTCCGGTAAGGGTTCGCCGGAGTGGTGGGTGGTCAACGTCAAGCCGGGCCGGGTGCTGTTCGAGCTGAGCTACCCCAATGAGCAGACCGCGCGCGCGGCGCTCACCCGGGCGATCCACAAGTTGCCGATCAAGGCACGCATCGTCACCCGAGAGGATCAGTTCTGATGGCAGTGGGAATTTCGCCTGGTGAACTGCGTGAGCTCACCGACGAAGAACTGAACGAGCGTGTTCGGGAGTCCAAGGAAGAGCTGTTCAACCTGCGCTTCCAGATGGCCACCGGGCAGCTCACCAACAACCGCCGGCTCCGTACGGTGCGTCAGGAAATCGCGCGGGTCTACACGGTGCTGCGCGAACGAGAACTGGGTCTGGCTTCCGGGCCTGACGGATCCGACGAGAAGGAATCGTGATGGCAGAGGCTAAGACTCCCGCGAAGGCGGCTCCGAAGAAGGCGGCTCCCACCAAGGCGGCGGCTCCGAAGGACGCCGCGCCGAAGGAGAAGGGCCCCAAGAACACTCCGGCCACCCCGAAGCCGCGCGGGCGTCGCAAGACCCGCATCGGCTACGTGGTGAGCGACAAGATGCAGAAGACCATCGTCGTCGAGCTGGAAGACCGGGTTCGGCACCCGTTGTACGGCAAGATCATTCGCACCACCAAGAAGGTCAAGGCGCACGACGAGAACAGCATCGCCGGTATCGGCGACCGGGTCTCGCTGATGGAGACGCGTCCGCTGTCGGCGACCAAGCGCTGGCGACTCGTGGAGATCCTGGAGAAGGCCAAGTAGCTTTCCGCGCGTACCCTGCGTACCCTGC
>NZ_JCALCF010000064.1:0-5588 GCF_059812185.1 Mycobacterium sp. NGS67
CGGCGCTGGCCTACAGCCAGCCGCGTCGCCGGAAGTTGAAGTAGAGGAACACGCAGACCATGACCATGACGCTGACCACCGACGGATAACCCCACCTGGAATCCAGCTCCGGCATGAAATGGAAGTTCATGCCGTAGATGCCGGCGACCATGGTGGGCACGGCGACGATACCGGCCCACGCCGAGATCTTGCGCATGTCCATGTTCTGCTGCATGCCCGCCCGGGCCAGCGCGGCCTGCACCAGCGAGTTCAGCATCTCGTCGTAGCTGGTGATCTGGTCGGCGGCCTCGGTCTGGTGGTCGGCGACGTCGCGCAGGTAGCGCCGCACCTCCTTGGAGATCAGATCCTTGTTGTCCGTCTGCATCCGCTGGAACGCACCCGACAGCGGGGCCACGCAACGGCGCATCTCCACCACCTCACGCTTGAGCAGGTAGATCGGTTCGACGTCGATCGAGCGTCCCGGCGCGAAAGCGACCACCTCGATGGCGTCGACGTCGTCTTCCATCAGGCTGGTCACGGCGAGGTAGTGGTCCACCACGGTGTCGGCGATCGCGTGCATCACCGCGTACGGGCCTAGCCGCAGGTGTTCGGGGTCAGCGTCCATCTTCTTGCGGACCTCGTGCAGCCCGCCGTGTTCGCCGTGGCGGACGGTGACCACGAAATCCTCCCCGACGAAAATCATGATCTCGCCGGTTTCGACGATTTCGCGGGCCAGCGCCACCGACTCGTGCGGCACATAGTTGATCGTCTTGAGGACCAGGAACAGCGTCTCGTCGTAGCGTTCCAGCTTCGGCCGCTGATGGGCGTGCACGGCATCCTCGACGGCCAGCGGGTGCAGCCCGTAGACGTCGGCCACTTCCTGCATGTGGGATTCGTCGGGTTCGTGCAGCCCCACCCACACGTAAGCCGAGTCGCCGGCCCGTCTCAACTCCCGCACCTTGGCCAAAGCGTCAGCAGGTGCCCACTTGCCCGGCAACCGATGTCCGTCGACATAGACGCCGCAGTCGACCAGCGTCGGGACGGTCGGACCGGGGACCGAATGAACGTGCTGCGGCTTGTTGCGCGCGACCGGTCTGAGTGCTTCGGGCAATGCGTCGAATCCGGGAAACACGTCAACCTCCGATCGCTGGGCAGGTCTGACCGGCGGTGGTCTATCGTACGCGTCTCACCGCGACAAAACGGACCGGCGGATTCGCGACGGCCCCGGTGCGATAGTTTCGACGCGAACCCGTCTAGAAGGAGCAGAACCGACGTGAGCGCAAGTCCTCTCAAGGTCGCCGTCACCGGTGCCGCCGGCCAGATCGGCTACAGCCTGTTGTTCCGTCTGGCCAGCGGCTCGCTGCTGGGCCCGGACCGGCCCATCGAACTGCGGTTGCTGGAGATCGAGCCGGCGCTCAAGGCGCTCGAAGGCGTCGTCATGGAACTCGACGACTGCGCGTTCCCGTTGCTGAGCAGCGTCGAAATCGGCGCCGACGCCAACAAGATCTTCGACGGCGTGAACCTGGCCCTGCTGGTCGGCGCCCGCCCGCGCTCCAAGGGCATGGAACGCGGTGACCTGCTGGAGGCCAACGGCGCCATCTTCACCGCTCAGGGCAAGGCGCTCAACGAAGTCGCCGCCGACGACATCCGCATCGGCGTGACCGGCAACCCGGCCAACACCAACGCGCTGATCGCGCTGAACAACGCCCCGGACATCCCGAAGGAGCGGTTCTCCGCGCTGACCCGGCTGGACCACAACCGGGCGATCTCCCAGCTGGCCAAGAAGACCGGCGCGGCCGTCACCGACATCAAGAAGGTGACCATCTGGGGCAACCACTCGGCCACCCAGTACCCCGACATCTTCCATGCCGAGATCGGCGGCAAGAACGCGGCCGAGGTCGTCGACGACCAGGACTGGATCGAGAACGACTTCATCCCGACCGTCGCCAAGCGCGGTGCGGCCATCATCGACGCGCGCGGCGCCTCCTCGGCCGCCTCGGCGGCTTCGGCGACCGTTGACGCCGCCCGCGACTGGCTGCTGGGCAGCCCGGAGGGCGACTGGGTGTCGATGGCGGTCTACTCCGACGGCTCGTACGACGTGCCCGAGGGCTTGATCTCGTCGTTCCCGGTCACCACCAAGAACGGCAACTGGGAGATCGTGCAGGGTCTCGAGATCGACGCATTCTCCCGGGGCAAGATCAACGCGACCACCGGTGAGTTGGCTGACGAGCGCAACGCGGTCAAAGACCTCGGCCTGATCTGACACGGATTAGGGTCGCCAGCGGCTGCGCAGTACCCTGGCAGCCGTGTCCGAAACCCTTGACATGGTGAAAAGCCTTCCCGAGCCAAGTCCCCAGGTCGTCGTCACGGACGAAGAGATCTTCGAGGCACACGAAGGCGGCAAGCTGTCGGTGGGTTTGACGGCCCCGCTGCACAACCAGCGTGCCCTGTCGCTCGCCTACACCCCGGGCGTCGCCCAGGTCAGTCGCGCGATCGCCGCGGATCGCACCTTGGCCGCCCGCTACACCTGGGCCAACCGGCTGGTCGCCGTCGTCAGCGACGGCAGCGCCGTGCTGGGCCTCGGTGACATCGGGCCGGCGGCGTCGTTGCCGGTGATGGAAGGCAAGTGCGCGCTGTTCAAGGAGTTCGGTGGGCTCGACGCGATCCCCATCGTGCTGGACACCAAGGATCCCGACGCCATCGTCGAGACCCTGGTGCGGTTGCGGCCGACGTTCGGTGCGGTCAACCTCGAGGACATCTCGGCGCCGCGCTGTTTCGAGATCGAGCGACGGGTGATCGAGGCCCTGGACTGTCCGGTGATGCACGACGACCAGCACGGCACCGCGGTCGTCGCGCTCGCGGCCCTGATGGGTGCCACCAAGCTGCTGGGACGGGACATGTCCTCGGTGCGGGTGGTGGTCTCCGGCGCCGGGGCGGCCGGTGTCGCGTGCACCAATCTCCTTCTCGCCATGGGAGTTTCGGACATCACGGTGCTCGACTCGCGCGGCATCCTGCACCACTCCCGCGACGACCTGAACAGCGTGAAAGCCGATCTGGCGCGCCGCACCAATCCCGGCGGCCGCACCGGCGGGCTGGTCGAGGCGCTCGACGGCGCGGACGTCTTCCTCGGGGTGTCCGGCGGCGTGGTCCCCGAGGCTCTGATCGCCACCATGGCGCCCAACGGAATCGTGTTCGCGCTGTCCAACCCCGACCCCGAGATCCATCCCGACGTCGCGGCCAAGTACGCCGCCATCGTCGCGACCGGCCGCAGCGACTTCCCGAACCAGATCAACAACGTGCTGGCCTTCCCCGGGATATTCCGCGGCGCCCTGGACGTCGGGGCGCGCCGGATCACCGAGAAGATGATGGTGGCCGCGGCCGAGGCGATCTACTCGGTGGCCAGCGAAGACCTCGCGGTCGACCGGATCGTGCCCAGCCCGCTGGACCGGCGCGTCGGCGAGGCGGTCGCCCGCGCGGTGGCTCTGGCCGCGGACTTCTCCGACTGACGGTGTGGGGCGGCAGGCCGGCCGCGTTGTTGCCGGTCTTGATCCTGGTCTTCATGTCGGTTGTCACCGGCTGCTCCAGCTCGTCGACGCACCCGGCAGAACTCGTCGTCGGATCCAAGCCCGATGCCGACTCGCGCCTGTTGGCTGCCGTCTACGTCGCGGCGTTGCGGTCCTACGGTTTCCCCACCCGCGCCGAAACCGCGGAGAACCCGATGGCGAAGCTGGATGCGGGTGCCTTCACCGTGGTTCCCGGCTACACCGGCACGGTATTGCAGTCGTTGCAGCCCGGTTCCTCGGCGCTGTCCGACAAGCAGGTCTACCAAGCGATGAACTCCGCCCTGCCCGAGGGTGTGGCCGCGGGCGACTACGCCACCGCCGCCGAAGACAAACCGACGGTGGTGATCACGCCGGCGACCTCGGGTGCCTGGGGCGGCAGCGACCTGACCCTGTTGCCCGGGCATTGCGCCGGCTTGACCGCGGGCATCGTCCGGGGCCGGCAGGCGCCGGCCGCGGTGGGTTCCTGCCGGATGCCGCCGCCACGCGAATTCCCCGACGACACAACGCTTTTCGCGGCGCTTCGGGCGGGCGAGGTGATCACGGCATGGGCCAGGACGGCCGACCCCGGCCTGCCGTCGGATCTGATCGCGCTGGCCGACAGCAGCAAGGAGTCCTTGATTCAGGCGCAGAACGTGGTGCCGTTGTACCGCCGCAACGGCCTGAGCACCCGACAGCTGTTGGCGATCAACGAACCCGCCGGGGTACTGGACACCGCTGCGCTGGCCGAGATGCGCCGCAAGGTGGCCGACGGCGCCGATCCCCAGGTGGTCGCCGACGGCTGGCTGGCCGAGCACCCGCTGGGGCGTTGAGTCCTGGTCGGGGAATGGGTTCAACACCGGCGGCATGATCTGATTGCCGGTCACGCCGGTGAACCGAACCTAGATCTGTGCGGGGATATTCAGCGACTGGTGGACGTCAATGTGGCACGCCCCCAACTCATTTCAACGTTTCGAGCGCCGTCTCAGTGTTTGGGCGGGATGACCTTACTGATGAACAGCTCGGTGATCCGCTGATACCCCGAACCGGTCACCCGCACCATCAGGTCCAAGACCTTGGCGTCGGGGCCGACCAGCACGCGCGCGCGGTTCTTGCGCACCGCGTCGAGGATGATCTTGGCGGCTCGCTTCGGGCTGGTGTTGGCCAGCCGCTTGTCGAACAGTTCGGCCAGGTCGTCGCGATCGTGGCCTTCGCCCACCGTGGCGTTACGGGCGATCGCGGTCTTGATCCCGCCCGGGTGCACCGCGAGAACCCCCACCGGGTGGCCGTGCAGACGCATCTCCTGCCGTAACGCCTCGGTGTAGCCGCGCACGGCGAACTTGGCCGAGTTGTACGCGGAATACCCTGGGACAGAGAACAATCCGAAGATGCTCGAGATGTTGATGACGTGGCCGTCGCCGGACGCGATCAGGTGGGGAAGGAACGCCTTGGTGCCGTTGACCACCCCCCAGAAGTCGACGTCCATCACGCGTTCGATGTCCTTGAAGTGCTCGACCTCGACGTCACCGGTGTGGCCGATGCCGGCATTGTTGTAAATCTGATTCACCTTGCCGAAGTGCTCGGCGACCTCGTCGGCGTACTCCAGGAACCGCTCCCGTTCCGTGACGTCGAGCCGGTCGGCCTTGACCTGCACCCCGATCGCTTTGAGCTGTTCCTCGGTCTGGGTCAGGCCCTCGGCGTCGACGTCGCAGATCGCCAGGCTGGCCCCGGACCGGCCCAGCTCCAGGGCCAGCGCCTGTCCGATGCCCGATCCCGCGCCGGTCACTACGGCTACCTTGCCGGCAAACCCCTGCATGAACACCCTCCCTCGATACGGCTCGATAGAGGTTAGCCGGTACCGGCGGTCCCGCCTGGCAGCGGCCTGGCTATTGGGTCAAAGCCAGCGCGCCGACGGTGTTGGCGGGCGGCGGTCGCTCGCGGTTTGGGAGCTACACCCGTCACCGCCGAACAGACGCAAAGGTCCCCAAAACCGGCCGGTTTTGGGGACCTTTGCGTCTCACTCGAAAATAGAGGTGACCACGGCTGGTGAGTGGCTAGGTGGTGATGGTT
>NZ_JCALCF010000065.1:0-3741 GCF_059812185.1 Mycobacterium sp. NGS67
CGCGAGATTGCGGGCAGGTCCGTGCGGCGGATTGCGCTGTGAGGTAGCAGACTCTCAGCAGTGTCCGGTTGTATCGCTTCGGGCGATGGTGGTTTCCGGTAAGCCGTCCCGAGTCGCGCGGAACGGGACAGACGCCCGCGATGCCGGCGAGCCGGTCGGGGCTGCTGAAGTTGGTGACATCGCCGTCGATGGCTGCAATGAATTCGGCGGTCATTAGCGGGCCGAAGCCAGGAATGCTTAGCAGTATTTGGCTGTCGGCATGGGTTTCCACCCGTTCTTGAATCCGCTTGTCGAGTGCCTCGACCTCGCGAATGAGCCTGAGAACGGCGCGGGCCAGGTCGGCCACGATAAGTGCCGCTGTTGCTTCTCCGGCCACAGTTGCCTGTTGGCGGGTAGCGATTGTGACTGCGGCGGTTGCGATCTCGTCTGCGTGGTAAGCGTTGTTCTTGCGGAGATAGTTCGCGATCCGAGTTACTCCGGCGCGGCGGATGTCTGAGGCCGTTTGGTACTTCGTCAAGAGCATCAGGGCGCCCTTGCGGCGATTGAAGTCGAAACCGGCCTCTAGTCCAGGGAAGTATTCAAGCAACGTGCTGCGGAGCCGATTAACTGCTCGAGTTCGATCGCAGACGAGGTCTTCACGATGCGCGGTAAGTAGCCGAAGCTCGGTCGCAGTCTCATCGGTGCGGTCAATGCGTTGCAAGTCCCGCCGCATCCGTGCTTGATCGGCGATGATCGCGGCGTCCTTGGCATCAGTTTTCCCGTCGCCGCGGTAGGCCTGAGCCGCGTGGTGAACAGTCCGGCCAGAGATGTAGAGCACGACCTGGTCGTTATCGGCCAGGCAATCGATGAGCAATCCTGCGGGACCCCGGTTAAGGTCTGTCGCCCAAACGATTTCACTTCCGTGGGCAAGAGCAACGACATCACTAATGAGTGCGAGGATCTCACCCTCGTCGTTGCCGAATTGGCGCGACATCTTGCGATCACCGGCTGCGTCGATGACCACACAGTGGTGGTGAGTTTTCCCTGCGTCGATTCCCGCCCATAGCTCTGCCACCCGTTACCTCCATTTAGTGAGGTGAGGTTGCGCCTCCTGCGAACGACTGTGCCGGCGTGTCCTTACACAGCGATCAAATCGCACATCTCAATCAGCGGTTGAGTCGTTGCGAGGAGTCGGGCGGCCATTCTTCCAGAGCCACAAATTCGGCGAACAGATTGAAGCCATACCCGACTCCTCCGGATGGCGATCGAGAACCTACGAAGGCTCTCCAACCACACGCTAAACAGCGTAAGGAACAGGTTGGCCGCGTCCTGTTCGAAGGGGATGTAGCCGACCTCGTCGACGACGAGCAATCCGATGCGGCGCAGCTTGACCAGCTCGGCGGGCAGTCGGCCGGCGTTGTGGGCGGCTTTGAGGCGAGCGACCCAGTCCACCGCGGTGGCGAAGGCGATGCGGTGCCCGCTCTGGGCAGCTTTGATGGCTAACCCGATGGCGAGGTGGGTCTTGCCGGTGCCCGGCGGCCCTAGCAGGACCACGTTGCGGGCCTTGGCCAGGAACGCACTCGTGCCGAGGTGGGCGATCATGTCGCGGTTAAGTGCCGGTTGGTGGTCAAAGTTGAAGTCGTCTATCGACTTACGGGTGGGGAATCCTGCCGAGCGGATGCGGGTCGCTGCACCCGAGGCCTCCCGGGCGGCGACCTCCCGGGAGAGCACCGCCGCCAGATACTCCTCGTGAGTCCAGTTGGCGTCGCGGGCTTGCTCGGCCAGACGGGCAGCGCAGTCGCGGATGCGCGGCGCCTTGAGGGCGTGGGCGTAATGCAGGACGGATTTGATCGGATCCTCGGTCATGATCAGGCCACCTCATCGTCGGAAGTGACTGTGTTGCTGGTGAAGTCGACACCGAACGCGCGGTCGTAGTCGGCCAAGTCCCGAACCAGGTGATCACCTGCTACCGGTGGTGGACCGGTTTGAAACTGTCGACGCAACGCTGCGGCCGTCGCGACGTGGGCGGGATCGGTCAGCGTTTGTCGCACCGCCCAGCAGCGGTCATGAGCCGCCAGTACGCGCCCCGCGCGGGTCACCACCACCTGCGCCAGGGTGGTGCTCACCTCGACGAGCTGTCCGATCGCGCTCGGGTCCGCGGAGTAGTCGTTGCCGGCCACTCGCACGTAGTAATCGCGCCCCAACCGCACCGAGGTCACCGTCTCGGTGACCGGCGCCACCGGTGGCAACGCCAGCATCTGGGCTCGATCGGCGTCGAGGAAGTCCACCGGACGCCCATCCAAGGCCCGCACCCGACGACTATTTGCGATCGGAAGCCATTGCTGCAGTTGAGCATTGAAGTCAGACGGCGAAGCGAAGCTGCGCCCGGGCAGGAATGAGGTCTCCAGATAGCGGTTGGCTCGCTCCACGATGCCCTTGGATTCGGGGTCATAGGGTTTGAGTTGCACCAGACGCGAACCCAGCGTGCCCATCAAAGCGGTGACCGGATCGGTCAACCGGCCGCGACGTCCGATCCCGGCCTCGTTGTCCCACCACAACTCATGGGGCGCGGCAGCGAAGCTGCTCGAGAGCAGCTGCCACATCCCCGCCACCAGATCCATGGTCTGGCGCGAGGGCAGCATCACCGCAGCGATGAACCGGGAGAACGCCGCGACCATCACCAGCACCGGCAGCATCGCCTCTTGGCCGAACCCGACCGCGATCCTCGGCGCCGGAAACCACAGGTCGCACTGGATCGCTCGACCCGGTGAATGCCCGAGGCGGTCAACCGGATCGGCGGGCAGATACTGCGGGCGAATCGCGCGGACCCGCTCCCGGAACCACGAGATCGAACCCGTCCACCCCACCCGCTCGGCGAGCACCGTCGCCGGCATCTGCGGGTAGACCGACAGCAACGCCCGCATCCGCGGCTCCACCTCGCTGATCCCCGACGACGTTGCGGCCCGCTGATACTTCGGCGGACCATCGCTGGCCAGCGCCCCGGCAACCGTGTCGCGCGCGATGCCAAGCTGCCGTGCAATAGCCCGCTGCGACAAACCCTCGCTGCGGTGAAGATGCCGGATCAACGCCCAGTCTTCCAAGGAGATCACCCATCCAATCTGGTTGGGTGGCCTACTTTTCAACCGTCGCGACTGGCCGGACTTTCAACCGTCGTCAACATAAGTACGGCCAGCCTCGGCGACATTGGGCTGCCGACTTGCGCCTGAGCGAAGCCGCCGCGCCGCTTCCGTCCACGCAAGAGCCGTCACAGTGATGAAACCGCGGTGAACTGCCCGTGGTCGTACGCTTAGCGCGATAGTCGGGGCGCTGTGCCAGGTAGACTTCGCCCATACCGCGAGCGCCCAGCAATTTGACGATGGTTAGCCAGCGAATACATCGCCCACCTCGAGCGCTAGGGCGGGATCCTATCGCCACCACGGTCAACTGATTCCCTTTCGGTTCGGGCACGTAGACCGATTCAGGACAGGTGCGTGACGGCGCAGCTCTACTGCGACCACAGGAATCCAAACTGACATCGCGAACGACGCCAGCGGAGCTGTGCCAATGTGACACTGACACAACACAAGTCGTCCCACTAGGGGAGAGGCACCGAAACTCGCGATGCCATAGCCGATACTACTGGTTGCCGAGGGTCTCAATCACGTGTGCGTAAGGCCTAGAATGCCAAAACCACTGTGGCGCGATTTGGTTCCGCTTATTCCTAGCGCTTAGGAGCGTCGCTGCGTTACCAATGAACAGATC
>NZ_JCALCF010000066.1:0-3653 GCF_059812185.1 Mycobacterium sp. NGS67
GGAACTCACCATCGACTATGCGACATTCGATGACTACGACGGACAAATGACCTGCCAGTGCAACACCGCTTCCTGCCGGCGCGTGATCGACGGACACGACTGGCGCCGGCGCGACCTCCAACGCAAGTACCACGGATTTTTCTCGTGGTACCTCCAGCGCAAGATCACCGAAATGCCGAGCGAAACAGGCTAATTGCTAGTGACCAGGCGCGGACGTCAAGCCAGCTCGATCAGAGCGGGTCAGGGATGGCCCAGGGACTTCCAGTACCGGACCGAGCGCTCTACCGCGTCTTCGAAACCGACTGCCGCATAGAAGGAGTGCGCTCCGTCTCGCTCGGGCCGGCGCGCACTCGAGACCTCGATCAGCTGGCAATTCCACTCCTGCGCCACGTCCTCGGCGGCGCCAAGGAGGGCGCGGGCGATGCCCTGGCCCCGCCGGTCGGCCGCCACTACCAGCGCCGTAATCCGCGCAAACGGGTTTCCTTCGGCCAGCTGCGGCACACGGTGCAGCGCGATCAAACCACCGGGGGTAATCAAGACGCAGTCCGAGCTGTCAAGGCTGCCCAGGCGGTCCTCGACCTCGGCGGCGGTCGCCGGATAGCCGAGCTCACTCAGCAGTGCCGCGATCGTGGGCGCGTCGGTGGCCCGTGCTCGTCGGATCTGCATGGGGCAAGTCTGCCAGCCCGCCGAGGTGCGGTGACTCAAGCGGCGGCAATTAACGCCGGTCTGATCGGCTGGTTAGGAGCGCCAAGCGCATCGGGCTACCCGATAGAAATTGCCGCCGGCCACAGCCGCGATGTCGGCGGCGGCCCATCCCCGCCGAGCGAGATGCTGTTCGAGCTTCAGCAGTGTTTCGGGCGGCATCCACTGAATCGGCCCCCACCGGGTATAACTGTCGTCGAACAGGTGAGCGTTGCGGGACAATTCGTCGACCACGTCCGCGTAGTCGAATGAGAAGTCGGTACTGACGCCGACGTGGTCAATGCCGACCAGTTCGACGGCGTATTCCAAGTGCCGTGTCATCGAGTCCAGGGTGGGGGTATTGGGTCCCAAAAAGATGCCTACTCCGGTGATTCCGATAACGCCGCCGGTGGCCGCACAGGCCCGGGCTTGGTCGTCGGTGATGTTGCGGGGGTGATCCCAAACCGCGCGCATGCATGAGTGGCTGTAAACGACTGGGCCGGTTGAGGCTTCACACATGTTCAGGCCGGTGCGGGCGCTGCAATGCGATCCGTCAGGAACAATGCCGACGTTATTCAGCTCGGCAACGACTGCACGGCCCCAGCTGGTCAGGCCGCCATCGATGCTGTCTAGGCAGCCACTGCCGGCACGATTGGCGTGGTTGTAGGTGGGCAGCAGGGTGCGCACCCCGTGGCTGGCTAGGGCCGCCAGATTGTCCAGGTTCTCATCGAGTGGGCGCGAGTCTTCAAGGTCAAACACCACCGCGACGCCGCCGGCGCCGGTAATCGCCTCAACATCGTCGATGCTGGCCGCCAACTCCAGGGCCGGGTGGGCGTCGACCGCGGCGCGATAATGACGCAGCAGCGCCATCGCGTCTTCGAAGCTGTGGGGCGAATACCCGGCGTTGACCGATACCAATACCCCCGCGCGGTGGTGATAGCGGATCAGCGGATCGACGTCGGTATCGGTCCGCAGCGGCAGACAGGTGTGCTGGTCCCACAGAAGCGACGGCATGGACACCCATATTGCAGCACCGAGACGATGCTCTCAACGATGGCCGCCTAAACGTCCTAGACACACCGTCCAGAACATAAACGGCCAGTTCAAACGGCATATTTCAAGATCAGGGTCGAGATAACCGCCGCCACGACTTGGTCTCCGAACACGTCGCCCCAGCGGGCGAAGGGCAGGTTCGAGGTCAGGATCAGCGAGGCGTGTTCAAGGCGCACACCGCCATGAAGTCCAGTCCCGCTGGTATCGACGGGCCCTCCGCCAGGCTGTTCGGAGCACACGGTGACTGCTCGGCACATCTTCGTAGACGAGACCAAGCACCGTGACTATTTGATGGTGGCGGCGGTCGTGTTGGGAGAGGATCTGACGTCGGCTCGCGCTGTCGTTCAGGAGCTTCTCAATCCCGGACAGCGCCGTCTCCATATGAAGGACGAGGGTGTGCGAGGGTGGGTGGGCCGCCTGTCAGACTATGGATGCCCGACCGGTGTTTGGCAGGCGGCCCGACACGGGAAGGGCGGTGTTGACGATTGCAAAGTTGTCGCGGGGTCGATCGTTTATTACAACGACACCGCGGCCGCGGCGGGGTTGGCCGCGAAGGATGCCCGGCGGGCGAAGGGGGGGGGGGGGTGGGGGAGTAGTACTACGCCCTGACCCCGGTGGGTGTGCGCCCGGCGATGCCCGCGGGGGGGGGGCAAGTCCAGGAACGTGGTGTACGACGTAGTGTTGGAGTTCAACCGCTCAGGTCGCCGAGCAGCGTCGCGTGTAGGGCCGACGTCACCCCCAGCCCCGCCCGGCCCCGCCGGTGCCGCCTGCACCGCCGATGCCGAACAGTGTGGCGCCTTGGCCGCCGGCCCCGCCGGTGCCCCCGGTGCCGCCGGTGCTGCCGTCACCGGTGCCGCCACCGGCGAAGGTGCCTGCTGTACCCAAGGAGCCTGCTGCTCCGGTGCCGCCGACTCCACCGGCCTGCCCGAAGCGCACCGGCTACGACGCGGTCCTGGCCGGGGCGAGCCCCGGGCGGCTGCGGGAGGTGATCACGGCGCTGATTATGGCAGGTGTTAAACGGTCGCCCGGCGGATACATGGATGCCATGTCGATGCCGGGCTGGGGCATCCTACGAACGTTTGTGGTGGTCCCGGCGAACAATGAGATCGTAGACCTACCGCAATGCCTACGCGCCATCACCGCGGCCGCGCGCGCCGACACCGACAGAGATCGTCGTAGTGCTGGACTCCTGCGATGACGGCAGTGAACAGCTGGCCGCCGCGCGGTGCGGCGCCGACGTGCATTTCATCGCCGTGAACGCCGGAAATGTTGGTGCGGCCCGCGCCGCCGGGTTTGATTACGCCCGCACCCTTGACACGCACACGGAGCTGGGGCGGATGTGGTATGCCACTACTGACGCCGACAGCACCGTGGACGCGGATTGGCTGGCGCGCATGCTTGATCCGCACCGGCACGGTGGGGCCGACATGGTGCTCGGGGTGGTCCGCATCCCGGTGTGGCGGGACTTTCCGGCCGCGGTCGCGCACCGCTACCAGCGTGAGTACCACCGGGCCGGGTCGGGACACGATCACGTGCACGGGGCGAACATGGGGTTCCGAGCCGGCGCGTACTGGAAACTGGATGGCTTTCGGAGCCTGGCCACCGGTGAAGACGTGGATTTGGTGCGGCGGTTCGAGGCGGCCGGCCTGCGTGTCGACCGGGACGCGGCCCTGTCGGTTGCCACCTCCGATCGCCGCCAAGGCCGAGCCCCGGGCGGGTTCGCCCACCATCTACGCACATTGGCCGCAACATTGGAATCCGACTGCGATGCGTCGGGGGTGGTGTCGTGAGTGCTGAGCTGGTCAGGCAGTGGCTGGCGACAGGAGCGCTGGATCTTCCACTGCCCGGGCGCGGAGACACCGCGCGACGCTGGCGGCGGTTAGCCGCCTTGGCGGAAACCGATACCACCGCGGGCGTCC
>NZ_JCALCF010000067.1:0-3436 GCF_059812185.1 Mycobacterium sp. NGS67
CCGGACGCTCAATCCGAGATCAGACATCGTTCCCAGCGCTGCCAGGACGGCGTAATGTTCCCTGGCCGTGGCTGATGACATCCGTTTCATCGACGCAAATGGCCTGAACTTCGCCTACTTGGCGGAGGGCACTGGGCCGCTCGTGCTCATGCTGCACGGTTTCCCCGACACCGCTCATACCTGGGACGATCTTCGCCCGCGAATCGCCGCTCAGCGATACCGCGCGGTCAGCCCGTTCATGCGCGGCTATCACCCCAGCGCGATCCCCAACCGTGACACCGATCAAGAAACTTTGGCACACGATGCGCTCGCACTGATCCAAGCGCTCGGCGCCCGTGACGCCATCATCATCGGGCACGACTGGGGCGCCGCAGCCGCCTACGGCGCAGCAGCGCTCAGCCCGGACCACGTAAACAAGCTATTCGTGATCGGCAGTCCCCACCCAGCCGCAGTCAAACCGTCATTGAAAAAGCTATGGGCCTTGCGTCACTTCGCCGCATACAAGCTGCCAGGGGCGCCGAACCGATTCGCGCGCAATGATTTTGCGGCGCTCACCGCTCTTTATCAGAGTTGGTCCCCCGGATGGAACCCGAAACCAACGGAGTTCGCCGCCATACGCAACAGCTTCTCGAAACCGGAAAGCCTAAACGCGGCGTTGGGCTACTACCGAGCGCTTTCACCCATACCCACTGCATCGCTAACGGCGCGCATTACGGTGCCAGCAGTGGTCTTTGCCGGCGTCGATGACCCAATTTTCCAGCCCTCCGACTACCGGGCCGCCGCCCAGATGTTTGACAATGACTACATCGTTGAGGAGGTCCCAGGCGGGCACTTCATGCATCGAGAGCACCCCCAGGTGTTCGCTGAACGACTCTTAGCTCATCTGTGATTGGGATCGCAGACTCGCGACCGACGTCGTGTAACGCCATCTATCGCTGAAGATTCTGCGCCATTTTGCTGGATTGAGCCCGGTAACGGGTTCGGCTCTGCTCATGGTTGTGGTGGCTGTACTGCTCAACGTCGTTCCCTGGCTGGTTTCTCGGTTTCGAGAGGTTGCGACACACCCAATTTCGCGGCTACCGCCTTGTTGGACAAGCCCTCGCCGCAGGCCAGGATGATCCGCGACCGCAACGCCAACGCCTGCGACGACTTCGCCCGCCGTGACCACCCCAGCAGCTGGTCGCGCTCCTCGTCGACCAGCACCAACTCCGACCTCGGCCCGTCCACGCTTCTCCATATGATGAATTAGGCTGCATGGCAGCATAATTCGCGTAGAACCCGCGCCGTAGCCGCAAGTTATTATTGTGTAATGAATTTCTGGCGTGGAACACTAGGTGTTCGCTGAACAACTCTTAGCTCATTCAATCCGTACGTTTGTGTTGCCTTCTTCCGGGCGCGCCTGGCCAGAATAGGATGATCCCGACGAACCGTTGCTTCAGCCCTTTGGCGGGTATGGGTCCCTTTTGCCGACTGTATCGGTGTTCCGGATTTGATTGTTGTCTTTGCGGTGGTCTCGGACCTCGCCACCGCCGCTTCGTTCGGCGAAACCCCGCGCAGCATCGTGTGCCTCAGCTTGGGTGTCGTAGCGTCCAGCAGCTCTTTCTGCCCCCGCACGCTTGGCGCTCCAATCACCTGAATCCTTGTCGTATTGAACGTCGTAGTCAGCCACGCGGTTGCTCCTTATTTGGCTCGATTTTGTGCACAAAGTTACTCGCGAAGTACGACATTGATCGATGACCTTTCACGAAGCTTGTGCTGTTCGTGCTGGATCTCGTCGACGAGCTCCGTCGTGCGAATCGCCCGGTACGGACGTGTCACTGTCAAACCCGAAGGTCGAAAGACGGCTCTTGGATCGGGTCGCAGGATTGATCAGCACAACGATCTCCAGCATATGGGATGTCTGACGAACGGCCAGCAGTCCCAAAGCGTTCACCACGCAAAATTGTGCGAGGAATCGTTACCACGGCAGGTATTACAGCGGTAAACTTACTGGTGGGATAGGGCCGTCTCCGCCTTTGAGCAGTCCAGGGGCCGAGCATCGACACTCCGTGAAGCACCTCCAGGAGAACCCATGGGCAGCACGGAATGCTTCCATCACCCCCGCCCCTGAGCAATGAGCCCGCCGTCATGACCAATGCCACTGACAGCCTGTTACGAGCGACCACCGAACGCTGCGGCGGGGCCGTGCTGCTCTGCGCCGGCGGAGAGATCGACGCGAGCAACGTCAAGACCTGGAGGCAGATCGTGCGCGCGGCCGCGCACGCTACCGCCGCCCCGGGACCACTGGTCGTCGATACCAGCGGACTGGACTTCATGGCGGTGTGCGCCTTCGGGGTCCTGCTCGAGGCCTCACAACAATGCCGCCGCCGCGACATCGAGCTGCGCCTGGTCAGCAACCAACCGATTACGGCCCGCATCATCGCGGCAGCTCACCTCCAAGCCGAGCTGCCGCTATACCCGTACCAGCGCGCCGCGCTGCACAAGCCACTACGCAGCGACCGACCGTAACGTCCACCAAACGGCTGACCCCCTACCGCGACCTCGGTCTCGCTAGCCTCCCCCGGCCGAAGCGACCAGCCCGGTCGCGCAAAGCGCGACGCCGCGCACCCACTCTTGAAGCGATTCACCCCTTCACGGATGTGTGACGTGGGTAACATTGAGCACCTGTCCGCGGGAAGGGGAACCTAAGTAACCGATGCCCAACAATCCGCATCAGGAACGCCGCCGCCCAGGCCAGGACGGCCAACCACCGCTGAGCACCCTCACCCACTTACCCGCACTCGTGGTCCTCGACCGCATTCCCGTCGCCGTACTCGCCATTTCCCAAGACGGCACCATTCTCTTCGCCAACCCCACGTTCGCCAACATGCTGGGCTACTCCCTCGAAGCGCTGCACACTCTCAAATTCTCCCAGCTATTCACCACCTTGCCCATCGACCAATCCTCCCCCGTGTCCGTCATTCGACTCCACGGCGGCGAACGCGTCGAGCTGGTACACGCCGACGGCTCAACCGTGCACGCCTGGATGAGCAAATCGGCGCTGCTGCGCGACGATGATCCCGTTGCTCTCGTCACATTCCAAGACCTCACCGCACAACTCTGGCAACAACACGACTAACTCAGTCGCTGACGCCAAAGTGCAGCCCAGGGCGACCAACGACCAACCCCCACGACCTACCTGACCCCACAGCGAACCGCGCGCTCACCACAGGGCAGCCGCGCGGTCAACAAGGCGTGGGTGCACAACCCTGCCCCCGAACACCACGCCCTCGTGCCGTCGAGCACAATCTGTCCTCCGGTGTGCTCGGTCGCCGACACCACCGCTTCGCCGGACTCGGCAGCCCACACTCCCCACCATTGGGCGGGCAGCACAGCCGGGCCGCCGAGTTCGGCGAGAATCGCCACCGCGTCAACGTGAGCTTCGGCCGGACGCCCG
>NZ_JCALCF010000068.1:0-3016 GCF_059812185.1 Mycobacterium sp. NGS67
GGGCGGCGGGTTCTTGCCCAGGATGCCCGACTCGTTGGAGCAACTCGACCTGCTGCTGCTCACCGTGGCCCAGCCCCGCAAGATCCACCCCGATGGAGTGCACTTCCAAGGACTGCGCTACCTAGACCCGGTGCTGGCCGCCTACGTCGGCGAACAGGTCACCATCCGCTACGACCCGCGCGACCTGGCAGAGATCCGCATCTTCCACGACGACAAGTTCGTCTGCCGGGCGATTTGCCCCGAGCTGGCCGGCACCACCGTCGCGCTCAAGGAAATAACCGCCGCCCGCAATGCCCGCCGCCGCGAACTACGCCAAGGCCTTCGTGATCGCGCCAAGGTTGTCGACCAGCTCATCGCCGTTCATCAGCCCGACTGCAACTACCCGCTGCCTGGGATGGCCGTAGCGGCTAGTGGGCCAGCCGACCTCGACCAGGATTCGGCGCCCAAACATGCGCTCAAGCTTTACCGAGAGGACTGACCACGTCATGGCCGACATCCAGGACCAGGACACCCAACACACCGCTGCCCCCTCATCCGAGCAGTCAACTACCACAACGAAATTCGTTGTCACCAAGCAGCATCGCCGCTTCGTTGAATTCTGCGATGCCGTGCGCCGCGACCGCTACATCGGCCTATGCCACGGCGCACCCGGTGTCGGCAAAACGCTGTCGGCTCGCCACTACAGCTCATGGGACACCGTCAGACCGATCGTCGAGCACTTCCGCTTCTACGAGACCGTCGCACCCGAACCTGCTCTCGCCGTGCGCACCGTCTTCTACACCCCCAAGGTGCACAACACACCCCTCATCGTCGAGAAAGAGGTCCGATACCTGCACACCCGGCTCAGCTGGGCCATTGAGACCACGCTGAACCCCGACCGCGGCTCCGAGCACCTCGTTGAACCTGACGGGGCGTATACCGAACTGGTCATCGTCGACGAAGCCGACCGGCTGAAAAACCCCGCCCTAGAAGCGCTACGCGACCACCACGACCGCACCGGCGCCGGCCTGATCCTCATCGGCATGCCCGGCATTGAACGCCGACTGGCCCGCTACCCGCAGCTCTACAGCCGCGTCGGATTCCTGCACCACTACCAACCCCTGTCCAGCGACGAACAAACCTTCGTACTGTCGCGTCAGTGGCCCGACCTCGGCCTCGACAACCCCGAAGACTTCACCACCCGCGAGGCCCGCGCCGCGATCATCCGCATCACCAGCGGCAATTTCAGGCTCACCACCCGGCTGATGGCGCAGATCCATCGCATCATGGACATCAACCAGCTCAACACGGTCACAAGCGAAGTCGTCGACGCCGCCCGCGAATCCCTCGTCATCGGGATCATGTAACGCCATCTATCGCTGAAGATTCACCGCCACTTACCTCTGAAGATCACACCCGCGCGTACCCAAGGATCGCTGTCATGCCACCACCGTCTCATCAACCTCCGACATTGAAGATCTGAGACACGCAGTGTGAGACAAGACCTCCGATCAGGTTAAGAGTCAAGGGGTGAGCCAACTTTGTTGGTGGTCTATCGCAAAGGACCGATTGCGATAGACCACCGCCGTCGTGAATCCGTGGCCGATCTTCGCACGTGGGCAGGCTATCGAAACCCATATCGAAAACACCCTCACACAACGCCTCGCGCGGTACGGGATTCGATAGAGTCCGGCCGGTGGCCAAGATCGGATATGCGCGGGTATCGACGGCAGACCAGAACCCGCAGCTGCAACTCGACGCCCTCGACGGGGCCGGCTGCCTGAAGATGTACGTCGACCACGCCAGCGGAACTAAGGCTGATCGCCCGCAGTGGAATGCCTGCCTGGCCGACCTACGCGCCAGGGACACCCTGGTCATCTGGGGATGATCGTGCACGTTTTGCCGATGCCCGAGCGTTGAAGGCGTACGCCGGATCAGCTCCAGTCACGCGCGCCTCCGGACGCTCAACGTCGATCACGGTGCGCCGCATCAAAAACGACCGGCTCGCCAACACCGGGTGGGTGTGGGCGTTCGCGGCGGCCAAACATTGCGAGCCCGCTGGCCTGCACTACCGCAGACGGCGCGACCACGGTGACCGACATGCTGCTGCCAACCGCCATCTGTTCAATAAGCTGCTGGGTCAGCTCTACCACTGCCTGCAAGAGCAACAACTGTTCGACCAGTCCAAGGCGTTCCCGCCGACAACCGCCGCGATCGAGGACGCCGCCTGATTAAAGCTATTGCGCCGCAGGGCTATTGCGCCGCATGCGAATGAGACTGGTCGGTGCGGATGTGCCGGTAGATCGTCATGGGCGTGACCGAGCATGACGCGGCGATCTCGGCCATGACGAACTGGCCTGAGTCATACATCCGCTGAGCCTTGTCGATCAGGGCCGGCGTCATCTTCGGAGTGCGCCCACCCCGGCGCCCGCGGGCACGGGCGGCGGCCAGACCGGCCTGGGTTCTTTCGCGGATGAGAGCGGCTTCGTATTCGGCCATGACGGCGAACATGCCGAACACCAGGGCGCCGTGGGCGGTAGTGGTGTCGACCAGTCCGTTGCACAGGGACTGGACCCCCACGCCGCGGGCCTGCAGCGTGGTGACGATGTCGACGAGGTCGCGCAGGTTGCGCCCGAGCCGGTCGACACCCACCAATCTCGGCCAGTAGTCGCGCCCCCGTGGAGTCAGCCAGGCCGGGAAAACTGGTGATGATCGCGTAATCGGGATGGCGTTGGAAGGCCTCGGCAGCGGCGTCACCAAGGTCCTCGACGTTCGAGCAAGCGGCGTTCAGCGCTGCCAGCAGCGCCAGCACGTGACGGCCCATCGCGGCCTCGACCAGCTCCAGCTGGTGCAGCTGAGCCACTCGTAATGCGATCTTCAGCTCCGCTGCGGTGACCTCGATGTTGCGGCTACGACCGGCCCGCCGCAACGCCGCAACAATCCTGCTGATCGACAGCTTGGCCGCAGCCGAAGGCGTGGGCGCGATCGCAAGTATCGCCCGAGCCTCAGGACTGCTGATCCCCAACGCGAACCGTTT
>NZ_JCALCF010000069.1:0-2638 GCF_059812185.1 Mycobacterium sp. NGS67
TGTCAATGGACAGCTGAAACTGCCCGTGGGCGGACATGAGAACTGCCCGTAGGTGGCCAATAAGAACTGCCCAGTGGCGGACACGAATCTGCCCATTAGGGTGTGTCCGCCACCGGTGGTTGAGGCCGTTGTCAGCTCAAGGGTTTGACTCCCTTCCCGTGCAGGGCTTGGGCCAGCCGCACGGAGTCTCCGCTGGTCTGGCACAGGTGCGCGTGATGCAGCAGCCGGTCCACGGTGGCAGTCGCCAACGTCTTGGGCATCAGCTCATCGAAACCACTGGGGTGCAGGTTCGATGAGATCGCCACCGAGCGCCGTTCATAGGCGGCCTCGACGATGCGGTAGAGCCCTTCAGCGGCATCGGCACCGACGGGCAACAGTCCAACGTCGTCAATCACCACGAGCTCGGCACGCACGATCTTGGCCACGGCCTTGCCCAACGAATCGTCAGCGCGGTGCGCCCGAACCAGGACCCCGATCTGCTCGAGGGTGAACCACGCCACCGGCATCCCGGCTTCGATGACCTTCTGCCCCAACGCTTCGAGGAAGAACGTCTTGCCGGTGCCAGCGGGCCCGCAGACCACCAGGTTCTCCCGACGACCCACCCACTCCAGGGTCTGTAGCGCCTGCTGGGTCGGTAACGGGATCGACGACGCATTGGGGTCCCACACGTCGAATGTCTTCCCGGTCGGGAAGCCGGCGGCTTTGCGGCGGGCGGCCAGCATGGACCGGGCCCGGCCGGCGGACTCCTCGGTCAGCAGCGCTTTGATCACCTCGGTGGGGTCCCAGCGTTGAGCTCGGGCAGTGGCCAGCACGTCGGCGGCGATCGCGCGGGCGTGCGGCAACCGCAGCCCACGCATCAGCGCTTCGACGTCGGCGGGTAGCGACGCGGTGGTCGTGGTGGTAGTCACGCGATGCCTGCCTCGTCAGCGTCGATAACGTTGCGGCCGAATAAGTTCCACCCACTGGTTCCTTGCGCCAGGGAGGTGTCTTCGTCGGCGCCGCGGCGAGTGGTGTCCATGCCCTTGCTGGCGAGGATGGAATCAAGGTCACCGGTGGCGAAGCGACCGTGCACGCCAGCATGCCCGAGCGCCCAGTCGACATCGGCGCGGCCGGTTAACGCCGACAGTTCCACCGCGTGGGCCATCTTCTGCAGGATCCGTTCGGTGCCGACGGCGGCGGCTTCTTTGAGCCACACCGCCGCACCCGGCCCCAGCGCCAGGAAGGTCTGCTCACTGACAGTGCGGGCCCGCACCCGGTAATCACCGGGCACCTTGTCCCGATGCTCAGGGAAGTGGTCATCGTTGATGGCGGGACTACCGGGGGCGGCGCGGCGATGCCGCGCCACCTCCACCGGGCCGCCGCCATCAAGAGCGCAGATCACCACCTCATCGGTGCCGTCGTGGTCACGGATCCACACTGTCTGGCCCAGAAGAGTTGCGGGCAGCGAGTATTGGCAGTGGTCGAAGGTGACCATCGGGGTGTTGTCGGGAACCCGGCGGGTCACCCCCAACGCGGCGGTGTGGGGCAGGTCAGGAACCGCGTGCAGGGCCGGGCGTTCCTGAATGAGCATCTCGGCCGGCCGGCGTCCCGTGATCCGGTGCACGCGGGCGTTGATCTCGGTGGTGAAACCGGCGCATGCGGCTTCGACGTCGGCGAACGAGTCGTACTGCGGCAGGAGGTTGGTCTCAGTAGGCACGATGTCGGCTTTGGCGAGCTTCACCGCGTTCTCCACCCCACCCTTGGTGGCTGGGTCGGCGGGTTCACACGTCAGCACCGAAAGGCCGTAGTAGCGGCCGAAGGTGACCGCGGCCCGGTTGCGGACCGGAACTCCGGCGATGTGTCCAGTGGTGACGGTCTTCTCGTTGTCGGTGAGCAGGTAGGTCGGAGCACCACCGACGATGCGAAAGATGCGGTCCAGGCCGGCGAAGACACTGGGTGCGGTGCGGTCCCGCAAAGCCACCACGACGCGGTAGCGGCTCCACGCCAGCCACGCCACGAGCAGCACGATCTTGCGGCCGGCGACAAGGGGGCCGTCGGCGAAGTCGTACTGTAGCCACAGTCCTGGCTCGGTGATCCAGGGCCGGTGCACGCGTGTATTGCCAAGGCGCCATTGCGCTTTGATCTCCGCCAACGAACGGCGGGTGGTGCGGTCGGTGCCGGTGTAGCCCAACGCCACCAGCTTGTCGTGGGCTTTGTCGCCGCGGATCTTGCCCTTCGAATCAGCGACCCAGGTTTCCAGCAGGTCGCGCCAATCATCGATCATCCGGGCCCGCCGCGTGGCCGGGGGCAGCCCAGCGTTGCGATCCTCGACCGCTTTCTTCACGGTGTGGTGCGAGCACCCACACAGCTCGGCCGCGGCGCGGTAGGACCCGGTCAGGTCGTAGGCATTGAGTATTTCCATGAGTTCTCCGTCAGACTTCAAGTAGGTCTCTCCTGGGGTTGTCGGGTCGACTAGGCATCGACATCGAAACCGCAGGAGAGGCCGCCCCAGCGCAGACGCGCCGAACGACATCAAGTAGGTCTGGGCAGATTCATGGCCGCCTGCGGGCACTTTCGTATCCGCCGGTGGGCAGTTCTTATTGGCCGCGAACGGGCACTTTCATGTCCGCCAGTGGGCAGTTTTTCATGTCCGCCGACA